>NZ_RHNZ01000034.1 GCF_003946395.1 Levilactobacillus fuyuanensis | reverse complement strand
GTGCTAGTGCGCCACGTTGAAAACGTGATAAAGTAGATGTACCCAAAGTAATCACTCCCTATATTGGTTGGAATTAGCTACTACCATTGTAAGTGATTGCTTTGGGCTTTTTAATTTCTGTTCGGATTAATTATAGAATTTGCCTTATCAAAAGAATGCCTGACGCAGACGATCCGCGAGAAAAGTCCGAAGTCTATCATGCGGTTGGACGAGTTGCCGGCTTAGTTGCCCTAGCAGCTGCAATTATCTGGCTATTACCTTGGGTTTACAGTCTATTCACTTAATTTAAAAAGGAGCCTGCCAAATGAAGAAAGGAAAAGAATTTATCTTCCCAGAAAACGTTGATAAAGATTACGGGATCTGGAAAGACTACACCTTGAAGGATTTTGGCATAGCGGGACTGGCAGGACTAGTGGGCTTAATTTTTATTGCGATCCCACCCTATGGGTTGATTTTAGTCCTGATAAAAATAGTGATTGTTGTCTTAGCCATGACGATTGTCATGGCTATTTTAACAATTAGGCCAGTTGCGGCGCGGAAGAATATTAAAGTGCGGGATAACTTTAAGTTGAAACGTCGCTATGCCAATGGTCAGAAACTGTTTTATTTACAACCGAAGAAGCGAGGTGAACTAAATGCGTTTGAAGAAGAGCAAAATCGCCAATAAATCAGCGGAACTCGACTGGGATTACCAACCGCCTAAAATCAATGGTGGCAAAGAGACCATTGATGACATGAGCTTGGTGGTGGGTATGTATGGTAATTACGAAGTTACCAAAACGGGTAATCTCGTTGGCATTTTGGAAGTTAGTGGGATCAACCTTGATCTACTTAATGAAACCGAACAACAGGACGTTTTTGAGGACTATGGCGCGTTTCTCATGAGTACCTTAGGTGAAGGCGTTGATGACACATTACAGTTCTTAGAACCAACAATACCTGTCAATATGACGGCTTATCTCAATGGTCTCAAAAGGCGGTATCTCGCACTACAAAAAGATCACCCCGAGCAACAGTTCAAAATTCAATTAATTGCCAGTTATTTGGACCACTTTACTAAAGTCCAGGAATCCAAAAACATGACGACGAAGCAACATCTGCTAATCGTTAAGGTGCCAATTAAGGACAAAAGTGTTAAGAGCTTAAACCTAGCGGTCACTCATTTAGACGAAAAGATCGAACAGGTTAAACGGGATATTGAAAATGCGTTAACGGACTTTGATGTGACGGCCAAAGTTTTGACTAGTCAGGAAGTCCAAGAGATTTTAAAGAACTTGATCAATTTTAATGGATAGGAGGCAACAGCATGAGTTTTGGTGATAAGGTCATTGATTTATTTATGCCAACTAAAAAAGAAAGTAATCAAGGCAACAGCGGCCAAACGGGTAGTAAGCCCAAACTGGAGGTTGAAGACTTTACCAAGCTGATTGATCGCGATAGCTTGCATTCACTATTCCCGTTCAGCTGGGAACAGTACCCCACCTATGTTCAATCGGGTGAGAACTTTATTCGAGTGTTAGCGATTGCTGACTATCCCAAACGAGTGTACGGCAACTGGTTGTCAGAATTGAAGCGCAAAAAAGGCGTTATCGATATTGTGCAATATATCGACAGCGCCAGTAACAATTCAATGATTACCTATTACAAGAAGACGATTCAAAATAAGGAAGCGCAGAAGCTCAATACGTTCGACCCGTATAAAAAGAAGATTCTGCAAAATTATATTGATTCAGCCAACATGCAACTAGATAAATACCTCGATAATTCTACCACATTTGTGTACCAACATATGCTCATTTATCTGCGGGCCAACAGTTTAGCGGAATTAGATGACTTAACCGAAAACGTTAAAAATACGCTGATTAAGCTACAAATGAAGCCCCTCGTGCCTGTTAAGGCCACCTTCCAAGCTTTTTGGTCAACCATGCCAATTAACGAGAACCTGATGGGGGATTACACCTATAAAGAAAGTAATACCGAAGTAGCCAGCAGTATGTTTCCCTTTGATGACGCCGAGATTTTGGACTTAAAGCCCAGGAGCGATATTGAAGGAGTTAACAAAGACACTAACAGTTTAATTGCCGTGGATATGTTGGACCGCAACAAGACCCTGAACCAAAATCAAGTGATTATCGGAACTTCCGGGGTCGGCAAGACGACCTATATGATCCAGAAAATCTTACGCTATGCCATTCAAGACTATCAAATCTACATTATTGATCCGGAAAATGAATATACCAAGATTGTTGAAGCATTGGGTGGGGCAGTCTTGCACTTAACTTCTAATGCGAAGTACAAAATTAACCCGCTACAAATCTTTTCCGAGGAAATCTTAAGCGCCGATGAAACGGTCACAAACCTTGATTTACTAGTCAAAGATAAAATCCAGCGATTAAAGGGATTATTTGAAGTCCTTAAAACCGGGATTACCCAAGTTGAGCTGGCAATCCTTGATGATGTCGTTAAACAAGCTTACGTCAACAGTGGCGTTTTGAAATATAGCCGCTTAAAAGAGGTTAAAGACGATCAATGGCCGACTTTGTCGAATGTCTATGACGAGTTGGAAAAACTGGCTGATAAGGACGCTGATAAATTTAGTCGGGTAAAAGACTTTTACTACATCTTAGGCAGTTATACCCATGGTTCTAACAGCCTATTTGACGGGCATACCAACGTAAACCTAAAGGGGAAGATCATTTCTTTTGATCTAAAACCACTACAAAGTGAACAGGAAGTCCAATCAGCGGCTTATCTGAATACCTTCCAGTATTTGTGGGACGAAATCACCAAAGATCGGCATAGCCGCAAGAAATTGTTTGTTGATGAATTTCACTTTTTAACCTTACACAAAGCGGCTGCCACCTTTTTCCATCAAGCCTACAAACGGTTTAGAAAATACAATGCCGGGGCGATTGCCGGAACGCAGCAAATTCAAGATGTGATCGAAGGCACAACGGACACCGGTCAAAATATTGGTGAAGCCATCATCGGGAACTCCTATACCAAAGTGTTCTTTGGCCTTGACGGTAAAGGCGTTGATGATGTGATTACGAAACTACGCATGACGTTCTCGGATAAGGAAAAGAAGTTACTAGAACGCCGTAGACAAGGTGAAGCCCTGATGATCTATGGTAGCCAACGCGCTTTTATGCGGGTGGAGCTAACCGAAGAAGAATTGCGGTTAATCGACCCAGAAGCTTACCAAGAAAAATACAACCGTGAGACCACCGGACAACCGGATTATCAAAAGCGTGTGATCCTGACACCAAGTGAAATTGACGCCTTGACTACCACCGAAGAGGAAGGAGGGACTTTAAATGAGTAAAGCAAACCAGCTATTGAATATTGAGGTTGGCACGTTCAAACGACAAGGGAACAAGTTAATCCTTGAACTCAATCACAATCAATTTCGATACGACCAATTAAGTGAGCTAAACGAATTAAAGCAAGTTGATCCCAATTTCTTGCAGTTGGTTAACGTGGTTGAGCAAGACCAGAAGGTCGTTTTGACTTATACCTTGCCAGATAAGGTCAAATCACTAAAGGAATTACCCCATGAAAATAAGGCGATCCGGTCAGCGATTGCTAATGAAATCATGAGCCAGGACGTGGTCACGGATAGTCAATACCATATTGCGTTGAACCCAGCCAATCTATGGTATTACCCAATGCAACACGTTTGGTACGCTTATCGCGCCAATGAACTCATGCCTTATGATGATAAGCACAGCAACTTAGCTAAGTACAAGGCTTTAATCCTATTTTGTTTAACGGGGACGCCATATGAACGGCTATTGAGCAACCCTAAAGAAGCCCTAGCCAAACACCCTGACGAGTATTTACAACAAGTGGCTAAAGCCACGTCGTTAGCCGAATTAAAAGAAGTGGTTAACGGCATTGAGGATTTTGTCAGTTACCACGAATGGCAAGCAGTTGAACAGAACCAGCAGAAAAACAAGCAACGTTTTTGGTTAAGTGTGACTGGGATTGCGATTGTGGCTGTGGTTGCTATCGGTTTAGTTCACAAAAATGATGAACGGAAGTATCAGAGCCTAGCTAATCAGAATCAAGCCCAGGGCACGCGATTAAGATATAGCGGGAAAATTCAAACGGCTTTAAATGATCAGAAGTGGTCAGAAGCCCAAAAAGCCATGAAAAAGGCCGGATACAGTTCAAACAAGCAAGCCCAAACATTCCTAAAGCATAAACAATACCAGCAAGCCTTAAAGGTTGATCCAAGTCAGTTAAACAAGGTTGTCAACACGGCTTATGCCAACCAAGATAGTAGCCAAGTGGCCGATTGGCAGTTACCAAGCAGTGCAACAAGTAAACAAAAAGACCAATTATCGCTAGAAAAGGCCATCGTCAACTACGATACCAATACGTTGAATAACCAATTATCCTTTGCCACTAATGGAGACGTGCTATTGAGAATCGGACAAGCTTTTGTAGCCCATAACGATACGCAAGACGCCCAGACCGTCCAAACCAAGTTAGCCGGCGTAAACAGTCCTAAAGCTAAGTATTTAAAAGCGCTGTTAAGCCTCAATTCCGCTAAGAACGAAGTTAGCGATGCGCAAAAGAAATTAGACGACGCCAACAAGATTGACGGCGGCAAAGATAAGGATAAAGACAAGAAGGTGGATTCGGCTAAGTCGGACTTAAAGAATGCGCAAAGCGATCAATCAGCAGCGCAAAAACAGGTCGATCAAGCCAAGCAAAAAGTGGGTGATTAAATGCAGGTACTGTCGTTTGAATATAAGAAAAAGAAGTGGAAGTTGATTGCTTATATTGTGGGCGGCGCCATTCTGCTAATCATCTTGCTAATTGCGGCAGTCACTGGTCAATTGCAAGAAAACAGCTGCGATGATTCGACTACCGCAACCCAGACCCAGCTCGATAGCAAGGACATGACGTCCAATGCTAAAAATATCTATGCGCATTGGAAACAGAAGTATGGCGCAACCCCACAAGCGGCCGCCGGTATTTTGGGGGTGTTACAACTAGAAAGTCGGCTTGATCCACAATCTGTTAATTCAAGTTCCGGTGCCACGGGCTTAGCCCAATGGTTAGATGGCCGAAAAGATAAACTGGAAGACTTAGCTCACAAAGAAAACAAACCAGCCACAAATCTCGGAGTGCAATTAGATTATCTCGACCAAGAATTGAACAGTAGTTACTATGCGTCAAATAAGAAGATATTCAAATACACGGACGTGCACAAAGCGACCAAGGACTGGTTGATGGATTTCGAGGGTATGAGCAAAAACCCGGAACAATGGTATCTAAGCCAAAGATACGGCTATGCCGATCACTGGTATTCAGTGTTTGGTGCCAGTGATCCAGTATCTAGTAATACGCTCGATAATGCTAGTACCGGCGACATTAACCAACTTGGTTGTAGCAGTGATCCGAGTTACTCCGGCGGTAGTATCGTCAAAAACGCGGAAAGCATGAAGGGGGACTTCTACTATGTGCAAACGCACCCCAGTCTTGATCTAGGTAGCGATTTAAAGAATCCCAATAAAACTGGTGGCACGGATTGTTCCGGCTTTGTCTGGTTAGCCTTGAATAAGGCTGGTTACAAGGTACCGGCCAACATGGGTTGGTTTACCGGCACAATGGCCAGTGACGCCAAAGGCAGTCATCAATATCTTAAACAAATCAGTGAAAATGACGAGAAAGCCGGCGATATTGTGATTGTCAATCAAGGCGCCGGCGCGGGAAACAACGGCCATACGGCCATTCTGTTAGGCAAATGGCAAGGCAAAGCCACCAAGATTATTGAGCAAGGTGGGACAGGTGACAAGATTAATGAAAGCACCTTTGGCACCGCCTTTTATAGCTTACTAAGTGGTAGTGATGTGACGTTAGCCCGGCCGATCAAGAAGTAAGGAGGATAAATAAATGAAGCGGAGCATGGTTTTAAGTGTTGCGATTGGTAGCTTGATCTTAGTTCTGTCATTAGGGGCGAATGCCTATCAACATAGCCAAGTTAAACAGGCGCAACAGCAGATCACGCGCATACAACAACAGAAGCGACAAGTTAGTCAGCAATTGGCTAAAACCAACCAACAAAAGCAGTTATTGAGCACCCAAATTGACAGTTATAAGACCTACCAAAATAATAAAGACAAAAGTTCGGCTGAACTTAGCTTTAATACGGTGGTCACCAAGTTCTTTGATGTCATGAATAACTTTAAGCCCAAGACCTACGGTCAGCGTAAAGATGGCGTTAAAAACTTGATTTCCGACAAGTTATATCAGCAATACTTTTCCAATAAAGGGACTTATGGCGATAGCAATAGTGTTTCAGCCAAGTTAAACCAACTGAATCTGTATACACAAAGTAAGCAGGGGCAAAACATGAAAGGCTTGGCGGTTGTTAGTTACCAAAGTAAGAGTGGCGACAACGACTGGCAAAAGGCGACGGTACTTTACCAGGTGACCTTCGATACCACCACGAATCGAATCACCGCGGTACAAAATTTAGGTAGTAGCTTTAAAGCCAGTGACCTTAATTAAACGGGTTAGCAAAGTCCTAGCGGTAATCGTGGTGGTTTTAGCCGTTAGTAGCTTTGCTAATCATCAATACGTGAATCACGTGGAAAAACAGCGATCAATCGTGACGTTAGCTAAGCACCCTAAAAAAGTGTTGTTCTTCTATCGCGATGATTGCCCGGATTGTCAATCCATTTTTCACCGAATCTATTGGCACAACGCAATTAGTCATAACATTGTGTTTATCAACATGAATCAGCCGCAGAATCGCCATTACATTCAGAAGTATCAACTAACGTCGGTGCCAACCTTGATCCATTGCAAGCAACGGTACACCGGAACCAACCAACAAAAGATTAAACAGATCGTAGGTGATTAGATGAAAAGTAAACTCTTAAATGCCATTAAAGCAAGCTGGCCGTATTTACTAACGCTAATCATTGGCTTGTATTTAGCGGAGATTTTAGCTGGCTCTGTCATGGCCTTGTCCCGTTATAAGCTAACCTTTGCGGATCATATGCCAACCGTATTAAAACAATTAGCTTTACACCCTTGGCACTATTACAACTTATATTTAGGCCAAAAGAACCCGGTACTAATTATTGTCAGTGTCGCCGTGATCCTATACACCATCTATTTTGCTTTGAAACGAAACAGCAAACATAAAGCGTGGGAAACTGCGGACACTGAAACTCACGGGAGTGCGACCTGGGGTGATCTAAAAGAATTGAGTAACCATTACTTTAGTATCAATGCCAAAGACCTGACAACAGCGTTTAACAACAGTACCAAGGCAGCAGTTCTCAAATCATTAGTCGACCGTGAGAAATCATCGAAGGGGGCAGATTAACATGAATGGCACAATTTTAGGAATCGTGGATAAGCAGGCTGTTTATCAGAACAACTCAACCAAACCCAACCGGAATATTTTTGTGGTCGGGGGTCCCGGTTCGTATAAGACCCAATCAGTCGTGATTACCAACCTGTTTAACGAAACGGAGAACAGTATTGTCGTCACCGATCCGAAAGGTGAATTATACGAAAAAACGGCCGGGGTTAAGTTAGCCCAAGGTTATCAAGTGCATGTCGTCAACTTTGCCAACATGACGCACAGTGACCGCTATAATCCCTTTGATTATATTCAACGGGATATTCAAGCCGAAACCGTCGCCACTAAGATCGTCCAAAGTGAGAATGCGGAAGGTAAGAAAGACGTGTGGTTCAGTACCCAACGGCAACTTTTGAAGGCACTAATTCTGTTTGTCATGAACCACCGGTCGCCAGAGCAACGGAACTTGGCGGGCGTAACCCAAGTCTTACAGGAAAATGATGTGGAAGCCGAAGAAAAGGGCACAGATAGTCCGTTAGATACCTTGTTCCTGGATTTGAAAATGTCCGATCCAGCGAGACGTGCTTATGAATTAGGTTTTAAAAAGGCGAAAGGGGAAATGAAAGCCAGTATTATTGAGAGCTTGCTGGCAACCATTTCGAAGTTTGTCGATCAAGAAGTGGCCGACTTTACCAGCTTTTCAGATTTTGATTTAAAAGAGATTGGCAATACTAAGGTTGTCCTATACGTGATTATTCCGGTGATGGATAACACTTACGAAAGCTTCATCAATCTGTTTTTCTCACAATTGTTTGATGAATTATACAAATTAGCTGCCGATCATCACGCTAAATTACCCCATCAAGTCGATTTTATCCTTGATGAATTTGTTAATTTAGGGAAGTTTCCGAAGTATGAAGAGTTCCTGGCAACTTGCCGGGGGTACGGTATTGGTGTGACGACCATTTGCCAGACCTTAACCCAGCTGCAAGCCTTGTACGGCAAGGATAAAGCCGAAAGTATCTTAGGGAATCACGCCGTTAAAATCTGCTTGAATGCGGCTAACGACGTGACCGCTAAATACTTTAGTGATTTGTTAGGTAAATCAACCGTTAAAGTCGAAACGGGAAGTGAGAGTACCAGTCATAGCAACGAAGAGAGCCATAGCAAAAGCGATAGTTACAGCTATACGAGCCGTTCGCTCATGACGCCCGACGAAATCATGCGTATGCCCGAAGATCGGAGTTTATTAATCTTTAGTAATGCGCGGCCGGTCAAAGCTACAAAAGCGTTCCAATTTAAACTATTTCCTGGCGCCGATCATTTGGTTAACTTGTCACAGAACGAGTATCAAGGCCAACCAGAAGCCAGTCAAGAAACTAATTTTAAAAACAAGGTAGATAAGTGGAATCAGACAGTTAAAGCACAGCACCAAGCCAAAAAAGCCGATCAGACAACTGATGATGAGGAAGACAAATTGCAGGACAACATCGATCAAGAATTAGAGACTAGACATAAGAAAATGCTGGGATAAGGATTATAGAGGGAGAGTAACTTATGAAATCATATAGGAAATATATAATCGCTGTAATGACAGTATTGCTGATTGCGGTTGGCCTAACTGCTTGTGGAAAGTCAACTGCACAAGATCTCCAGAGTCATCAATGGACGTTTGACTCTAGCAAAGGTGATGGTTTAGCCGCAACTGCCAAGTTTACTAAAAGCAATCTAACGCTAACCGAGGCTGGGTTTAGTGAAGTTTACACGTACGAGCTAACTAACAGTGGCAGAAATGAACAAATAAAATTTATTGGTAAGAATAGCGTTTCTGGAAAACAAGAGACTCGCTTATTTAAAATGGCAAACAAAATTAATTGTGATATTATGATCATGTAGCATATATTGATTGTTTTAACATCGATTTTATGTGTTGAGGAGGCTTTTTATGAAAAAACGAAAAATAACAGTTTTAAGCAGTTTTTGCTTGTTCGTAATAGGAATCAGCCTCATGTTTTTACTTCCAAGTACAGTGCTCGCAAAGTCAGAAGGAAAAGTGGTGAATGTAAAATTAACCACCGCATTAAAATTGCTCAAACAAAAGAAAAGAAAGATAACGTATGTCCTCTATGCTTCTAGATACTGCATTCATTGTCAAAAAATGAAAAAGATTTACCGACAAGCTATTGCTAAGCATCCTAACAAGGAAATCTTTAAAGTCGATTTAGCTAACGAACCTAATTCTAGCTATAAAAAATTAAAGGGACTGCATGTAAATGCTATACCAACTTTAATAAAATACAATGGCACCCATGAGGTTACACGTTTAGTTGGAGAATCCAAAATTTCAGTAGTAGACAAGTTCTTACAATAAGGGTTCCTTAAAAATTAGAGGAGTTGTTGATTATGAGTAAGGCAAAACATTTTAAAAAAATATTTATCGGACTACTAATGTGCTCAGTTACTGTATTACTTGGCTCGTTCTTATTCCCAATTAATGGTTCGGCTAAAACTAGAGTTGGATCTTATTAACATAATTTAAATACAGAGCTTAAATATTCAAACTTGAGTGCAAAGGTTTCGTCTTTGAGCTCAAGCAATGCACAGCAAGATGTTTCTAATGGCAAATTCTATAATTAATCCGAACAGAAATTAAAAAGCCCAAAGCAATCACTTACAATGGTAGTAACTAATTCCAACCAATATAGGGAGTGATTACTTTGGGTACATCTACTTTATCACGTTTTCAACGTGGCGCACTAGCAC
>NZ_RHNZ01000033.1 GCF_003946395.1 Levilactobacillus fuyuanensis | reverse complement strand
ATGGGTTTGTGGTAAACACCATTTTAAAGGAAGCTGATCTTTTTTGTCCGAACAGCGTTCGGATTAATTTTACAATCTACCAATTACTAGATATGCCCAAAAGTTACTGGAATAGTCCCTCTAACGTCGATAAATTTGTTATAAAACCCATTAAAGAAGAATTAACTCCTTTGTTTAGAGGATTAACGGTTAGAAAAAAATATGGTAAAGGGCGTGGGAAACCAGTTATTGGCTATTCGTTTACCTGGAAACCCGAAAAGAAAGATGCCAATGATTTCTCACAAGGCCAATTACAAGATGAGCGTCAAAAGCTTTTTAATATTCAGCATAATGGTGAATTAACAGAGCAGGAAAAATGGCGCGCCATTGACAAGGTTAAAGGGTTAACTTTAGGCTCTACTGAGAAACAAGCATTGGCTGATAAACAGGCCGAGCACGATAAAAAAATAAGAGATCAAGCAAGACAAGAAGCACTTGCTGAACTCCGAAAGGGGTTTGGAAATAATGCCTAAAACAATTAGAGAACTTGCTGATGAATTGGGCGTTTCAAAGCAGGCTATATGGCAAAAGATAAAAAGAGATGCGTCAATCGATTTACGTCAATTTACATCAACAAAAGGTAATACTGTTTACGTTGATGTTGATGGGCAAAAAGCTATTAAAGCAATGTTCTCAAACAATTCGTCAACAAGATACCGTCAACAAAAAGATGATGTTGACGACAACAAAAAAGATGCGGTTGATGGACAAGATGAAGTGAAATTCCTTCGAAATTTAGTATCAGAAATTCAATCTGAAAAGAAAGAGTTACATAAGTTACTAGATCAGCAACAAAGATTGGCCTTACAGGACAAACAACTGCTCGAAGAATACAAAGCAGAAAACGACAGATTAAAAGTTCTCAAAATGCCCTCACAGGAAACAGAATTCAAACACTTAGACAATCAATATAAAGATGAAGTGAACGGGAACGCTCTTAAAGAGAAGTTGGAAAATTTGCAGGAACAAATCAAAGTTCAAAAAAGGATAGAAGAACAAGAAAAACCAAGAAAATGGTGGGGACTATGGCGAAAATAGATGATTCAGTTAAATTGACATCATTTAAAGGTAATTTATATGATGTGATGAAGTTAATCTTAGCTAAACGTGGGGTAAGTGTAGGACGAGCACGTAATCCTTTACCACATGTAGAAGATGATGAAATGGATCATGTTGAGGTAGTACGGCAACATATTGATGATGCAATTGCTGAATTTACTAAATAATAAAAAAACGCCGAGTCTCCTTAAAAGAGGCTCAGCGTTTTTTTAAATCTGTGACCAGACGTCCGCTCCCAAAGTAGGGAAGAGAGGTACGATGCGGCCTAGTTGTTCAGCTGTATATTGAAACTCAATTGCTGGTAATAAAACGTTAATTGCATCGGCAGCATGTTCACTAACTTCAGCTGCTCCTACAAGATGATGGTCTTGATCGTAAATCAAGGTGTTATCACCAATTGTTTCCTTATCAACTTGGCGGAACCATCCGTCAGGAAGATGATTAGTTTTAATGGTGTAATCAGGATTTTGCTGAGCTTCTTCGACGCTCATACCAACCTGTGCGATTTGTGGTGAGGTAAAGACAATGGTTGGGATGGGCGGATAGTTGATTGCGTCAGTAGTCTTTCCTGTGAAAAGTTGGGTTAAATAACTAGATTCAAAGATCGCAGTCGGGGTGAGCTTAGGCTGTTCTTTATCAAGCACATCACCAGAAGCATAGATGTTATCAATGTTAGTTTGAAGATGATCGTTAACTTCGATCCCGTTAGCATTGTAACTAACGCCTACTTCGTCTAATCCGATGTTTTCGATGTTAGGAATTCGTCCGGTAGCATCCAAAATCCAGTCGGTGGTGAGGGTTTCGTGATCGTTATAAGACACGGTAAAATGAGAACCGTCTTCCTCAAAACGATCCACCTGAGCGTTGTAAATGAACTTCACCCCTCGTTTTTCGAGGTCGGCAATGACTTGTTTTACGTAATCTTGATTAAATTTGCGCAACGCCCGATTATGGCGTAAAAGTACAGTGACGTTCGCGCCGGCAGCATTGGCAATCGTGGCAAATTCCATGCCGATATAGCCCGCGCCAATAATTACGATATTTTCAGGAAGCTGTTTGAGGTTCATAAAATCGGTACTGTCATGCGTAAGTTCTGAGCCCATAACATCTAGATGGTGGGGACGTAGCCCCGTTGCAATCACGATTTTGTCAGCGGTGTAGCGCTGTTGATCCACTTCGATGGTGTGAGCATCAACAAATTTTCCACGACCGTGAATAATTTCGATGTCAACAGAGTCGAGTAAACCAGTAATCATGTCCGGCAAGCCGTCGATGACTTCGTGTTCATGTTCTACATTGGCAGTCCAATCCAGCTTTAAGTCACCATTTACAATGCCATCAAGGCGTTCTTGGTGGCGTAAAAGTTGAACCGGGTTGTCCAGCGTAATTTTCGCGTTGCATCCACGGTTTGGACAAGTTCCCCCGATTTTGTCCGCTTCGATAATGGCGACTTTTTTACCACTATTAGCTAGTGGAACCGCCCCGTCGAAGGCACCATGCCCCGCGCCTAAGTACAAAACATCAAATTGATAACTTTCAGTCATTTAATTACCTCCATCCTAAATTTAGGTGAATAAATAATTACCATTGTTGGCACGAGCATAGCAGAGGATAGGTGCGAGTTGCAAGCGATTGCAACTGAAGAGAACAAAAAGCAATCCTTAACTTTAAATAAGGATTGCTAAAAAATATCTTACTAACGTTTTAATGATTTAATCGATAGCATTGAAATACCACCAATCAAGGAAAAAATAAATGAAACAATAAAAATTCCAGAATAACCAAAAAGACTTATGACGGCAGCGGCTAAAACGGGTGCGATAGCTTGTGTAATTGTATTACCTAAGTTGTAAACACCTAAGAAAAATGCAACACGATTTTGATCGGGGATAACTTTTAAGTTTAATAAATTATCAAGTGCGTTCCATAAGCCCATTCCTAAACCGGCAGCTAAGGCGTAAAGAATAATACCAGTATTATTTCTTAAGAAGAACAGGGAGAGACCTGCAATTGCTAATAAGATAGTTGAGAGACCTACTGGTAATTTCAGTATTTTAAATTTATTAGATAGTGGCCCAGCGACTAATCCCATCAAAATGCCAAAAATAAGCATAATCATGTTAACAAGTTGGATAGAAGATTGAGTTTGATTACCACGATGAAGAAAGTCGGTCATTATATATAAAATGTATCCTGTAATTGCAAAGTTTCCAACTCCCTGAAACATTTTTCCTATAAGAGCTAGGTAGTAGTCGCGCCAATTTGCCAAGAAGGAAAAATTAACTTTACATTTTTTAAAGAAAACTTTTCTTTCTTTTTAGTTGAGGTTTCATCTAAATTAGAAGGCTCATGGACAATCAAAGTTGCAATTAATACGCCAGCAAATGTGAATATACCAAAGACTATAAATCCTAGTCGAAACTGGCTAAGGAACAAAGCACCGATAACGTTAAATCCGTTATTACCTAAAGCCATGCCTAGACCACCATAAGCAGAAGAAGCAGTCCCCTTTCCATCTTCAGGTGCAAAGGATAATCCAGATTTAAAAAGCCAAGAGCTAAAAAAGCCCAACAAACTTTACAACAATAATCGTAAAAAGCGCCTAGAAATAGGCTTTTTTTCATGTTTCGACGTTTGAGAAACGCATTCTAAGTCCAGTTTTTATTAATAAATGGGTTAATGTCCGCTAAATGAATATATAAACTGCGTCATAACTTAACAGTTGTGGCCTCTTTTTTGATACTGTATAATTAAAGGGTTAGAACCGTGTCATTACTTAATGACATAAGTAAGGAGATAAAAAGATGAAATATGGCTATGCGCGGGTCAGTACCACTGATCAAAAATTAGCAAATCAAATTGAGTTACTAAAATTGGCAGGAGCAGAAAAAATCTTTCAAGAAAAGTTTACCGGCACAACTACCGAACGACCGGAGTTTCAAAAACTGTTGCGCGCTCTAAAAACAGGTGATACTTTGATTGTCACTAAGCTGGATCGGTTTGCGCGGAACACGCGCGAGGCCTTAGCCATTATCCAAGAGTTGTTTAAAGAAAATGTCAAAGTTAACATTTTGAATATGGGCTTAATTGACAATACGCCGACTGGCCAATTAGTCTTTACAATATTTAGCGCCTTTGCGCAGTTTGAACGCGATATGATTGTCACGCGCACACAAGAAGGTAAATTGTATGCCAAGCAACATGATCCGTTGTTTCGGGAAGGGCGACCGAAAACGTATTCTGATGAACAGATCAGATTTGCTTATGAGTTACGAAAACAAGGCATGACCTATAAAATGATTGAACGAAAGACAGGGATTAGTAAACGCACGCAGCAGCGACGGTTTAAGTTAATTGAGAAACCAAGTGATACTTCTAAAATCTAAGACAGGTAAAGTGCTCCATAATTGTTAGACAAGAAATCTAACAGTTATGGAGCACTTTTTCTATGGTCAAATATAGTTCAGAATTAAAAGCAGAAGTCGTTAGTGAATATCTTCAAGGTGACATTAGTATCAGTCTTCTTTCAAAGAAACGTAACTTGCCTCGAATACAAGTAGGTAGATGGATACAAAACTTTCGTTTGAGCGGCGCAGACGCTCTTAAACGAAGAAGAGTTAAACGAAGTTTCTCAGTTGAGTTTAAAGTTGATGTGATAAACTACTATCAAACTCATGATGAAACTTTAGCCGAAGTATCCGCAAAATTTGATGTTAATTCTTGTCAAATCAGTCTTTGGAGGACAGCCTTCAATCAGTATGGTATAGAAGCCTTGAAGCCTCATCCGAAAGGCAGAAAAACCAAAGTGAAACATAATAAGAAGAAATTACGTAAGTTAGTAAACAAGAACGAAATCGATCAACTTCGTGAAGAATTGACGAAAAAGAATCAAGAATTATATGATGAAAAATTGGAGAACGAAATCTTAAAAAAATCAATGACCCTGTTCGGAACCTCAAAGGACGAAAGAAAACACAAATAGTTGATCAGATCAGGGTCGAACAAGAGTCTCTTCCGAAATCTAACCGGTATAAAGTCGGCGATATTCTTAAGACCATTGGACTTAAGAAAGCGACTTATCATGATGAACGTAAACGTATCAAAAATTATGTAGATAAGTATGAAGATGTAAAAGTAGAGATACTAAAAATTGCCGAAAGCGGAAGATATCGCGGACGTCTAACCTACGGTTATCGTCACGTTCAAGAAGAGCTCATTAAATTAGATATCCATCTATCAGACGCCGTAGTGCGTCGTTTGATGGATGAATTAAATGTTCAAGTAAGCCTTTATAACCGCCACAGAAATGGTAGATATTCATCTTATAAAGGTACAGTTGGAAAAGTGGCCCGTAACGTTCTACATCAGCATTTTAATGAAACCGTACCTTTCAAAGTATTACATACCGATGTTACACAAGTACGCTTGGCCGATACTAAGTGGGCTTACGTTTCAGCTATTACTGACGAAGCAAGCAAGGAAGTTTTAGCATTTCAAGTAAGTAATAGTCCTAACAGTAAACTAATTATGGATACACTCGATGAACTCACAGAAAATATTCCGGAAGGAATAAAACCAATAATTCATTCAGATCAAGGTTGGCATTACCAATTGAATTACTATACCGATAAACTCTCTGAAAAAAAATTTATACAAAGCATGTCTCGTAAGGGAAACTGTCTTGATAATGCGCCAATTGAAAGCTTCTTTCATCTTCTTAAAACAGAATGTCTTAATGGATTTCCACAGTGTAAAGATATTGGAGAATTCAAGGAAATCACAAAGAATTACGTCGATTGGTTTAACAATCGACGAATATCACAGAAAACAAAAGGCATGACTCCCTGCGAATACAGGGAACATGCCTTAGCAGTTTAAAAATATTCAATTTTGTCTAACTTTTGTGTTACCCTTTAGAAGGGGTGCAGCGATTACCGCCAACGATGTCAAGCTGAGTACGACGAAGTACGATCACGAAAGCTACCAGGCAGGGCCGTTGATGCCGGGGTCCTACACGTTTAAACTTGAAGGTAGTACCGGCTCGGCCAAAAAGCAGGTTGATTTGATGGGGCAAGCCAACGTGGGCAAGGCCGTCAAACTACTTACAACCACCACGACAACTTCAACCGACGATGTGGATGAAAATGATAGTGACGACACGGAAGATTCGAACCAACACCATACGGGAAAAGCGCTAAGCGTGCTCTCAAAGGACGCGGCGACCGCGGTTTCCGTCATGGCTAACAAAGAAGACCGGGACGCCGACGACTACACGTACGTTGAAAGTCAGCCGTGGGATAACGTGACCGAAATCAAGTTATACGATGAAGACAGCGATAAGCTAGTTGATACTTATCGCTACGATAAAAAGAATGATATCTTAGCAAAGTACGACGACGCAACGAGTAAGTTTGTGGAAGTGAAATAGGGGACGGGAGTCGGCAAGTAGTTACCGACTTTTTTAGTGGAAATATTGGTTCAGTGACGATAATTAGAAGATTTGGAAAACCGAGCCACCTTTGCGTTCGCCCAGTTTCGTTAAAATTAAGGACAGATATAATTAAAATGATGAGAGGAGTTTTTTTAGATGCAGGCAGTGACTTTCGAGCAACTCGGTGGGCCGGAAGCGTTACGATTGCGGGAAATTGACGAACCGCAACTACGGGCCAATCAGGTACTGGTCCGGGTGCAGGCCGTGGCGGTCGACCACGTCGATACCTTTGTTCGTAGTGGGGCGTTTCAAACGGCACTGGCCACGCCGCACGTTGTCGGCCGTGATTTGGTCGGCACGGTACTGCGGGTGGCGGCCGGCGTGACTAACTTTGCGGTCGGTGATTTGGTTTGGACCAACTCTGCCGGTTACGACGGGCGGATGGGGGCGACCGCCGAAATGGTGGCGGTTGCTGCCGACCGGCTTTATCCGGTGCCATGCGGTGTGGACGCCCGCCAACTGGTGGCGGCGGTCCATTCGGCCGCGACGGCCGCGATTGTGTTGCAAGACGTCATGCAACTAACCCGCGGGCAGGCCATCCTAATCGAGGGGGCGGCCGGGAACGTCGGCCGTAAGTTTATTCAGCTAGCGCACCAGTTAGGGGCGGTCGTGACGACGACTTCCGCAGCGCGCGACTTTGACCGCTGTCGGCAATTGGGAAGCGAGTTAACGTTGGATTACCACGAACCGGTGGCGTCCCAGTGCGACCGGCAGTTTGATCACATCATTGATACGTCCGGTAAGGTGCCATTGCAGGCTAACTTGGCGGCGCTCAATCAGGGCGGCCAGGTCACGCTGATCACGGCGCCGGCGGATAATCATTTTACCTTCGACGTCCGCCAGTTTTACATGGCCCAAAAGCAAATTAGCGGCTTCGTCATCAGCCACGCTACCGACGACCAACTAGCGCGGGCGGCAAAGTGGTTAAATCCGCAGTTTGCCGCGGGTGCGTTACTCGAAGACGACCTCAATTGCCAGCCGTTTGCGGCCGCTGCGGAAGTACACGCCGCCCTGGAGCAGGGGCGTGATCACCACCAGCGGTTTGTGCTGGTGCCGCCGACGGAAAAAATTTAAGTGCCTAAGGTTGAAAAAACGGTTGCGGTTTGACGTGTACCCTTAAAGTTGGAACCTGTATGTTCTTGCTTTAAAATTGAATAAATATTTTTCTAGGCAACTAGATTCTGCTCATATTGAAGTGGAGTTTGGTTGCCTAGTTTTGTCTGAATACGGCGTTCGTTATAAAAGTGAATCCATTCATTAATTGCTTGGCTTAATTCTTCTTGATTGCTATAACTGGTATCAGGATCAATTTCTGCTTTCAGTTTACTAAAGACTGTTTCACAGGCAGCGTTATCCAGACAGGTTGCTCGATGCGACATGCTTTGCCTAATGTTTCCCTGACGAAGTAGTTTGTGCCAAGCACGATGTTGATAGTGCCAGCCTTGATCAGTATGTAAAGTTAATTGGTATCCTGTATGAGGTAACTGCTTAAGTAATTGCTGGAGTGGATCTAATGCGAATTGAAGATTTGGATGTTGACTGACTGACCAAGTGAGAAGCTGGTTAGTTGCCAAGTCCTTAATAATTTCTAAGTACACTTTTCGCCCATCATGAGCCTTTAATTCTGTAATGTCACAAACCATTTTCTGATATTTACGGTTACTCATAAAACGCCGATTTAGCTTATTCTTAGCTTTCTTGCCATTTGGTCCCTTAGAGGAATCATACTTACGGACTCGCCGATTATATTTGATACATTTAAGTCCCATTTCATGCATTAAGCGCTGAATGCGCTTATGATTAGGTGTCTTTTTACCAATTAAGCGATAGTAGTCTCGAATTTGAGTGCTTAAACGGCGTACGCCGTATTCAGCTTGGTAGTAGTTAAAGAGGCCTTTAATGGCTCTTCGTCAACTGTTGTTGGTGAATCCATATTTCGAGTTCTAATCACTTCGTGATTAGGGCTCTTTTTGTTTTGATTTTGAAAACGTATAGTACTCGAGTTCTAAACCTCCAGAAGCTGCGATAGCCAAAACTGGCTCGTTTGATCGCCTTGATTTTATTATTAGAACCTTCCAAAGGACCATTTGAATAGTGTGTGGTAAAGGTGTTACGAATCTCATCATGATGGCTTTCAAGTGTTTTAATCGTGTTCTTCATTTCTTCAGAATACGTTTTGTTATTCCAAAATGCCGCATTGTAGTTATGCCAATCTTGATGTTGGACAGCTGACCGGACGCTGTTTAAGACTTGATAAGTTTGTTCTAGTTCTGAATCCAACGATAACAGCTGATGGACAACATCGGTGGCAGCCATCCAGTAAGGAAAATTAGTCCACTTTTTGAATTGTTCAAAGTTAAGCTGTTCAGTTGGTACTAACAACAGCTTCCAGTAGCGCTTAAGGGCGTGAAATTCGCGAGAAGACGGGGTAAACTTCTTCATCACCTTGATTCTGGTTTTGTTAAACGCCCGATTTAGGGCGTTGATAATATGAAACTTGTCCATGACCACCATGGCATTGGGGAACACGGTCTGCACAAGCTTGGGGTAGGTATAATTCATATCAGTCACAATAATTTTGACGTTTTCTCGGGCAGCTTGATCGAAGCGGTAAAAATACTTCTCTAGTTTATTGATGGTTCGATAAGGGAGTAAGTCGATTAATTCATGGGTTTCGCCATTCATGAACTCAAAGCTCATGGCACCAGTAGCGCTCTTGGTACTCTTCACCTCATCCATTAAGATGATCTCTGGTAAATAGTGCCAATTGGTTTGAAAGTCTCGTTCAGCGCGCATTAATTGGCGGCCCACAAATGAATCTGATGCCGATACTTCATTGGCAATGTGCTTCAAAGAGACCGGTTCACCGAGCTTCTCTAGGCATTCTTTGCGGCTGGTGTTTGAAATTGTACAGTGTTTCGGAACTGCCACTGTTTGTGCAAGAAAGTTGCCGTGACATTCTTTACAGTGGAAATAGCGGCGCTTTAAGGCTAAGATGACGGTGTTGCTCAGGGTTCTGGTGCAAAAAATTCAGTTTAACTTATTTTGGGTATAATTAGCCTAAAAGGTGAGGTAGATATGATGAAAAATTATTTTAAAGGTCGGCATTTCCAACAAGACATTATTTTGGTAGCCGTTGGTTACTACTTCAGATTTAATTTGAGTTATCGTGATGTCGTTGAGATTTTACGTGATCGTGGAATTACTGTTCATCATACAACGATTATGCGCTGGGTTCATCACTACGGACCAATCTTTCAGGTGTTGTGGCGTCGGCATAAACATTCAGCTTCTCAAAGTTGGCGAGTGGATGAGACTTACATCAAGGTTAAAGGTCAATGGTGCTATTTGTATCGCGCCATTGACAATCAGGGATTAACGCTAGACTTTGAGTTACGTAAACATCGTGATTATCAGTCCGCTTACCATTTCTTGAAACGATTATTTACGACCGATGGTCGTCCCCATTGTTTGGTAACTGACCAATATGGTGGAACTTTAAAAGCCATTAAGCAAGTGATTAAAGACGGCTTATTGGAGAAAGCAAATCATCAATGTTCCAAATATCGCAATAATCTAATTGAGCAAGACCATCGATTCATTAAAAGACATCGGGTTCGCTCAGCTGGTTTTCAAACCATCCGAACTGCCGCTAAAACTTTAGCCGGGGTTGAAGTTGTCCATGCGATTCGAAAAGAAACCCGAAGAAATGGTAGTTTCTTCGGGTTTTCAGTAACCGCTGAATTGAAGCAATTATTGATAGCGTAAGCTGTCAATATCCAAGAAAAGTTAGTTAATGTGCATTTGTTTTAAATTTTGCACCAGAACCTCTATTGTTACATCTATACTGTTGGTTTAATATTATAATATAGCTTATAAATTTGATTTGAACTCTAATCCAGATTAAACAAATTAAAGTGTAATAGTTCACACGTTAGCACTATTAACCTCCACTTAAGGCAAGTTTTTATATCTTTTAAAGGAACCATAAATAATTATATTCCGTTACATTATTAAGGTAGCGTCAAGAATTGGATTGAAGTCAATATTTGAGACAGATTTTAAGAGACATTCAGAACCGCGTTTACCTTCCACAGCTCAAATAAATCATTAATCGCGATTAATAACTTATTTGAACCCTAGAGCAGTAGATCCATCTAGACTAGTTTTTTCTAATTCGCGAATTTTGGAAATAGAGATATTTTTATTAAATGTAGCAGAAACCATTGCTAAACAAGCGGCACCACAGTCACGTTCATCAACTTGACTAATATATGTAAATTTCATTTTTTCTCCAAATAATTATTAATTTATTTTTCAGTAAAGCTTCTATACAGTAAGGTGATGCCGATAACTAGTAGTATAATAGATTTCAAGTTTAAATTATTTGTGGTGATGTATGAAATACTACCTATAGTGGTTAGAACTCCCAAATAAAAATCGATGTTTTTATAAAACGTATGTTTACTCATATTAATACCACCTTTTATTATTATTTTAGCAGGGAGACAAAATGAATCAAACACCTATAAAAATAACACATGTGATAATTGCTTTTATTTTAATAATAATAGGAGTTGTTGGAGCAGTTACACCGTCTAGTTTTAACTGGTTGTCTACCACAGTGTTCGGTAGTGCAAGTCTGTTAATAATTTTTGGTTATAGACAATTCAAAAGTATGATGAGACCTATGAACAGACCTTATTTTTGGAAATTGGCAATGTTATTCGTACTGTCATTCCTTATTAAAGGAGGGTTAGTAGCCGTAGGTGAAATATTTCATTTAGTAGATGTTAATGCATTTCCAACCAATCCTGCTGTAGGAGCAGCAAATAACGGTGGTATTTTGTCTAATGTAATAGAGGTAATTAAAACTTCAGTTTCAATTGTAGGAGAAGAGTTATTAGTTGCTGGAATCACGTTGCCTTTGTATTTTTATGTAAAAAAAAATAAGTTTGGGTGGGTTTTGAGCAATTTAATTGGTCCTCAATTGTCAAATCAAGTGCAACACTAAGAATCTATTCTTAGAAGTGGTCTAGTTGCTAAGCTAGTTCAGGCATT
>NZ_RHNZ01000032.1 GCF_003946395.1 Levilactobacillus fuyuanensis | reverse complement strand
AGATACGTTAGAATCCATGTATTAGAAGCTAGCTAATGGGAGAGGACTTCCATTTACACAAAAAATTTGACACTCCCTGCAGCATTAAGCTTACGGCGATAACATAGATAGATAATTGCTGTTAAAGGAACGATTAGCAGCATTACAGGGTAAAAGAACCTGAGTGGAAAAATAGTGGGCAGAATACCACCAATGATGGGGCCAAGGGACATCCCAATATCACTTCCCAAATAGTAGGTCGCGTTGGCAAGCCCCTGTTCTTTCATGGGTGCCAATAAGAGGGCAGTTGATTGGGAAACAGAAACCATGACGCCGAAACCGACTGCCATTAATCCAGCTGCTATGATCATTTCAAAGTTGTTTTGCATTATGGTTAATAGGATGATGTAACCTATTGTTGCGATTATGCAGATTGAGAACCAAATGCCAAACGAGATCGTATCAAAATAATCCTTTAATAGAATCCGAATAACAATCAAAGCAAGTGAGTAACATAAAAAGAAGAGGCTCACGGTAATATTTAAATGCCGTTCTTGAACGTACATAACAATATCGGCTTGCGTCACAAAGTAGGGAATAGACAATAGTGAAAAAATCAGGGCTACAGGTAAGGCATCTCGTTGAATAATCTTAAAGTGGTGATCTTCTTTTAATTCGATTGAAGGTTTGGCACGATTATGAATAAATTGGATGACAACTACCATAGCTACTGAACTCAAAGCGGCCAACATGATAACGAATTTGTAGCCGAGCAGTTGATAGATGCTAATTGCTAAAGCGGGGGCAATCGCCATGGCAAGCGCATTTAATAAGCCGTAATATCCCATCGCCGCCCCGAGATGTTGTCGGGGAACTAAAAAAGCCATCCAAGTTGCTAAGCAAATGGTACATAAGACGAAGCCCAAGCCATTGACGATTCTGAAAAACAGTAGCCAAGACACGTTGGACGCAAACAGGTAGCCCAAATCACTAACTGCACACAGACTACCACCGATTAAGGCTAGACGGTATTTTGAAATTTGATCGGTTAGATTTCCAGCAAAAGGTCTTAATAACATTGAAGTGATACTCATCACACCCACAATGATACCGGCAAAGGTACTATTGATTCCTAAGTTACGAGCGTAGCCATTCATCAGGGGGTTAACCGCCTGAATACTAAATTGATAAAAGAACGTTGCTAACATAACGCAAACAATATCTCTTGAAAAAAACGAAAATTTCTCTGTCAAAATTTATTCTTCTCTCTTGAAACCGATTTTGGCCAAATAAAAAAGGCGTTTATTAACACCTTTTTATAAATAGTAATTATGGACGGGGAATGCCGTTAAACAGCTGAAGTACAGTTTTGGCATGTTCGATGCCGTTATAAGGTCGCTGACCAATATCCTTGATAGTTATTTGGTCTGCCTTCACTGGTGACCATAGCTTTTCATATTGATCAGTCGCAAAGTTGAGCAAGGATTGACTGACAAAGGCATCGCGGTCGAGTTGTTCCTGACTAGCATCAGGTGCAGCTTGACCGACAATCCCATACATATCAGTTCCATGATAGGCGGGGGAGCCTTCGGCTGGGCCAACGCTCAGTTGATACACGCGTCCACCAGCTTGAGCGTGATCATGGGCTTCTCGAATAGCAGGTAAGGTGAAATTATAATCTGTAAAGAAGCGGGTTCTGACATTAAGAGGTGAATCTTTGCCAGCGCCACAGTGCAAAGCGATGGCCTCAGCCTGTTTACGAGGAATATGGCAATCGTAAACCATCTCATCAATTACGGCTTCGATTGTTTTAGGATCAATGTTATCTGGCATATTAGCGGCATACCAGCTTGCCTCGGCCGTTGTTGAGGTGATGATTAAGTCCACATCTTTATGACTGCCGCTCTTAATAACATCAGCAGGGTGCGCTTTTAAAACACCATTTGGTAAAAATTCGTCATCAACAATACCAATTGAGAGTGTATTTAAATTCCCTCGTTTCAAGACGTCAGTCGGCAAGACTTGATTAACGGCATTCGTCAGTGACTTGGCATCAACCGTTAATAACTGGTCTGGTGACGTTAGTTTTAGAGTTTTTAAAACTTTATCTGCCAGTTCTTCGGCCCACCAAGCTGGAATATAACGTGCGGCGTATCCAGAAAACGCAGCTAGTCTCTTATATAATCCGTCAGCTTCAGGCACGGCTAGAAGGGTTAATAGTGAAAATGAACCAGCACTATGACCTGTAAGCGTCACTTGGCTAGCGTCACCGCCGAATAATCCAATGTATTGGTGAATCCATTTTAGGGCGAGGATGATATCTTGCAAACCTAGGTTACTGGCATCTTTAAAATTCCCACCATATTGGGATAGCTCAAGTCAACCAAGTGCTCCTAGCCGGTAATTAATGGAAACACCAATGACTTTACCACTAGCGACTAAGCCAGATAAATCTGATGTATCTTGAGAGTTAGCGCCATAGGTCCAACCGCCACCGTGGATGTACACAACAACTGGCAGCTTTTCTTGGACGTTATCCGGTGCCCAGATGTTAAGATTTAAGCAGTCTTCGCTTTCACCTTTGTCGGAACTTAAAAAGGCAGGATCTGTAAATTGGATTGAAGCTGGGCCACTTTGACTATAGTCTTGGTTGGCTTCAAACGGAACCATTTGGGCTTTTTGGAACCGGTCAGCAGTACCATAGGGGACGCCAAGCCATTCCTGAACGTTATCATTTTTTTATTAGGATGTGATATTTCAAATTCCTTCTTCCGCATTTTTTGCATCGCTTGCTTCAGTATGTTTTTATTGTAAGCTGTACCGTAACGTTACAGTCAAGTGGAATTTTTAGTGAGGTTAAGACGTTCGCTTACTATGACTAATATAAGTGATAGCAAAATTAACCATTGTTTGGTGGATAGGTAAAAGTGACATTTACATAAACATTCTAATTATTCTTTGGGGACTGACTCTCATGGTAGTTATACCATACTTTACCTGAATATAACGTGAAATAGTTTTGTTTCGTTCATAAACTGGCCTACCCAGACAAGTCGACTTATAGCCCTTTCGTCAACAACAATGGTAACCTACAAGCAAGCTAGACAAGACGTCATCAAGGGGGAGTTTCCAATGACTAAAGGATTAGCATTTCAGTTTCATGGGGGTGCCACGGCCTTTATTGACCGGTTGGCAGTGGTGATCGATGACTTAGACGATGCGGATATTCAATTGCTCGACCAGATTACGCAGTGGTCCTGGACCAATGACTGCGTGATTCCCAATGGGGGCATTCAACTGTCGGCCGAGGAAATTGAACACCGTTTGGAAAAATTCAGTCAGCTTGAATTGCTCGACTATGGCAGTCGGGTGTAAATAAAGAGGGATGCCACTCATAGCGAGCGGCGTCCCTTTAATGATCATTAGTCTTCTTCACGTTCATGATGGAGCGTCCGTAACAGTACGCAGATGGTAACAAGGTGCAGGATAATTGAAATAATATTCAGACACTTGGATGTATGCTTATGCATGTAGCGACCTCCTTCGTGGTTACCCTCAGTGTAACCGCTTTAGAGGCCGTTGCCTAGGCCTAATTGTTAAATGTAGCCAAGGCCTAAGCTTGCGGGTGAATCTCCAATACCGGATGCCGCTTTGTCCCAGTCAGTTCCACGTGGAGGTCATCGTGTGCGGCCAGCTTTTCTTGAATGGTTGCCACTTCTTCCTCAGTGAAGCCTTCGACATCATACATCAGGTTGCGTTTTGCCGGGAGCTTGGCAACCTTGTCTAGAATTGTCTTGATCAGTGTATCCATGACGCATCGTCTCCTTTATAGTCATTATTAGTTGGTTGGTCAATCACGCTATCTTAGTCAGTGCCTCACAGCCCCAAGTAATTACCGCCGTGATAAGCTATGGCTAAGCTATTTTGGGGGAATTAATCTTGGGGGAGATGAAGCTGATGGAATTTGAATTTAAGAATGGCGTACACGCCTTCAGTCGGCGATTGGACCAGGTTATTGATCACCTGGATGCAACGGAAATTGCGTTGATTGAAGCGCTGTTAGACATTGCCGTTGCACCTGAACAGCCAACGACGGTTAAGGCTCTCCGTGAAAAATTGGGGATTACCGCCGCTGAGTTATCATTTTATCTATCGCGACTGGTGCACCTGGATCTCATTACCTGGGCGCCCGAAGAATCAACCGTAATTTCCGATTAAGAAAGCGCGTAGGGCCAGTGGTCTTACGCGCTTTTAACTGTCCTATTCTCGGTCGGCATCTTCCGCCAACTCCAACCAAATCGTGAGTTGAGAGGGGATGTAGTCCGGCCACGCTTCCATTTTCTTCGCACAACGTTTGAGCAGGTGACTCTGACCATCGTTAGCGAGGTCATCGAAAACGGTGAGCGCCTGTGAATTGTCTTCCAGATCCGTGATCAATGTTGGCAGCTTGTGCTTCCATTCTTCAATCAAGTCTTGATAGATCACAATTCTACGTGCGAGCAGAATCGTATAGTCAACGCCTTCAACGTGTAGTTGCTTGACGAAACGGTCGTATTCATTAAAGACGGCCGTTTGCGCGCGTTGCCAATCAGTCTTGGTAAGTTCAATCTTCTCGTTTCTCATATGCTCATCCTCTTTACGTTTCATAATTTATGTAATATCGATTTGTTGGCACAAATCATAGTGATTACGAAACCGTATCCCTCAAATAGTATAGCATTATCTCCGAGAATGGTAAGCAAACTTGCAAATTAATCGTACCCGCAGTCGAACCCATTAACTCACACGACTATATCCAGTGGTGTAATCAATGGTATAACCGGGTTCGATGTTGAAAATGTAAACGTTGAAATGAACCGCGTTAGACCCGATGGACTGGGCGCGCATCTGAACCCCTCGTGCCACCAGTTCATTGCCCTTGAAGACCGGCGTCACGGCGTAGCGAACGTAATGGCTCTTACTTTCCTTGAGGTAGGTCGCTACATCCATTTCGTTGTGCAGCATGGCGGGATTATTCAGCGTTCGGGTCCCGGTCATCAGATTCTTAGGATTGTTGTTTTGCCCGGTAAATTGGTAGCCAATCAAATGACTGCGGTTATAGAGCCACCCGTGGCTCGTTCGTTTGTTATGCCAACCTGTTGGATCGACCGTCAGGGCTTCTCGCTGAGCACTAGGCATCAACGACTGATTCAGGAGAGCAGCCGCACCCGTGACCCGATTTAAACTGTCCAGGTCGTGGTAGGTTGCCCAGGCACCATGCTTCGTCGACAATTCGGACCGACTGAAACCTGGCTTGTTTTGATTGACGGTGATTTCCTGCTGACCACTGTAAGTCAGGTTAGCGAGGTTGACGCCAGATGACTTGGTCTTTGCTTGTGGGGTAGCAGTTGCGGATTTGTGAGCCGCTGCTGCTTTAGCTGCCTTGAGACTGGCTTGTTGACTGTTTAGCTTGGATTGACGTTTGTCCAGTCTAGCCTTTTCAGCTGAGTTGGCTTTCTCTAAGTGGCTAGCCTTTTTCTGTGGACCGTGATCGTACACGACCTTGGTGCTGGAACTGGCCGACTTGGCGGTCGATTTCTGTTGACCGCAGCCGCTGAGACCAATGCCGAGAACGGCCAGCAGACTGGCGGTAAGGGTGATTAATTTTTTCATTAGCGCAGCGCCTTTCTATAACCCGCGGCCTTGGCCTGAGCTTCTGTGTTGAAATAAACGGCATTGCTACTGTTCATGTGGTAGCCAGCTTGGTCGGGCGTATGGTAAATTTTAGAGTTGCGATTGCCGACAATCTTCTTGGCCTTGTTGGTGTCGAGATTGCCTTGCTTGCGGCTGGCACGGCTCGTCTGAGTTGCTTGACTACTGGATGCAGCGGCAGCTTGCTTGGCAGCCTTCGCTTCTGCCTTGGATATGGACCGAGCACTCGCCTTCGAGCTGGCGACTGCTTCGCTAGCGCTGTCCGCACGCGATTCACTAACTGATTCCGAATCGGCCACTTGACTGTCGACCACGGCGAAAGCCTTAGCCTGACGACTGGAAGAGGCAGCCAGCTGGCGGGATTCGCTCTGTGCGGCGGTCAGACGTCGTGTGCCGACCTTGACCGTCTTCGTTTGCACCGTGGGCTGACTAGCACCCAGCGCGACCAATCCGCCAAAGACGAAGAGAACGGCGCTGAGGGCCACCAGCCATTTACGATGGTGGGTGAATGCCCAGTAGCCACCGCCAGCACAGGCGGCCAGCCAAATAAGTGTTAGAAAAATAATGAGCCACTCCTTTATGTATAACAAAATTCCTAGCATAGCGGTTTTAGCCGTTGTCAGGATGAAGCTATGTTAAAACGTTCCCTCTAATTCTATGGGGTTGGTTGGTGGATTTCAAGCGAAAACTAGGCTTTTCGTTAAGTTTTGGGTTGACCACGTTGGATTTGAATTTAATCTCGTACAGGGAAAATAAAAAGGTCGCCACTAGGACGACCCACATTGTTACAGTATTACATGATTACTTTTCATCCTTTTTCAGCAAGTCGACGATTTCCTTCAGGTATTTTTCTTCACCGGTTGGTTCCGGGTCGGTCGGTTCTTCGGTTGGTTTTGGCAACAGCTTATTCAATAACTTAATCAACAGGAAGACCACGAACGCAATAATTAAGAAATTGATGACGGAGTTGATGAATGCCCCGTAGCGGAAGTGGGCCTTACCGACCGTTAAGACCAAGTCTGAAAAATCAATGCTCCCAATGAAGATTCCCAAGAGGGGGTTGATCAGATTCTCTACCAGCGAATTAACGATGGCCGTAAAGGCAGCCCCAACAATAACCCCAACGGCCAGGTCCATCACGTTGCCGCGGGCAATAAACTCTTTAAATTCCTTGATCAAAATAATTTCCTCCCTCGCGACTCGGCGCCGCTTCGTTTACCCTCTATTTTTAACGATTTACTGCTAAATTGCAACCAAAACGCGGTGGAGAGGTTCTTCGCTGGATTTACTGGTAATTTTACTTTAATAGAAATGAGGGCTTGACGCTATCGACTTATATAGTCGTAAAAATCCCCCCACAAAATCTCTCACAATTTCACAGTAAACAATAGGCAGCAAAGAATACCAATTTTTAAAAATGCCTTAATACGGGCATTCCAACCGATTTAAGGTTTCAATAAAAGGCAAAAAATAGTATAATGTAAGTGTTTACAAAACGGTGAAGATTTATTTGAAATCAAGCGTCACAAAAGTTGTGGTGGGTGAACTTTTTACTTGCATTCTGACGTAAAATCAACTATTATCAATTATTGATACATTTTAAAATGGTAAGGCAGTCTAAACGGCCCTGAAAGCTAGGAATCGTGCCGATTGTCATTGTATAGGAGGTGATTACCATGCTGAGTCGAACCAAAGAGTTTTTGCGGCAGAACAACTACCGTTATGAAAAATCGTATATTCGGCCGTTGATGGCGCCAGAGAGCGTCTACGTCTTCAAATTCGGAAAAGATTCGCTCAATAACCGGGTAATCATTCGTTATGGGCATACGTGGACCGGGCGTCAGCGAATTAACGAGATTGATTTGCGCCTGCATAAACAGAAGCATCCCCGCGTATTCCAAAATGAGGCGGACATGTTAGACTATCTCGAAACACGTCTTGCCCAGCGAAAGCAAAAAAGCGCTGACCACCCGTCGAAAACCGAGAAGGTCTAGGCGGCCGTCTTCGTCAATTTCTTAAATGTTTAGCGGTGAGCTGGTGACAAGGTTGTTGTCCCCGGCTCTTTTTTTACATAGATTAAGGAGGAAATAATTCATGGAATGGACCGAAGTCAGTGTTTTAACCACGAACGAGGCCGTTGAAGCGGTCAGCAACATCTTACAGGAAGCCGGTGCCAGCGGAGTCAAGATCGATGACGCCGCCGATTACGCTAACTTAAAGGCTGGCAAGTTCGGTGAAATCGTGGACTTAGAGACGATTCCCCACCGGACAACGGGGGCCTTGATCACCGCGTACTATCCCGAAACGGTGTTTGTTCCCGAAATCTTGCCCACCATCAAACAACGGGTCAACGAGCTCAGCCAATTTGGTCTCGACCCCAAGCCAGGAACGGTGACGACCAAGGCGGTTGACGATGTGAGTTGGGCAACCGCCTGGCAGAAATACTACCATCCAGTCCGTGTGACGCGCTACTTGACGGTTACGCCGAGCTGGGAGAACTATCAACCCGTTCAAACTGGCGAAAACGTTATTCGCCTCGATCCCGGCATGGCGTTTGGGACCGGGACCCATCCCACGACGCGGCTCTCAATGACCGCGCTGGAAATGGTGGTTCGTGGTGGCGAATCTATGTACGACGTGGGAACTGGCTCCGGTGTCCTGAGTATCGCGGCTAAGTACATGGGCGTCAAGGACATCACCGCTTTTGACCTCGATGAAGTGGCCGTTCGTTCTGCTAAGACTAACCTGGATCTGAACCCAATCGCTAAGGACGTTGTGGCTAAGCCTAACGACTTACTGAAAGGCATTCATCAGCCGGTTAACCTGGTTGTCGCCAACATTTTAGCTGAAATCATCCTGCCGCTGGTGCCACAGGCTTGGGAAAACTTGACCGATGGCGGTTACTTCCTGACGTCTGGGATCATTGCCGACAAGCTGGATGAAGTAGTGGCTGCACAAGAAAAGCAGGGCTTCATCATTGATAACATCTTACAGATGAAGGATTGGCGTGGTGTCATTGCGCACAAACCAACGGAGGATGAATAGGCATGCAACGGTATTTCTTAGAGGAAAGTCATCGGACCGGAGATCGCGTAGACTTGCCCGAGGCAATTGCCCATCACTGGGTGACGGTTCTGCGGGCTGAGGTCGGTGCCACAGCAGAATTTGTCGATGATCAAGCCCATCTCTTTCGCGGTGACCTCACGCAGGTGACCGACGAGGCGGCAACCGTGATCTTAACGGCTGTTCCTACGCCGAAAGTGGAATTGCCGGTTCACGTGACGATTGCCTGTGGATTGCCCAAACAAGAGAAGGCTGAGTGGATTACCCAGAAAGCAACGGAACTGGGGGTCGACCGGATCATTTTCTTCGGCGGTGACTGGTCCGTTGCCAAGTGGCAGGGGAATAAAGTTGATAAAAAAATAAAACGACTCACTAAGATTGCTCATGGCGCGGCCGAACAATCGCACCGTTTACGGCGACCGGTCGTGAGTTACGCCCAGAACTTAGCTGCGGTCCTTCAGGAGCCCGTAGACGTGCGTTTAATGGCGTATGAAGAATCAGCCAAGCAGGGTGAACAGAGTGCCTTAAACCAGCAATTACAGGCCATGACGCCGGGACAAAGCTTGTTGACTATCTTTGGTCCCGAGGGTGGTATTAGCCCGGCCGAAGTGGCTGCAGCCCAGGCGGCTCAGACGACCTTGGTTGGCTTGGGTCCCCGAATTTTACGAACGGAAACCGCCCCGTTATACCTGCTTTCAGCCATTTCAATGGTGATGGAACTGCAACAGCCGAGATGATTGGATGAAATCTGCGTGAAAACATGCTAAAATGGTTCCAATTATAAGAGAGAATGGGTGAACGCGGATGGCATTTTTGGAAAGAGTGGGTTGGCGTTACTGGGCTGTCAGTCTGGTGATAGGAATGGTCGTTCCTGCAGTGATCAGTTGGCTGGGTATCAGTCCAGTCTGGCGCTTTGCGGGGTTACTGGTCATTGTCAATGGCGGCTTAGCCGTGGCGCTGGGACGACGAATTTACCGCCGTACGCAGCCTGGCTGGTGGCTCGTCATTTGGCCACTGGTCTACTTACTGGGATCCTATCTATTCTTACCTCAGTATACGTGGTACTTCGCAGTGGTCTATCTGTGCCTGACTTATCTGGGCTACGGCTTAACGGAAACGAAGCAAGCAATCGAATCATAATTTATAACTAAGGGTGGTGGCGTCCAATATGACCAAAGAACGCGTCTGGACGGCTGAAGAAGTAATTGCCAGAGTCGGTAAATATATGAATGCGCAACACGTTGAGATGGTAGTCAAAGCCTGTCATTTCGCAACGGTTGCCCACAAGGACCAGCATCGCCAATCTGGTGAACCCTACATTATGCATCCCATTCAAGTGGCGGGAATCCTGGCTGATCTGAACATGGACCCCGAGACGGTTTCCGCTGGTTTTCTGCACGATATCGTGGAGGATACCGGGGTGACCTTGAGTGACGTGCGGGAACTTTTCGGTGACGACGTGGCTTTGATTGTGGACGGCGTGACGAAGCTTGGAAAGATTAAATATAAGTCTAATCGAGAACAATTGGCTGAAAATCATCGAAAGCTACTACTCGCGATGTCCAAGGATATCCGAGTCATGATCGTCAAATTGGCTGATCGCCTGCATAACATGCGGACACTGCAACACTTGCGGCCCGATAAGCAACGCCGAATCGCTAACGAAACGCTGGAAATTTATGCACCGTTGGCCGATCGGTTAGGGATTAGCACCATCAAGTGGGAGCTGGAAGACATTTCGCTCCGTTACTTGAACCCCCAACAGTATTACCGGATTGTTCACCTGATGAATTCACGGCGAGACCAACGGGAGCAGTACATTGCTGGGGCCATCAAGGTCATCCAATCCTCTATCCAGGATCTGAAACTAGAACCCGAAATCTATGGTAGACCGAAGCATATCTACTCGGTCTACCGCAAGATGAAGGATCAACACAAGCAATTTAGCCAAATCTACGACCTATTGGCTATCCGGGTAATCGTCGATACAATTAAAGATTGCTACGCTGTGCTGGGGGCCATTCACTCCCAGTGGAAGCCAATGCCTGGTCGGTTTAAGGATTACATCGCGATGCCTAAGGCCAACATGTACCAATCACTGCATACCACGGTGATTGGTCCCGAAGGTAAACCACTGGAAGTCCAGATTCGGACGAAGGAAATGCACGCGGTCGCTGAATATGGGGTCGCTGCACACTGGGCCTACAAGGAAGGTGTCAAGGATAAGGTCCAAGAGACCAATTCCGGCGATAAGCTCAACATCTTCAAGCACATTATTGAATTGCAGGAAGATACCGATGACGCTTCTGACTTCATGGACAGTGTCAAAGGGGAGCTCTTTGGGGATCACGTTTACGCGTTTACCCCTAAGGGTGACGTGCTCGAATTGCCTAAAGGTGCCGGTCCGTTGGATATGGCCTACGCCATTCATACTGAGGTCGGGCACCACACGACTGGGGCGACGATCAACGGTAAGATTGTCCCCTTGAACTACGAAATTAAAAATGGGGATATCGTTGATATTCGGACATCCTCAAGTTCTGCTGGACCTAGTCGGGATTGGCTCAAGCTGGTTTCGACACGGCGCGCCCGGAATAAGATCAAGCAGTTCTTCCGTCAGACCGATCGTGAACAGAATATCGTGGCGGGTCAGGATGCCGTGGAACGGACGATTCGTGAGCTTGGCTATGAACCCAAGGCCTTGATGAACAAGGAAAACTTGGAAAAGGTCACGTCTAAGATGCACTACCAACATGCCGATGATTTGCTGGCAGCCATTGGCTTTGGCGATATTCAACCACGCGGGGTGGCCAACCGGCTGACCGAGGGCGTACGTAAGGCTGAAGAGGACGAACGGCAACGTCAAGAAGAACGCGAGTTGCTGGAGGAACACCAAACTATTAAGAATGATCCGGACACTGATAAGAAGGATCGCAAGGGTAAGGATTCCGATGGCGTCGTGATTGAAGGGGTCGACAACCTGTTGATCCGGTTGAGTCACTGCTGTTCACCGGTCCCAGGCGACGATATCGTCGGGTACATCACCAAGGGACGCGGGGTTTCCGTGCACCGGAAGGATTGCCCAAACGTGAAGCAAGCCGAGAAAAATGGTGAGCGGATCGTGGCGGTTCGTTGGGGCGACATGGCTGGTGATAAGACCAACTACAACGCCGACATCGAGGTTCAGGGCTACAACCGTAATGGCTTACTGAACGACGTACTACGGACCATCAACAACAACACCAAGTACCTGACATCCATCAATGGCAAGGTCGATCACAACCGGATGGCCATCATCTCGGTCAGCGTGGGCACACGAAACCAGTTCGAACTGCAACGGATTCTCGATAACATTAAAAATATTCCAGACGTCTACGTGGTTAAGCGGGCGTTTCATTAAGGAAAGAGTGAGAAAAAGGGCGGTTAGCTGACGAGCATTAACGTCGATAAGCTGAGAATACCGGGCTTGTATTCTTGGCTTATCGGGGTTAAGCGGAATCGGTTGCCCTTTTTTTCACGTTTCGGCAAGGTTGCCTCAGAGTGAGTAACCTCTAACCGATTACAAAAAAGCAGAAAGGCAGGGTCACCATGCGCGTACTACTCCAGAAAGTTAGCGAAGCATCCGTCACCATCGACGATCAAGTCCACGGGGCCATCCAGCAGGGATTTTGTCTGCTGGTGGGTGCTCAGGACAGCGATACCAGTGAAGAGGTCGACTACCTCGTCCATAAGATCAGTAAGTTGCGGGTCTTTGAAGACGATGCAGGTAAGATGAACTTGAGCCTGGCCGACGTCGATGGGCAGATTCTATCTGTTTCACAATTCACGTTATATGCAAGTACCAAAAAGGGCAACCGACCGAGTTTTACGGCGGCCGGCGAACCGACTCATGCGAAGAAATTGTATGAAGAACTCAATACAAAATTGGCAGCTGAAGGTATCAAGGTTGCAACTGGCGTCTTTGGCGCCGACATGCAGGTGGCCTTGGTCAACGACGGCCCCGTCACGATTTGGTTTGACACGGATCACAAATAAATAAGCGAAGCGGGTCTGGGCGGTAAGCGTTCGGACTCGTTTTTTCGGGAGGAAACAATATGCGTTATCAGCAAGTATTTTGGGATTTCGACGGTACCTTGGTCGACACATATCCGGGGATGGTCAGGGCATTTGGTGAGGCGTTAGTCGCCTGTGGCGTGAATGACTTTGAAATCGATAGCGAGGACATCTACCGGGCAATGCGTCAGCACAGTCTAGGAACGGCCTATCAACGATTTACTGCGGAGTATCAGGTCGACCGTGACCGACTATCTAAAATCTACGAGCAGTTGGCCGCACCGTTGCTGAACAAGACCGAGGCTTTTCCTGGAGTGGCCAGCTTACTGGCAGCGGTCGTAGCCAATGGCGGGCGAAACTTCTTATTAACGCACCGTAATCGCCGGGCTTTGGACCGACTGACAACGTTACAGTTGGCCCAATATTTTACCGGCTACGTGACGAAGGACGACGATTATCCGCGGAAACCGGACCCAACCAGTCTTCTGGCACTCTGCCAACAATACTCAGTCGATCCACATACGGCCATCATGATTGGCGATCGTAATCTGGATGTGGCGGCTGGTCACCGCGCTGGCATGGCGGGTGCACTGTTTGATCCGGAGCATATGATCGTGGATGAGAGTCAACCGGAGATTCGCGTGACCCGTATGGTCGATCTACAGGACTGGTTGATTGAAAAATAGATTGATATATTGCTGATAAAACGCTTATTGCTAGGCACAATTAGTTTGGCGGTAATATATGTGAAATCTTCTGGAATTGTCAAGATAATTGTTTGATTTGATCGGATCTCAGGTGGGACTAATTGTATGACGAAATAATTTGAAGTTTCCATTTTGCTATATGCAATAAGCTGATTAAACACTAATCATAAATAAAACGCAGACTGCCCAAATTAGGCAGTCTGCGTTTTAAAAGTGCGCCCGGCATGGGCGCTAACTAGGCGGTGAAAGTCCGCTGTGGGCCGTAGTAGTCGGAACCACGAGCCGAA
>NZ_RHNZ01000031.1 GCF_003946395.1 Levilactobacillus fuyuanensis | reverse complement strand
CGTGGCACTGAGTTTAGTGGGCTAGTATCACTTGAATCACAATATGGTATTAAGACCTATTACTGCCATGCTTATACTCCAGCTGAACGTGGTAGTAATGAACGCTTTAATCGGAATTGACGTTATTTTTATCCTAAAGGGACTCGTTTTGAGCACATTAGTTCTCAAGATTTAACGACGACGTTACTCCAAATTAACCAGCGACCGCTTAAAATACTCGACTGGCAAACACCGTATCAGGTTATGCTGACCAATTTGTCCAAAAATTCGGATTAAATTTGCAATCTACCACTCAAATGCCATCCATGCCGTTGAAAAATATTCAACCCGTAAGGCTGACGTCATGGTTTGTTTCTGCGTCATTGACAGTTGCTGCATTAAACGACCCTCTTTCATGTGACTGTTCATCTAAGTACAGACACATGATATATTCAACATATGTATATATCAACATATAACGCCGATCAATGACTCCATGAAAGGTCTTGCAGCAACTTTTTAACAAACTAGTGCTGGTGGGCGTGTTGTTGACTTGACTGGGGCCGATAAGCGGCAACTAACCCTGTCACAGCGTCCAAAGTCATAATCAGACCCATTAACCACATCGCTGCCATATTGTGCATGGTACCAATTAGAATCAGCAGCACCACATTTAACGCCAGCATGAGCCAGCCCATTATTTTCGACATTTGTTGCATGAAAATCCTCCTCAAGTGTATGGATAAGACCTATACCATTTTTCGATACTACTTTAGGTTAATTCTAAATTATGTTTATGGCAACCCTAAAAAGTGTTAAAATTCTTGTCAGAGGGGGAAATCACGATGAAAACTTATACGGACTATTTCTTTGATGAGCCAGCGTTTGATCTCCACGATGGCGGGTACGTGCCGCTTGAGGTCAGTGATGCGCCTGAGAAGCCCTTAAATGTGCCGCCGTTGTTGAAACCGGATAAAGAGACGGCGACCGACGTTTATTACACGGTGACAGCAGAGGCTGGGGAAACGCAACTGTTACCTGGGGCGAAGACCAAGACGTGGGGCTATAATACCAGTCTGTTAGGTCAGACGATTGTGTATCGCCGTGGTCAGCATACGCATGTGACACTGAAAAACACCCTGCCTGAGTTGACCACTTTTCATTGGCATGGGGCTAATGTCAGTGGCCCTTATGTTGATGGCGGATGCCATGCGCCGGTTTATCCGGGTGAAAGTAAGCATATCGACTTCACATTGGAACAACCGGCGACGACTTTGTGGCTGCACGCGCATCCGTGCCCATCCACAGCCGAGCAGGTTTGGCATGGTTTGGCTGCCATGGTGATTGTCAAAGACGACCATGAAGCCAGCCTGCCATTGCCAAGGAACTATGGCGTTGACGATATTCCGGTCATTTTGCAAGACCGGCGTTTTCATGAGAACAACCAGTGGGACTACCGGGCTGATTATGATCCTGACGGTGTTGCTGGGCCAACTGCAATGATTAACGGTACAATCAATCCCTATTTTGATGTCACCACGCAAAAGGTCCGGTTGCGTTTTCTGGATGGTGCTAATCGCCGTGAATGGCGGTTGCATTTTTCCGATGACCTGCCATTTACGCAAATTGGCGGGGATGGCTCACTGTTACCGGAGCCGGTCAAATTTACCCATTTGATGCTGACTTGTGCTGAGCGTGCCGAAGTGATTGTTGATTTTGGCCAATACCATGAAGGCGACGAGGTCACCTTATATACGGATGATGTGCCATTGCTAAAGTTCCGCATTCATGCTTTCAAACCGGATCAGACTACCTTGCCTGATAAGTTGTTCGATGTGAAGGCACCAGTGGTTGACCCGGCTTTGCCAGTTCGCCACGTTGTGATGCAGGGGATGGACGAAGGTGTTGTGATTGATGGTAAAAAGTTTGCCATGCAGCGGATTGATGCCACGCAACCAATTGGCAAAGCCCAGTACTGGGATGTTACCAATAGCAATGATGCGCCTGGAATGGTTCATCCATTCCATGTGCATGGAACCCAATTCTTAGTCTTGTCGCGGAATGGGCATGCGCCGTATCCAAATGAACATGGTTTCAAAGATACAATTGGCGTGAATCCTGGTGAAACGGTTCGGCTGCTGGTTCGCTTTGATTTGCCAGGGGTTTATATGTATCACTGCCATATCATTGAGCACGAAGATGGCGGCATGATGGCACAGATTGAAACATTCGATCCAGCCAAGCCAAAGCAAGAATATAAATTGATGGATATGGATACGTTAATGATGGCCTTGGCTAAAGAACGTGGCGTCAAACCATCTGAGATTTGGATGGGCGGTATGCAGTCTTATGAAAAAATGGGAATGAAAATGTAAACGTCCCACAATACTAATATAGAAAAAGATGATTTTAATATGCACTCTCCAACGATCAAACATCGCGGGGCTTTTGTCGCCACGTTACTGACAGGTACCTTTTCGATGTCAATTTCTCAGTCTTCTTTAAGCACCGCTTATCCTGCTTTTATGAAGGCTTTTGGTTTAGGAGCGGATACAGTTGCTTGGCTGACAACCGGCTTTATGTTGGTGATGACCTTGATGATTCCGGTTAGCCCATGGCTGTTGCATAATGTTACTTTCCAACGGCTTTTCCAAGCGATTGAACTCATTTTTGCCATTGGGACAGGCTTATGTATCTGGGCACCGAGTTTTACCGTGCTCATGATTGGCCGGTTGTTTGAAGCGATTGCGGTCGGGATTATTTTCCCGAGTTTCCAGACCGTGTTGCTGACGATTACGCCGCATAGTGAGCGTGGTCGGGTGATGGGCACGGCGGGATTGGTCATGGGCTCAGCCTTGGCAGTCGGTCCGATTATTTCCGGTGTTTTGCTGACATGGTTCCCTTGGCAGGCTTTATTCTTGTTCTTCTTGGTCGTTTCGCTGCTTGTGCTGGCCGTTTCAACGGTGACCATTGCGTCTGTCATGCCATTGCAACCGACGCAACTGGACTGGGTGTCCTTCCTTTTATCCGCAAGTTTTCCAATTCTACTTTATGCCTTGGGTGCTTTGTCGAAAAAAGGCTTAACTGTTGGCGTGGTTGGTTTGTTGATTTTAGGCGTTCTGGCAGCTGGTATTTTCGTTGTTCGGCAATTGAATCGCCAACCACCAATGTTGCAAATGCGAGTTTTTGCCACTGGTATGTTTACTAAAGCGGTGTTTCTGACCGGAATTTCATACGTCGGTTTGATTGTCACCACTATCCTGATGCCGCTTTACTTTCAAACGCTACTTGGTTTGTCACCGTTGATTTCTGGCTTGTCCTTAGTGCCAGCTGCGGTGTTGCTGAGTATTTTGAATCCAATTAGCGGGCGCCTACTGGATCGCTTTGGACCGCGTGTTGTGGCCATGATTGGCATGTTGTTGATTACTGGCGGCTTTGGTCTGTTAGCAGTCTTTGCCCATCATTTACCGCTGATTGGGGCAATTATGTTGGCGATGGCGACTGAAGCCGGCAATGCCTTTGTGATGATGCCTTCAGTGACGGCTGGCGCGAATGCTTTGCCGAATGAGCTCGTGGCAGACGGCACTGCGGTTACGACGACGGCTCGTCAGTTATTTGGTTCTGCCGGTGTCATGTTCGCCACAGTGTTGTTGGATGGCATGCAAACCACGCTGCGAAGTCATGCTGGCGGTTTTGCTGTTACCTTCGCTGTGTTTGCTGGCGTGGGCCTGATTGGCTTGCTGTTGGCGTTGACGTTACCAAAGGAAGTCGCGAAGAAAGCGGTATAGCTGCGAATTCGTGCTTTGCATCTACAAAAATGACCGCCTACCAAAAAGTAGACGGTCATTTTTGTTGCAACTAAGCATGCTTGACTGGGTACTTAGCCGCAAATGATCAGGAGAGAAGCATCGCGACTAGGAAAGGAGGGCAACACGGTTGCTTTAGTCAACAAAGACCAGTTCGATAGTTTCATCTTCCGGTTTGATGTTGACAGATAAATGACGATTAAGGTCGGCCACCAGTTTGCGTGCGAAGGCCATCTTCTCGTCGAATTCGGTCATGTGCGAAGTAAACGGGACGCTTTGGTAATTAAAGTTTTCGCCGATATAGCCCGGATCAGTCACGTAGCGCAAGTTGTTTTCGTCGTGGCGACTGCCCGGTTTCAGGACGGTATCCAAATACTGATAGAGAATCGTTGGATCGTAGTTCAGCGGCTTATCAAGGGTCGTGGAAAGCTTGTAGCCGGTTGCTTGACCAGCGAATTGTTCGTTGATTTGGACTTGGGTAAGGCTTTGATACAATTTCAAAACGATCACTCCTCTTCTTTTCACTTTTAGTATAGCAGTTATGGTAGATTGTAAAATTAATCCGAACAGCGTTCGGATTAATTTTACAATCTACCACACAACCAAAAAGCCATTCATCTCATCACGATGTACTAGTCCCTGTCAAGTTGACAGTTGAAATAATATAATTTTTTTGTGTTACTTAAGCGGCCTCATCGCGGTATTCATTCGCGGTGGAGCCGTTTCTTTGTGCTGTTCGATCAATATAGTTGAAGTAGTAAATGCCGGCTTCAATCAGTTTCACTAACTCTTCCCTCGTCTTTGGCATTGGATGACTATCTAACCAGTTTAGTTTGAATTCATTCCACCAACGCTCCATTGGCGCATTATCATATGGTGTTCCTGGACGTGACATGCTTCTGATCACTCCGTGCTCAGTCATCAAATCATTGAAAGCTTTTGAAGTAAATGCTGACCCACGGTCAGTATGAACCATCGGGTGTACCTTGCCAGACTTTTGAAAAGCTTGATTGAACGTTTGAATTACAGCTTCACTGGTCTCGGTCGTACTCAAGTTATATGCCATAAGATATCGGCCATGCAAATCTAAGACACCACACAGTCGGGCTTTAAACTCGCCGTTAATGCCATATTGCACCTCAGTAGAATCTGACAACCAGATTTGATTTGGTCCGGTTGTTTTATCAAATTGCTGATTTAATACATTATCTCGAAGTTCTTGCTCCGCTTGCTTTACTCGATGATGTTTCTTAACTCGACTCTGGCATTTGAGATGGAGGACTGTCATAAGCCGTTTAACTCGTTTGAGTGAAACGTAGAATGAGACTGACTCATCGTGCTCGAGATAAAGCTTCATTTTTCCTGCACCGATTCTTTGTCGATGTTTTTCAAAATACGCGCGTATTTTCTGTTTGAGAAGTTCTTCTTGTTGCTCCCAAGGTGTCTTCTTGTGATGAATCCACTGATTAAAAGCCTGCCGAGAAACTCCTAATCTACGAAGAAGGATGGCCTGCGAGCCATGTATCTGCGAACCGATTTCTTTGATTCCTTGGTAAGATAATTTTCGTTGAGCGTTCACTCCTTGTTCTGTAGTTCCTGGAATTTTTTTATGAAGAGATCAACGACCTCCTGTTCCTTAATCTTTGCTTTGAGTTGTCGATTTTCCAACCTGAGTTGTTCAAGCTCCGTCATTTCTTCAACGGGCTTAGTCCGACCACGATTGTCTTTGAGTGCTGCGTAACCGTTATCCTTGGACTTTAAAACCCAGTATCGTACCTGCTGGTACGATACCTCAAAGTGTTCAGCTGCCTGAGAGTAGGAATGTTTATCGACAGTGACGTATTCAACGATTGTAATTCGTTCTTCAAAAGTAGTCTTACGACTCATAATGCGGACCTGCTTTCTTGACGGCGTAGCCGCCAGAGCTTTATTGGTCCCATTATACTGAAATTTTTTGATCCAGTCTTGAAGTTGCGTATAACTTCTAAGACCAAAGCGATCCTGAATCTCAATTAAGCTGCCTTCATTATTCAAGTAAGCTGTTACGGCTTGTAGCTTAAGTTCTGGACTATACCGAGTCCAGTTATTTCGTTCTTCTAAGCCATTGATCCCATCCTGTTTGTAAAATTTTTGCCATCTGGTAAAAGTCTGACCACTAATGTTGAATAAGCCAAGATACGCTAACTTCGGTAAGTCAGTTTTCGACAAGCCCTGAATAATATTTAGCTTTTCTGCGGCCGTGAATCTAGTTCTAGGCATAATAAAATCCCCTCAAAGTTAACAGATGAATTATACTTTTTCATCTGTCAATCTTAAGGGGACTATAGCACGAGGTGGGTGGCTTTTTTGAGTAAGTTAAGTGACAGCATTGATTGATTGTTATATGATTGTGTATGTCCTAAATGGACACAAGCAACGCTCCTAAGCAAAGCCTGTATGTACTGATTTCAGAAAAGCCCTCTATTCCGCATAATAGAGGACTTTTTTGTGTGCATTCTGCTTAATTTAAACGGACAAGTATACATCTAAAAGGTGAACGTGTCGTCTGAGAGCACGTGATTATTTACTTTTTACTTTGTTAGCATCGCCGGTTTCCAAAGTCTGTATTTGAGTCGTAAGCGTATTTTGTTCAGACTCAGTTAACGATTCAAAAAAAGTTTTTTGTAATTGGGCTAATCCGTTTTGTTGAGTTGAGCTATACCCTAAAATTACCATAGCTTTCATAAAGTTTTTTAGATGATTGTCAATTCTGAGCGTAGTATCAAAAGTAACACCATCTATTTGTTTAGACTTCGTTTTGTTTGATTCGTTTAGAGAAGATATGGAAATTTCTTTTTGGGGCTGGGGCGCCGATTTTCTAGGAATTATTTTGCTTTTATTTGAGTTAGGATTGTGTAAAAGTTCCACCATGCTAGTCCGCCCTTTCAATAATTTCTTGTGCCACAGAATCGTATAATCTAATTATTTTTTTATCGAACTGATCTTTTAGAAATACACCTCTGATTGAATATCTTTTGATTCTTTCCATATTACGAATTAGGGTTTTTAACATGTTTTCTTTCCCAAATTCTTCTTCTGCTACTTCTAATGTGCTGTGATCAACAGGCGCCCCATTCTTTAATAGCACAGGAAGTATACCGAGTAAATTCAAACTAGGTGCTTCGTATTCATCGATTACCTGTTCCTGTATATATTTTAGAAACGATTCGGCACCCTGAAGACTGTGCTCTTGAGTTTGAAGGATAATCAGAACCCAATCTGAAGCGTATAAGGCGCTATCAGAAATTAAGGAAATAGTCGGTGGCAAATCAAATACCACAAAATCATATTTTTCTTTTAGTGAAGCAAGTAGCTTGCTAAAATATGTAACTCTATCTTTATAATTATTTTTAAACTTTTTTTCCATAATCCGTGGGTACAATGAAAAATCTGCGCTTGATGGAATAAAGTCAATGTTTTTATCCAAAGTAACCAACGATCTTGATAAGTCCTCTTCTTGGATTGATGCAAGCAAGGTTTGATTAAATTTAATATCATCGTGGCCTAAATTAGCCGCGGTTTTAAAGTAAATATCTGTAGCGTTTGCTTGAGGATCGAAATCAATTAATAGCGTTTTTTTACCAGCACGAGCTAGTGCCAGGCATGCAAGCGTGGCATTTGTTGTTTTACCGGTGCCACCTTTAAAATTTCCAAAAGTAATTACTTCACCCATTATACTGACCTCCAATTAAGTATCCTAATATACAAGGATACTTGGATACAAGGATGATAACATACAAAGATACAAGGATACAAGGATACATTTCTTCTCAAAAGCCGTTAAATTAAGATTGACTGCAAGTATCCTAATATACTTAGATACAAGGATACAAGGATACTTAGATACAAGGATATGAATATACAAGGATACAAGGATACAAGGATACATAAAAAGAAATGTTGATTTATCACCAAACAACGAGTAATATTGGTTACATAAAATAGAACATAAAAAAACACCCACCAACGGGAATCGGTGAGCGCCACAAAAAAGTCATCATTGTTTAATGACTATTATATCATGGCCGGTGCGATTTTTAAAGCCCTAGGGGACAAGCTGGGGTCTAAATCCAAGGGGACACGTTTGCCAGTGCGACTTCAATAAGTCTGGCTATACCACAGCAAGGTCATCTGTACGGCTGGGTGGTGAATGGTGAGCGCGACCATTAACGGCGCGGGTGGTAAAACGAAGCTTCGGCTTGGTGCCACTGATTAGTTGGTGATCGAACAAACATAAATACGTATTACCAACGCCTGCTAGGGCGTTTTTTAGTAGGCTAAACCGAAAACGTAGGTTTATAATGAGTGGTGGTAGCAATACCGCAATTGTACAGACAAGCGACGGGCGTTAACGACCGACGAACTAGGGGGAAACCTTAGCGTAGAATTGTACTCTGGTTCAGTTATTCCAAATAACTGTTTCCAGGGAACAATTCTGCGCTCAAAACGTCACTCCCTCTAAACTGAATGGAAAACCATAACCCGTCAAGTCAAAACCAACATTAGAATCAAGAAAGTTGATGATTTAAAATGCTTGATTTAAGAGATTGTGAGATTGCTTTTACCGGACGCCTAACTACCATGAATCGGGATCAAGCTTTTAGTTTGGCGAAAGTCTTTGGGGCGAAACCACAAAATTGGGTTACGAAACAGACAGATTATTTAGTGGTTGGGTTAATTGAGACGGCTTTAGGTGAGGAGCCCATCACAAAAAAGTTATTGACGGGAACACCAACGATTTCAGAACGGGATTTTTTGGACTGGTGTCAGGCACGATTGGCGCAATGGTCTAGGAGTTTAGGCGGTTAAATTCACAAAGTGAGCTTAATGATTTTTTGGGGATTTTTCATCTAGACCACTCCTCTCCCGTCAAATTTCACAAAGGCCAAATAATGGATCGTTGTTTTATCAGGGAGTGGGGGGGTTACTTGGGATAAGCCGCCTTATGTGAAGTAGAAATTGGTATACTAAAAAAGGCTCCCGGTTTAACATTGGAGGCCTTTTTTCTAGGTTACATATTTTGAGGATGAATGTTTTTATCTTCGTAGCTTTTACTTGGGTGCTGTAACATGATGAATACTGCTTAGTTTTTGGTGCCGTACCCCGCAACAGATGCGTCGCTTCGTTGGTATTATCTTAAATGCTAAGTACCGAGTTGAGAAGGATCATAAAGATATTGGCGTCACAATCCCACTGGACGACGAAGAACTTAAATTTTTAATGACTAAAGCCTTGAGACGTTACTTTAACGCCCTAAGAAGCAATGAGAAGCACATCAAGAACGTGGAAAACTACCTGTACGGCACCATGCAAAATCTATTTGGTGTTTGGTGGAATAAACAAGCGGCTAGAGAATATGCGGCCAAACACCCTAACGATGAGCGTGCTTAAAACTAAAAAGCTATATAAGGCCATTTAAGCTGTTTTAAACAGATAGAGCATAATTATATTAAACGAGTTTTAAAATGCGCTTACGGGCACTTTAGGAACGTTGTATAAGTGCCATTGCGGAAAGGACAGCAAACTTAAATTCACAACTTTTAAAGAAGCAGGCTAATTGAGATGGTACTCAAAGATTAGTATAATATGAGTAGTAATAAAAGGGGGGGCGAGAAAATCATGGCAGTTAAGGAAAAGAAACGCGTACAAGTCCAGATTGACAAAGAATTGGCAGATAATACCGAAGCCGTTTTAAGCCAGTTAGGTCTAAACCCAACTACCGCGATCAATATGTTTTATAAGCGGATCGTAGCTGACGCAGCATTACCGTTTAAACCAGCCCTGAGCGAAGCCGAAAGAGCTAATTTAAGCCTTTTAAAGGCTACCAAAGAGACACCAGTAACAGAGTTCAAAGACGCTAAAGAAGTCGCTGATTGGCTCAATGATCCAGATGAGGACTAATGGCTTATCAGATTAAATAAATTAATAACTTGGAAGTGTGATGAACATGAAAGATACAATCACAATTAATGACTTTTTTGAAATTGCCAAAGAAACGGATTTAAAAGATTTACTTGATAAGTCATTACATGAACCAGATCCAGAAAAGCGCAAAGTATATGACGCTTTATATACCTACTTTTTAGATAAAAGGCAAGATGAGGTTATTAAGCGAAAGGACTTTGTCCGTTGATAGATAAACCACAATACATTATTGTTGCTGGTATTAACGGAGCAGGGAAAAGTACGCTATACGATACATTCCCCATCTTGTTTGACAAAACAAAACGGATTAACGCTGATGAACTTTTAAGACAAATGGGTGGCGATTGGCATAAAGATAGTGACAACTTAAAAGCCATGAAAGAAGAAATCAAACAACTACACTATGCTTTAGATCACCAGCAAAGTATTCACGTAGAAACAACACTGGCAGGTAGAGGCAAAGCTCAACTCAATTTGATTGACAAAGCTCACAAAAATGGTTTTGAAGTGACTTTATTATATGTTGCTTTGCGAGATGAAAATTTAGCTATCCAAAGGGTCAACGAACGGGTACAAAAAGGTGGCCACGGTGTTCCAGTAGCAACGATCAAGAAACGTTATCAGCAATCCAAACATAATTTGCCATTAGTGGCCTTTAAATCTGATAAGGTCATGATCTATGATAATAGCGAAAAGTTTACCTCTGTTTATGCAAGAGAGAAGGGACAAGTTTTTAAGAACGATTTGAGGCATTTTCCTTGGATAAACCAAAATATTACTTATCCAGAAAAGGTGCAAAAGCAGTTACAAAATTTTGCAGATCAAAACCCAGAAGTAAAGCCTAAAAATGATCCAGAAAATAAAAACGATCGGCCTAGTTACTAGGCTGATCGTTTTTGAGTTTATTCGGTTTATGGGCGTTAACATAGTCAGCAAATATTTTTAAAAGTTCTTCGGTTTGTTCGACCGAGAGGTTATTAGCTTGAAAGTATTTTTCGAGCAAAGCCCCTTTTTGAATTAATCGGCGAGAACGGGCTTTGCGGGCTTGCCGATTTTCATAGTATTTAGATTGCCGTAACTTAAAATCTTCCCGCTCAATTTTTTGTTTTAAACGCGCTTGCTGCTCGACTAGTTTTTCATATTGATTAGACATGGAATTGCCCCATCTCGTATGGCTAATGATCTACGGACTTTACCTTTAAAAATTCAGAAAATTGCTTGGATAAAAGCTTAATCTGATCGTTAGACAAATTAGCATAATCTAAATTGGCTTGACTGATGATTTGTTTACCTAGACGTTGTTCAATCTTATTTTTTTCGTCCTTAATTTTTTGATTAAGGGCTTTTAATTTAGCTTCTTGTTTTTCTAAGTTGCTTTGAGACATAACGATCCCTCCAATCATATTAGAAATAATCACCGAAACTATATCATAAGGGAAACGTTAAGTCAAAGGATAAAAGTTGAAATAGCGAAGCGGAAGGCATACACTAAAAGTAAATTCAGGAGAATCAGCAGACCGAGTGAAACGAGGTCAATGCGCACTTACACATAGAATTAATTCTATGTTGTGCTAACCCCCAAAAAACCTGTATTAGAAGTCGCCGATGGCGACAACAGAGGAAAACCCATAGAATCAAAGTAAAGAGGTGACTAACATGGCAATATTTCATATGAGTTTTAGTAATATTAGTGCTGGTAAAGGACGCAGTGCCATTGCCAGTGCCGCTTATCGAAGTGGTGAAAAATTATTTGATAATCAAGAAGGCCGCCACTATTTTTATGCCCGCTCGGTTATGCCAGAAAGCTTTATTTTAACCCCCAAAAATGCACCAGAATGGGCCAGTAATCGAGAACAATTATGGAATGAAGTTGAAAAGAACGATCGTAAATCAAACTCGCGGTATGCCAAAGAATTTAACGTGGCTTTACCGGTAGAATTAAGTGAATCCGAACAGAAAGAATTACTGACAAAATATGTGCAAGAAAATTTTGTCGATCAAGGTATGGTAGCTGACGTAGCAATTCATCGCGATCACTCAGACAATCCGCACGCACATGTGATGTTAACCAATCGCCCATTTAACCCCGATGGTAGTTGGGGATTAAAAGCAAAGACGCAGTACATTAAAGATGAAAATGGCAAGCAACTTTTAACCAAAAGCGGGTTTCCAAAACAAAGGAAAATTTGGTTGGTTGATTGGGATAAAAAGGAAAAAATTAATGAGTGGCGGCATAATTGGGCAACAAGTGTTAATCAGTCTTTAGCACAAAAAAATATTCCGGATCGGATTAGTGAAAAATCGTTTGTCGATCAAGGGATTCAAGAGACACCTACCCAACACGAAGGCATTAACAGCCAAAGAAAAAATCGAAAAGCATTTAATCAACAAGTTAGAGCGCAAAGAAACGCTCAAGCTAAATATCATAATCTTGACGAAAAGATAAGAAATCATGAACATTTTGACGCGTTAACTGACGAGCTATCGTTCTCTGAAAAACACACAATTAGTCATCTAAGTCAGCAATTGAAAACCTATGTCGATTTAGAACATTTAGATGATAAACAGCGCATGCTGTTTAATTGGAAAAACAGCTTATTAATCAAACATGCCATTGGTGAAGATGTAACCAAGCAACTGCTGACTATTGACCAGCAAACGACATCACTAGCACAAGCTAACCAGTTGTTAAATAAAGTGGTGGAACGAGCAACGAAAAAGCTTTATCCGGAACTTAATTTTGAACAGACAACCGCAGCTGAACGACGGGAACTGATTAAAGAAACTAATAGTGAACAAACGATTTTTAAGGGTAGCGAATTGGCAGAACGGTTAGCGGATATTCGAAACGACTTATTAACCCAGCAATTATTGACGTTTACCAAGCGGCCATATACCAGCTGGCAGTTAGTTAATCAGCAGGTCCAAACAATTAAGAAGCAATTAACCACGGTACTAGCCAAACATGGTCACCAGTTAGACGATTTGAAGCCTACTGATCGGGGCATACTAGCCGCTTATCAACCAAGCGAACTCGAATTCATTTCTAAATCGGTGAAAGATTTACGGGTCATGCGGGAAGTTAAAGCCGTGGTGCAAACCCAATACGACAGCATTCTAACGACTGCTTTTCCGGACAGTGACCTCGATAAGCTAGAGACGATTGACAAGGAGCAAATCTATACCGCTGTGGTTTACTATGACCCAGAATTAAAGCCATTAAGCGCCGATGATCTTAGTCAATTGCAACAGCAGCCACCGGTAGTCTTTACTAGTCAGCAACATCAAGCCGGTTTAAATTACCTGTTAGGTAAAATGGAATTAAAAGATATTCAGGATCATCGACTGCAACGGGTCTTAAAACATGATGGCACCCGGCAACTGTTTATTGGCGAATGTGGCCAAGATCCTAAGTTGGATCACCAACAAATTGAAATGGTGCAAACCCGTTTGAAACAACAGACAATGCGCTTTGATCAATATAAGCGAGCTCAAGTTAAGGACTATCAGGCCATTAATTACCACCCAACTAGCCCGAAAAATTACCTGATGAATATTTTGGACGAAGCCTTAATGACCACTTTATATGCGAAAAATACAGACTATCTAAGAAAACAGCAACTACGTGGACTAAAGGAGACCGAGTGGGAAATGACGAAAAAGCAACGGCAACACCAAACTCGAAACCGGCATGAAGATGGGGGCATGCACTTGTAATCTAAATGTAAAATTAAAAGTGCACCAACGTGCTCATTTAATGGTACAATGAACCCATAATATAGGGAAAGGAGTATTCACATGTGACAAAGAAACAGGAATGGTTTAGCTTAGCTCAAGCTAGTCTCAAGCTTGAACGAGGTAGTACGTACGTGAGTGTTTGGTTAAGACGGCACCCTAACGAGTTGCCAAGTGAAATGCTCATGGAAACGGGCAAAGTTAAATTAATATCTGAAGATGGCATTGAATGGATTAAAAACCACATAAAAAAAGAGGGCGTCCTCGTAAGCAGTGAAGTTGCTAACGGGGATCAGCACCTGGAAGTTACGATTCTAGGTGTCACCCTCCTAACAATCCATTTTACCGGGCGGGTTAGGGGAAAGCTAGTTGTTTAGCGTCCCTAACGCGCTTTTTTTGAGGAGGTGATCCAATGAAAGCAGAAAGCTGGCAAGGCATTAATGGCAAGTTAGTTCATGATGATCAAAAGGCGATTGTAGTCGATGATGATCAAAAATTAACCGATCAAAAACAGCTACAAGCAATTTTAGATCAAGATGGTCAGCCAATCGATGAAGTTCGCCGAGCAATGATTAAGAAGACGGTTAAACGTCAGCTAAAAACTCCGCCATTAAAACTTAGGGGCTGGTTTAATCGCCATCAAGACAGTCAAAATGCTAAAAAGACCGAAAAGTTGGTAAGTGATAAACCGACCCATCAATATAAGCAGATCAAAAACGAAATGACCTTTTTTGGTGAGAGCTTCTTAGAAGGTTTCTTAGGCTTCTATGGCTTAGAAGTTGATAACGCCTTAGGCCGTTATGAACATAATGTGCATGTCTTAGAGACCCAAGAGCTAAGTCAGTCAGAAAAGGAGTATTACTTAGCCACGAGTGAAAATGGCCGCGTTAATTTAGCTACTGACCCATTACCAAGCCAGCAAATTGCCGAGGAACAATTGGATAAATTCTATCAGCGTGAGCCAGAAGAAACGCAGGCAGAATCGGTTCAATTACGGTCACAGGAAGACGGAAAGGAGGAATAACATGAAGTTCAACAAAGTAAAAGCGTTAGCAACTACTGGAGCCACCACAATTTACTTGGGATTGATGAACGCTCAGGTCGTCTTTGCCGCAGACGGTGGCGAAGTTAAAAGTAAGCTAACCAGCGCTGGGAAGACGATTCAAGGTATTTTAACCGGGTTGGTCGTTTTAGTCGGGATTTGTGTCGCACTATTTATTATTATGGCAAATTACAAGTTTAATCCGAACAAGCCCGGAATCTTTCAATGGCAGTCTGTTGATGATGTATTTTTAATGGTCG
>NZ_RHNZ01000030.1 GCF_003946395.1 Levilactobacillus fuyuanensis | reverse complement strand
CGTGGCACTGAGTTTAGTGGGCTAGTATCACTTGAATCACAATATGGTATTAAGACCTATTACTGCCATGCTTATACGCCAGCTGAACGTGGTAGTAATGAACGCTTTAATCGGAATTTACGTTATTTTTATCCTAAGGGGACTCGTTTTGAGCACATTAGTGCTCAAGATTTAACGACGACGTTACTCCAAATTAACCAGCGACCGCTTAAAATACTCGATTGGCAAACACCGTATCAGGTTATGCTGACAAATTTGTCCAAAAATTCGGATTAAATTTGCAATCTACCTTACAAAGCTATAAATAAATGTGTTATTTGGAACTTTGGATACATTAAATTATTAAAAAGACAGGTTAAGAGCAATAATTTTCTTGAGTCATTGCCTTTAACCTGTCTTTTTTATATTTATCGTATTATCTATCAAAAAAGGGAAGCCGCTTTATTTCTTAGTAAACTCACTTTCACCTAGCGCATGTTGAGCAGCCAAATTCAATAAACTCCATTGCCGATCAAACCCAGGTTGGAAAAAGAAATCTGCTTCAGCTAGGTCCTCTAAGGTTAGCCGGTATTGAATGGCCAAAGCCAACACATTCCCCTGCGCTGTGATGTCATGCTTTGATAGCACTGCTCCACCGACTAGGCGATGATCAAAAGGTTGGAAGAAAAGCTTTGTATAAGCTTTTGTATTTCCCTTGTCTTTTGGTATAAAAGCCGGCCGCAGATTATCTTCATAATAGGAACTGTTAACGTTGATGCCCGCACGATGCGCAGTGAAACTATTTAATCCACTTTGAGCAAAGTTGTAACTGAAAACACTCAAAGCAGAGGAGCCAACGACACCAGAAAAGGGCGTAGTGGGTATTTTTTCAAACAAATGCTTAACGATATACCGCGCCTCACGACGGGCCACTGTTGCTAAGGCGATTGGCATTTTCTTATCGGCAGCCACCGAGTAGGCCAAGGTCGCATCGCCGAGCGCGTAAACATTCGACAAATTTGTTCGCAAATAGGGATCATTTTTGATCCAGCCACGTTCATCAAGATCAACAGTTCCTCTTAGCCAGTTGGTATTGGCTTTAACCCCGGTAGCTTGAATAACCAAGTCGCTTGGAAAATTGTCCTGCTTACTCTTGACCCACTCCACTTGTCCGTTGCGACCACAGAATTCCGAAATTTCGATATTTGTGTGAACTTTAACTCCTCTTGTCGCCAGTTCATTACTTAAAATATCAGTTAATTCGGCATCTAGATAGGTACCCAAAGGACGGCTGATAACGTCTAATAAAGTAACCTGTTTGCCTGCCTTGGCGGCAGCTTCAGCGGCCTCGATACCAATGTATCCGGCTCCGACAATTGTTACATTTTTAATGTTATCATCAGCTAGCTTAGCCTTGATTTTCGTCGCCCAATCATAGCCCCGCATCAGGAACACATTCTCTAGATCCGCACCGGGAACGGCCAATGCATTGGGGGTCACCCCCGAACTGAGAATCAGCTTATCATAGCTAACTTCGGTGTCCTGATTACTTTTAAGATTTTTTACTGAGACAGTTTGTCGACTCTGATTAATTTTAGTTACCAAATGATTATCTAGAATGTGCACGTTTGCTTGTGGAAAGCTGGCTGGACGAAAATTACGGACGTCATGGACAGACGTAACGTCATTTTCCAGGTAAAGTTCCATTCCGCAAGACATAAAGGAAATAAAATCGCCAGCTTCAAACAAGGTAATGTCAATATCGTCATATCTATTAAGTAGTTCAATAATTGCTTGGTGACCACCATGTGAAGCACCAACAATCACAACTTTTCTAGTCACATTAATACCTCCAATCAGTAAATAATCAGTTTAGAATACTCAGAAAACTACACCCCAAAACGATTAATCTAGAAGCCACCTTGTCCAACTTCGTTTTGTGCATCAGTTAGTCCATACTTAGCCAAATATGTTGCGAGGGGGTGTAAGTCTTCTGCAGCGTAGCGTTGTTTGAATGCTTGAACTTCATTTATTGGATAAACCGACGAATCCAACCGCAACTTTTCAGCGGGTAATGGTCGCTCCCCGGTAATGACAGCATCAATTAAAACCGGTTCTGTTTTGGCAAGATCTCTTGCCTGATTGAAGGTGTCAGTTAGTTGATCGATTCTATCAATTCGAAATGCTTTCATGTGCACGCCAGATGCGATTTTACTAAAATCAATGTCATTAAACTCTACCCCGATAAAGTCATTTTTATTTGTATCTTCCTGCTCATCTTTAATGAATCCATATTGATGGTTGGTAAAGACAACATTAATAATTGGCAAACGGTACTGAACCTGGGTTGCTAGGTCTTGCATCGTCATGGCTGCTCCTCCATCACCCGCTAGATTAAAAACCTGCCTTGAAGGATAATTCAGCTTCGCTGCAATTGCGCCAGGAATTCCTACGCCCATTGTTGCAAACAAGTTTGACGTAATATGTTGGTTTTTCGGAGTCAGCTTCAGATGACGATTAGCGTTTAGATTGATGTCACCAACGTCAATCGAAAAAACTGCATCGGGGTCAGCGACCTGGTTGACTGCCTTTAATACTTGGTATGCTTGCAAGGGCCCATCTGTTTTGTTCTCTAAACTAGCCAGATATTGCCGCCAATTTTTATTGTTGGCTAGGTTTGCTTGCCACCAAGGAGTTGCATCACGTTCATTAATCTGTTGTAAAATAGCTGCTAATGCTAATTTGGCATCAGCGAGGACAGCGACGTTTGTTTTGTGCCGTTTACCCAATTTTGCCGGATCAATATCGATTTGGAGGAATTTAGATGTATTCTTAAAAGCTTTAGAGACCTCAGCAAAAGGATAATTATTGCCGATAAATAAGACTGTATCAGCTTGTGCTAGCGCCTCATTGGCTGGTTTTTGCGCCACTCTGTTGGCTGATCCCAGGTAAGCCACGTAATCGTCGGGGACAATGCCCTTGGCCGGATAGGTGCTGATTAATGGAATCTTTAGTTGTTGACTTAATGCTTGTAGTTCTTTTCCAGCACCCCGCGTGCCAATTCCGTAATAGATTAGTGGTCGTTTGGCCGTTTGAAGTATGTCAACCACTTGTTTTATTTTTTCAGGGTTGGGCTGAGGCAGAAGGGGTTTTTGGTAACTATTGGCTGAGGAGTACCAATCTTCAGCCTTAATTAGTTGCCAAGGTAAATCAACAGGTATTTGAACGACTGCAACGCCTTGGTGCGCATACGCCCGGCGAATTGCCTCGTCAATTACATGGGGAAGTGTGTTGGCATTTACCGCAGTAACATTATAAATGGCGACGTCGGCATAAATGGGATTCTCGTTCATTTCCTGAAAAGTATCCATATTCATACCGGAGGTTCCAAATTGACCAATCAATGCTAATACTGGAACATGGTCTTCTCGGGCATCGTACAAACCATTTAATAAATGAGTTCCGCCAGGGCCTGCTGACCCAAAGCAAACGCCGATTTTTCCTGTAAGTTTGGCATCGGCTGCAGCTGCCATCGCGCCGACTTCCTCATGACGAACTTGGATGTACTGCAGCTGGCTTTTTTCGGCCTCAAGAGCATCCATAACCGAATTAATAGAGCCACCAGGAATCCCATATAAGTGATCAACTTGCCATGCTTCTAGCACTTTGAGAAGTGCAGTGCCGGCAGAAATTGTAGTTGCTTTGGTGTGTTTGGTAATCATAAAAATGCCTCCTACTAGAATGTGGTGCACAATTTAATTTTTAACAATGTAGTTAAAGTCTATTCTCTTTCGACACTAAAATCAAGCGCTTACATTTTTGAAATTTAAATCGTGGCTGGGACAAAAGTCCTAATCTAAAATAAAAGAACCAGGAATTCGAATTTGAATTCCTGGTTCTTTCATTTTATGTAGGCACGGTGTGCCCAAATCTGTTAATCTTAAATCACCACAAAATAAGAAAGTTGGTGCCCACCGTGTATAAACATTATAACAATAACCAAACCATATTAACATTTCCAATTGAATTTAAAATTAATCCCAATCATATTGTCGTTTCAATTAGTGATTTTGTAGATAGTATTCCCACTGAAATTCTGTATCCGGATGCTGACAAGTTTGGGCGACCAAAATATTCGCCAGCGATGATGATGAAACTCCTATTATTTGCTTATATGCGTCATACGTTTTCTGGCCGTGCTATCCAAGAAATGGCAGAGGAAAACCTACCAATGAAGTGGTTAATTGGTAATCCGGACGAAGTCCCAAGTTATCGGAGCATTAATCGCTTTCGAATTTCACAAGTAGCAAAAGGGATTATCAAAAAAATGTTTCTTCAATTTCATGAACAATTAAGTGGATATGGTTTAGTGGATGACGAATCGTTATTTATTGATGGCACAAAGATTGTCGCAGATGCCAATAAATACTCCTTTGTTTGGCGAAAAAGCGTCGAACGAAATGATGCCAAGTTAGAGGAAAAAGCTAGCGCCTTATTTGATGACATGATTCAAGAAAAGGTTAATCTAGCAACTGATGCCGAAGGCACTTTGGCGAAGTTAGATCATGCAGAACGTGAATTAGAACATGATATTGATGACCTCGATCAGAAAATTAGTGCAGAAAAAGTCATTAAAGGTGGCTCGCCATCAAAGCAACGACGAAGAAAACTAAAACATTTTAAGCATATTATTACTTCGGATTTAAAGCCTCGGAAGCAAAAATATGAAGATTATCTTGAAATTCTGGGAAACCGAAACAGTTTTTCTAAGACTGATCATGATGCAACCTTTATGCGAATGAAGGAAGATCCAATGCAAAATGGTCAATTAAAACCAGGATATAACTTACAGATTGGTACTCAAAATCAATTTGTCCTATTTTATGATTTGAATCAACGGCCAGCTGACCAAAGAACGCTAGTCCCATTTTTGAATCAAGTCCAACAAAGAAAGGCCACGTTCCGTTACGTAGTAGCGGATGCAGGTTATGGTAGTGAACCAAATTATGACTTTGTTTTAAAGGATTTTAAAGCGACGCCACTTATTCCCTATACAATGTATTTAAAAGAACAATCCAAGAAGTATAAAAATGATGCCAATAAGGTTATGAATTGGGCCTATGATTGCGATAATCCCTTTATGGTTGTCAGATGAAATACTATAATTCATCTGACTAATCATAGGGGGATTTTTGTATGCCTAGAGCTAGACACACGCTTCAGGAAAAGTTGGCGCTGTTAGCTAAATTCAAGCAATCAGGTTTATCAATTGGGACTTTTACCAGACAACATGGTATCCATCGAGAAACGCTCATGCGTTGGCAGTCGCGCCTTGAACGTGATGGGTTGGCAGGGCTCACGGAAGCGCACACAAATAATCATTATTCCAACGAATTGAAACTTAAAGCTGTTCAGGCTTTTTTGGCCGGTGAAGGGTCACTGCTGGATTTAGCCACAAAATTTGGTTTACGTTCATCAACACAACTCGACAACTGGGTTTCCAGGTATAATAGGGATAAAACCTTGACGGCCAGACCGTCTAGAAAGCGGGTCCCTACCATGAGTCGGCAAACAACTTTTGAAGAACGCATCAGGATCGTTGAATATGTGACTAAAGCTAAACACTCGTATACCGAAGCCGCGGATCACTTTCAAGTCTCCTACCAACAGGTCCGTACTTGGGTGATCAAGACTAAAAGTGGCGGCTATGAAGCGCTCGTAGATAACCGTGGGCATCGAAAAGCCAATCATGAATTAACCGAACTAGATAAGGCTAATCTCCAGATCCGAGAACTAAAAGCACAACTGGCAGATAAGGAACTCTACGAGGCCTTCATAAAAAAATTTCAGGAACTTCAGCGCAGGGGGTGAACAAACCACATCGGCTGGCTTACCACGCTATCAAGGTAGTCAGCCAAGGTAATCATGGTGCCGTAACGAAACTTTTAACCGTTATCGGCGTCAGCCGACAAGCTTATCATAAAGGGCTTAGACGACAGGAAACAACATGGGAAAAGCACAATAAACAACTCAAAACACGCACCCAATATTGGTTTGATTTTCACCACCAAGGTATCGGTGCTGGAAATCTTCTGACTAACTTACAAGCGGATAAACTAATTGATTTTCCGGTAACTTTGAAGCAAGTTCGCCGGGTCATGCGTGAACTTGATATTCGCTGTCAAGTACGGCCAAAGAAGCATAAACGGGCCAAACAAGCTGAACAATATTTACTCGACAATGTTTTAAAGCAAAACTTTCAAGTGACAGCGCCCAATAAAGTTTGGTTATCTGATTCAACTGAACTAACTTATGGGCTTAGTGGTGAGTACAAAGTCCGCTTAAGTGGTGTCTTGGATTTATATGGTCGCCGACTCTTGGCATACAATCTCAGCGCCACAGAAACGAGTGCCGCTGAGATCCAGGTTTTTCAGCGTGCCTTTACTGCAGTTGGTAAGGTCCCATCACTTATTCACACCGATCGTGGTTCGGCGTATACCTCAAGAGCGTTCAATCATTTCATCAATCAATTTGAGATCACCCGCAGTATGTCGCGTCCAGGAACACCATATGATAACGCCCCGATGGAGCGCTGGTGGAATGAATTTAAACTTCGCTGGATGGCGCGTCATCCGCGAGCAAAGACCTATCAAGAGTTAATAACGCTCGTTGAATCAGGAATCGAATATTTTAATCATGACAATCGCTCAGCACAAAGAAATGGCCTCACCCCGGATGAATACTGGAATGAAGCCATCTAAGTGACCAAAAACTTTATATTATTTCATTTGTCAACTTGACAGGGCCTAGTGCAGTTTTGAACATCTTCATAAGGTAAATAAAATTCAATTGTAGATTTATTTAATTTTACAATCTACCATATAACGTCTCCATCTTTTCAAAACGACTTAATTCTACGGGCTATAAATAACTTAATTTGCCAGTCTATAACGTTTCAGATTAAGCTACCACTATGTTATAATGACCATATCGAAAGGAGATCAATCTAATGAAATATACGAAAACCAAAGCAGTATTAAATCAACTCGTTGCCGATTTGAGCCAGATGTCAATGATTATCCATCAGACGCATTGGTACATGCGTGGACCCAACTTTTTGAAGTTGCACCCCTTGATGGATGAGTTCATGGAAGAAATTGACAGCCAACTCGATGTCATTTCTGAACGGCTGATTGCGCTTGATGGCAGTCCTTACTCGACCTTAAAAGAAATGGCCGAAAACACTAAGATTCAAGACTGGCCTGGTGAATGGGACAAAACAACCCCAGAACGCCTCGCACACTTAGTTGATGGCTATCGTTACTTGGAAGACCTTTACCAACACGGCATTGAAGTATCCGATGTTGAAAAAGACTTCAGTACCCAAGATATTTTCATTGGTCTCAAAACCGCAATTGAGAAGAAAATCTGGATGATTCAGGCAGAGCTTGGGTCGGCGCCGGAAATTGATGAATAAAATAATATTAAAAAATCGGTAGGCTTAAACATTGCTAACGCTTATATCAGTGCTGCTATTTAATTAAAATGCGACATCCCAACAACGGGGTGGCGCATTTTTGTTTGCAATGCGGTGACAAATAGGCCGGAAACAAAATAAGTGAGTGATAACTCATTTTAATGTTGACAAACCGAGATGTACTGATTATACTAAGGCCATTAAGTGAGTGAGTATACACTCGCTTTGAGAAAGAGGGTTATTAAAATGGCAACGGATTATGTCATCGCCAAGCAGGTCAGCAAGCACTTTGGTCATCAGCAAGTGCTCAATCAGATTGATTTGACACTGCCGGCTGGAATGATTTATGGCTTGATTGGGCCATCAGGAGCTGGGAAGACCACCTTGATCAAGAGTATTTTAGGGATGGAAGCTGTGGATAGTGGCACTGTTAAAGTCATGGATACGGTGATGCCCAATAGGGCGGTAATGGCACAAGTAGGGTATATGGCCCAAAGTGACGCTTTGTATGAGACACTAACGGCCCGTGAAAACCTGACCTTGTTTGGGCAATTGATGAGCGTTCCAAAAATAAAGTTAGCACAGATGATTGATTATGCAGCCGGATTAGTTGATTTAACGTCCCAATTAGACAAGCGGGTCAGTGGCTATTCGGGTGGGATGAAACGGCGCTTGTCGTTGGCAATTGCCCTGATTCAGGATCCCCAATTATTGATTTTAGATGAACCGACCGTTGGGATTGATCCAGAATTACGGCAACAAATTTGGACCGAACTAAATAAGATCAAGGATACCGGTAAGTCGATGCTCGTGACAACGCATGTCATGGACGAAGCAGAACGGTGTGATTATCTCATGTTGATTCGGCACGGGATTGCGCTTGCTGAGGGGACACCCGCGGCACTGAAACAACAGTATGCAGTAGATACGATCGAACAGGTCTTTTTGAAAGCGGGGCGGATGCAAGATGCGAACGATGGCAATCGTTAGACGAGTTTTTAAGCAAATGTTACGTGATAAGCGTACCTTGGCGCTGATGTTTTTGGCACCATTGCTGATTATGACGCTGATGTATTTCTTATTTCAAAACAACACGACGCAAGTAGCAAGCTTGGGTGTTCATCATGTAGACCAATCCGTGGTTAACGTGATCGATACCAAAAACGTGACGATTCATCATTATGATAGTTCACAGGCACGGAAAATGATTAAGCAGCATGATCTAGATGGCTATTTGACTCAGAAAAATGGTCAATTGACGATTACTTATTCAAATAGCAATCCAACCAACACGTCTTTAATTAAGGCGAGTTTACAATCAGGATTAGTCAAGTTGAAAATGAAGACGCTGGTGACCGTTACTAAGAAACAGCGCGCGGCCCTTGAATCGCAACAAGCCGCTTTGAAGAAGCTGACAGCAGCCCAGACACAAGCAACGGTGACCAAGCTGAAGACTGCCATTGCACAAGCCCAGGCCCGCGGTGACCAGGCAACTGCTGAGAAATTACAAAAGCAACTCAAGCAGGCCACAGCCACGACGTCTAGTTCGACTCAGTCAGCTAAAGCAACCAGTTATACGACTAAGTCTCATTATATTTATAGTAGTAGTGATTCAACGTTCTTTGAAAACTTTTTTCCAGCCTTTCTCGGTTTCTTTGTCTTCTTCTTTGTGTTCTTGATTTCTGGCGTTTCACTTTTGAATGAACGCACTACTGGAACCCTAAGCCGGCTACTTGCAACCCCAATTCGACGGAGTGAAATTATTATGGGCTATCTAATTGGTTATGGGGGCTTTGCCATCATTCAGACTGTCCTGACCGTTGTTTTTACAATTACGGTCTTCAAGATTCACTTAGTTGGTAGTATTTGGCTGGTCTTTCTGACTAACTTATTATTAGCGTTAGTGGCTTTGACCTTGGGTATCTTTATTTCCACCTTTGCTAACTCAGAATTTCAAATGATTCAGTTTATTCCACTGATTGTTGTACCACAAATCTTTTTTGCTGGGTTGGTTCCAGTCGATGGCATGGCCAGTTGGTTGCAAGCAATTGCCCACATCATGCCGTTATACTATGGTGCTAATGCGATGACGGCTGTTGTGACAAAGGGTGCTGGGCTTGGCGATATTGGTGTCAATTTGTTAATATTAGTAGGGTTTATGGTCGTACTAACAATGTTGAATATTGTTGGAATGAAACGTTATCGGAAGGTGTGAGGATATGGAACGACCACGGATACGGGATTATTTTCAACAGGATCTAGGTCAGAATGAAACGATTACACCTAAGCAACGGGCCATCCTCCAGGCAAGTCTCGATTTGTTTGCTGAAAAGGGTTTTGACCAGACCAGTACTAGTGATATTGCACAACGGGCCGGCGTTGCGGAGGGGACGGTCTATCGGCGGTATAAGACTAAGGCTGCCTTACGGGATGCCATCTTAGCACCAATTACCGCGCACATTGTGCCAATCTTAGCAAGTGATTTTTCAGAGGATAAATTACGGCAGCGTTATCCCAGTCTACAGGCATTCGTCACAGCAATTTTTACGGACCGAGTTGCATTTGCTAAAGCTAACGTGAAAGAGTTAAAGGTCATTTTTGAAGTGGCAGCTTTTGACACCGAACGACGCGAACAGATTCTTAGCCAGATTGCGCCTAAGATGGTCAAGCAGATGGGAAGTGTCATCAATCAACTAAAAGCAGATCATTTGATTGTGGATTGGCCGAATGATTTGATACTGCAAAGTTTGTTATCGCAGCTATTCGGTTACCTAGCGCGGTTAATACTGGAATTGCCGGGAACTGAAATTGAGCGCGAACAAGCGTATTTGATTACGGTGATGACCAAAATATTGACCCCGGGTGAACATGATCAAATTACTGGTCAGTGAGCTAACTGTTACTTGATATAAACTAAAGCCACTTCTGTACTTAGCGGTCATTTGAACGCTAAGTACAGAAGTGGCTTTGGTCGTTGCTACGCGTGTTCGTTTGTTAATCTGCTAGTATCGTCATTTTATTCAACAAACTAGTTTGCAACTGGCTGAGTGTGGTCGTCATGTAGACCGGGTAAAGATCTGGGTTGACGAGCCGCTGAGTTGTTCGTGGGAGCTCGGCAAGTTTAGCCTGGGTCGTTGCCTGAATGGTTGTAACCGGAATTGACGTGGTGTTGGACAAATCTACCGGCGCGAGTAAAGGCCGGGCTTCAAAATGGGTGAGTCGCTGTTGGCGGTCGACACTGAGTGGGTCACTGGTGACGACGGTTAGGCTGGTCGCATCGACGATCGTCTCGGTAGCTAGTGCAATCAAATCAGCAAAGGCCCGCTTAGGGCTCTGGTGCAAATAGTCTGAGAGTGTGCCTTTTACCTAGTTGTTGATAGGGTGTTGTAGGTTATGCTGGCACCATCGCTTTTAATTCGTCCACGGCTGAAAACCCGATGAGGCTTAGCTCTCGTCGGGTTTTCTTGCGTAATGCATGGATGACTTCAATGCCGCTGAGTGTTGCACTAGCGGTTCGGATGCTTTGGAAACTTGCTGACCGCACCCGGTGTCGTTTAATGAATCGATGATCTTGTTCGATTAAATTGTTTCGATACTTGGAACATTGGTGTGCTGATTTGCTCAAGTAGTCTTGTTTCATCAGGTGCTTCACTGCCTTAAGTGTTGCTCGATATTGATCGGTGACTAAGCGATCAGGACGACCATTGGTCGTCAAAAGCCGTTTCAAAAAGTGATAGGCTGCCGCATAATCACGATGCTTTCGCAGTTCGAAGTCGAGTGTCAGACCGTTGCTATCAATTGCACGATACAGATAAGTCCAATGACCTTTGACGTTAATGTAAGTCTCGTCTATCCTCCAACTTTTGGTATGGGAGGTTTGATGTTGGCGCCATAAAGCCTTAAAGATGGGACCATAATGATGAACCCAACGCATGACCGTGGTGTGCTGCACACTAACCCCGCGATCACGTAGCAATTCAACGATATCACGGTAGCTGAGACTGAACCTAAAATAGTAGCCAACGGCTACTATAATGATATCCTGTTGAAAGTGGCGTCCTTTAAAGTAATTCATGCGCACAATCCCTCGTTTCTTGTCACTCAGTATACTAGAATGAAGTTGCCAAGCAAACTTTGCACCAGAGCCGTATTAATCTGTACATATAATGTAAAAAGCTCTATTTATAGGTAAATAAGGTCTTCAAACCCAAAAGTAGCCTTGAAACAGCAGGCGTATTGCCAGTAAGTTTCAAGACTACTTATAGGTTATTTATTCAACTAATTAGTTTAAGCTTTGATGATTTTCCCAACTGCAATTGGTAAAGTAACGTGGGCATCGTAGTTCATGACAGTTCCTTGAACAGTAGCCGGTAGCTTCAAGGTATCCGGCACACCATGAATATAAATGACCCTTTTATCAAGCTGCAAATCGTCACTGCCAAAAGCGGCATTAAACGCTGTCTGCAATTCCTTCAGATCAACGAGTTTGTCATAAGCATAGTGACCTTCTGCATCAGCCACTGGGTAACTGTCATTTGGCACATGCATCTTGGCCGGTTCAGCGTCAAATGGCACCATCGTTGTACCGGAAACCGGTTCTGTTTCTGGCAGATCAACGAAACCGTCACCATTAGCATCTTGTGCCGCTGTGGCGATTTCTGCTGGCTTACCATCCGGGAATCCGTGGAAATGTTCCCAATGCTGCACATTAGCAGGTGTATCAAACATATCGATATGAATCTTCATTTGCGCACCATCAATCGTGAACGTCGCGGCACCGTGCGGCGCGGTGCCAATCTTCTCAGCGTTCAATGGCACGATTTCTGCTGTATACTTTTCAGCCATGCAAACCACTCCTTTTAGATTTAGACTCAGTTTCAGTATAGTGCTAACTGGAACGACTCACAATCTATTGCATTTCAAAAGTGAGGTTGCAAGATTATTTGGCCAATTGCAATAACCGTTGGCGCAAAAAGGTAATAATATCACACAGCACCGGTGTTAGTTAGCAAATCAAAAACTATTATTTAGAATATAATTCGGACTTATTTTCTTGCTTCTATTGCTCGTTCAATCCGCCCCTCATCATAAAGCCGCAATACAAAATACATCCCCACATAAATAACCAACGGAATCCAAACATAATTCAAATTAATCATGGTGAGAGTTGCGGCATTCTGGGTTCGATTGGCAACGTAACCCGAAAAGTGAAACAAACCAGCTGTAATCAAGCCGCCAACACCAAGGCCGACGTTAACGCCAAAGTCATCCGTTGAAGCCAGAATTCCCTCGGCTTGGATCCCCATGCTGGCACCATAACGGATTGTGTCAGCAATCATGATTGAGACGAGGCCGATAATGATCCCATTGCCAATCGAGTTAATCAAGACACCGCCAAACAAGAACCACAGTATTTTGGTATAAACCCCAATCGCAATCACGGCTTGACCAACCAGCGCTATTAAAATACCGCGAAGCATCGTTTGCTTCTTACTGCGAACCTCGGTAATTCGAATGATCAGCAATACCCCGATTAACGCTGCCAGGGTAAAACTGTTAGCTAGTGGTACCAGGTTTTCGTTTCCCACCGTATATTTAAAATAGTAAATGGTTGTCTGATTCTTAATTGCCGTCACCAGCCAGTACATGATAATCACGATTGACATAACGATCCATGGCTGATTATGTTTCAACATTTTTAGGACAGTTGTTAACGGTTGATGGGCAATTTCAGGATTCGCGAACCGTTCGCGAACATGGACAAACGTGTTGATAATCAAAAGAAATGAAATCAGGCTAAACACGATGATTGTGCCCAAGAACCCTTTTTGCTGATTACCGTGGCCGAAGAACGCAACCAAGGGTAATGTGAATACCGCCACCACAATTTGAACCGAACTGCCAAAGAATTGACGAATGACACCCAACAACGTCAACTCACGAGTATTCTGCGACATCGTTGGTAAGATTGACGTGATTGGCAGATTAACAGCCGTATACAGAAATCCAAGGCCTAAATACGTCACATATGCCCAGATTAATTTACCATTATACGAAAAGTTAGGCGTCACAAAGGTGAGAACCGCAAAAATAACGTAAGGTAACGAATACCAGAGGAAGAACGGTCGGCTCTTGCCAAACCGTGAATGTGTGTGATCAATCATGATCCCGATGACAAAACTTTCAACAACGTCAGCTACCCGCGCCACGACAAATAAAATGGCCACCGCGCTTGGTGTCAGTCCATAAACATCAGTGTAAAAGAATAGCAAATAGGTCGTCATCATTTGAAAGACTAAATTATCGGCGGCGTCACTTAAGCCGTAACTAATTCGTTCGGGCCACCGTGTTACCCATTTCGTCGTGCTTTTCATCCCATCATCGCCTTTATCGAAATTGTTAATCAACTTTATCATACTCTAAAATTTGGATGTAAGCTGATTCCTGAGACAGCTTCTAAGAACGTTTGAATCTTTGATGGGTAAGACAACTTGTTGCATAAGCTGTTAGTTCCTTTACTTTAAAATTAATTTAGTTGCAGAAAACCTAAAAATCGAATATTATAATGTAGTACGATGGTAAACTTAAAGGAGGCGGATTAGAATGAGTAATACTATTATTAAAAACAAGACAATTTCAACTCGTGTAACACCTGACATTAGTGAACGGGCTAAAGCTAATCTAGCAAAACAAGGGCTAACCGTTTCTGAGTATATACGCTTATCGTTAGTTAAAGCGGCCAATAATGAAGTTCGATTAGTCAGCTTTTTAGATTCTCCGGAAGCCTTAGCCGCTAAAAAAGAAGCAGAAACAGGGCAGGTCAAAAACATTGGTTCATTGACTGACTTTGAAGATTGGATCGATAAGTTAGATGCAAATTAAACAGACCAAATCTTTTGAACGTGAATTAAAAAAACTAGTCAAAAAACATTTCCCAATAACTGTCTTGAAGCCTTGTTTAGAAGCAATTGTTGAACAAGATGTACTTGTTTTGAAACAGATTAAAGATCATGCATTAAAAGGAAATTGGCGTGGCTATCGTGAATTTCACCCTGCCAGATATGGCAACTATGGTAAAAATTATGACAACTGGATTGTTATTTATCAGCTAGATCATGATGAATTGATTTTGTTATTGGTTGCAACTGGCTCCCATGAAATCTTGAATCAATAGCTATAGTTTAGGGGCACTTATAAAAAAATAAATTAAAATAGCCCCCAATATCTATAATGTAGATATTGGGGGCTATTTTAACAACGTTTTTGAGGGGTTATTTGTGCCTTTTAATCGCCCCTATAAAACAGCCCCCGTTATCTAGTGGATAGATAATAGGGGCTGTTTTTTTGTTTAATGGTATTATAGGTACTATATTAGTATGAATATATTGGAGAAATAACATGTATAAAAACATCAAATAAATCGTCAGCGGATTGGGCGCTTTTATAATTGCCCAATGGCTCTATCATACTCTGTCACAATATCCAAACATCAATATTTGGCTGGCTAGACTGCTTCCTATTCTTATCATTTTTATTGTGTTCTTTTCTCTGCAATGGATAATCAACACATTTGAAAAGTAACCTTATAAATTTTAGTTATTATATTGGGCTGAAACCCTTGCTACAAGCGGACTAGCAAAAATGCAAGCTCGACAAAAACATAACTAAATAATCTATTGCTCTTATGATGATATTTTACCAAACGAGAAAAACTAGTCCGGAATATCAGCATAAGAGCAAGTGTGTTAATCAGTCCGTATTAGATAGTTTTCCGTCGACAATTTTGTAGACATTATCAGAAAACTCTCGCAGACGATCATCGTGCGTGACGATGACGACTGCTTTTTCCTCGTCATGCGCAATATTAGCAAAAAGTTGGCCAACTTCTTTGACACGTGCCGTATCTAATGCTGCCGTAGGTTCATCGGCTAGGATGATCGCCGGGTCTGTATACAACGCACGGGCAATTGCAACGCGCTGTTGTTGACCGCCAGACAATTCGCCAGGGTATTTGTTTAATAATTTTTGAATGCCTAGCGTTTCAATAATTTTGTCAAATCCATCTTGACTGAGGTTATTGTTAGGCTTCACCTGGTCAACAAGTTTGAATTGGTCTGCTACGGTTAAATATGGCACGAGATTGTACGCCTGTAAGACGAAACCGATTTGTTCAAGTCGTGTTTTTTCGGCTTCTTTGGTACTCAAATCACTGATGTCGTGACCATTCAAACGAACTGAGCCGTCTGTTGGTGTCTGTAACCCGCCTAAAATGGTTAGCAAGGTACTTTTACCAGATCCTGAAGGACCAATGATAAGCGACACCTCACCAGCTTTAAACGCTAAACTGACGTCTTCTAGTGCCGTAACTAAATTAGTTTTCTGACCAAATTGTTTCGTCACGTGTTCAAGGGCTAGTTTTTCTTCACGCATCTTTTTAACCTCCAATTACTGATACCGGATCAATCTTACTAATCACACGAATCGGAATGATTGCACCCAGTAACCCGGTTACCATCAATCCGGCCGCAATGAGTCCCATCAATCCCCAATCAAATGCCATTGGTACGCTATCTGGAATCCCAAATTCAGTTAATGCCGATAGTACAGCACCAACGACGATACCAGTTGCCATAATAAAGAACGTCTCAAATAACGTATTTTGGGCCAAGAAACGATTTGGAATGCCTTGTGCACGCAAAACTGCCAAGTTAGGCAATTTTTGAACCGTTAGAATGTAGAGGAAGATGGTAATCACAATCAATGAAATGACAATCAGGAAGCCAATCATGAGACCAAACGTCGCTTTTTGCGGTGTATAACCTGGCAATTTATTGATAAAGGCTTGGTATGAATAAGTCTTTAATGCTTTATCATCGACCGATTGTGACGTTTTTGAAGTAACTACGCTACCTTGGAATTGATCTGACACGCCCTTAATGACACGCCATTGCGCTAACGCGCCATAAATAACAGGTGCGGTGTTATACGTGGCATTTTTCGCATAACCCACGATTTTATATTTCGTATCAGATAACCCAATCGAAATTTTATCCCCCATACCGTAAATATCCTTATCAACTGAGTCAGCGAGGACGACTTCGTTAGCTGCCTTTGGCAAGTGCCCCTTGGTTAATTGTAGGTTTTTAGCGATGTACTCGTCGTTATTCATCCCAACGAATTGTGCGGATTCACGTTTTCCGCCAATTTTCATATTAACTGGTGTAATGCCAAGTGTTGCGGTTTTGTCGTCGCTTAACTGATCCACCTGTTTCGTTGTCAGTAATGACTGTCCGGCATTGCCATTAGCGTCTTTGGTCATTACAAAGGACTTAGACTGCCAGCTGTCCACCGCAGCGGTGTTAGCTGTTGCCAGCCCGAGCGCCAGGGCACTTAAAATGAAAATCAAATAACTGATTAAGACGACGACTGTTAGAATCAAGCCGTACCGTAGTTTTTCTTTTTTAATCTCTCTAATTGCTAAAAACATTTGTTCCTCCTGTATTTGTTGCAGTTCAGCAAACTTACTATACACAAGTATACATGCTCTTATGATGAGATTCCGGACTAGTTTTGCTAGTTTGGTAAAATATCATCATAGGAGCATTTTTATTTATGGTTACACGTTATGAAGAGGACTTAAAAAAGTCCATTGTGGAGATGGTTAAAGCGGGACGACGATCCGATGAATTATCCAAGGAATACGGTCCTTCAGCCGATTCAATTCGGAATTGGGTTAAAGGCGCTAAATCAGTTGAGCTAGAAGACGGTACTGAAGTAACGTCCAAAGAATTCAAACAACTTCAAAGGGAAAATCAGCGATTAAAGGAGGAACTTGAAATTTTAAAAGCTGCGGCGGTGTTACTGGGAAAGCATTAGGACGAATTAATTGCCTTGTCTTCATAGAAGATCAGTTATTGCGACACCGCTTATCAATTATTCTTTCGGCACTGAAATTACCGCGCAGCACCTATTACCATTGGAAAAGATATCAACCTAGTCAACACGAACGTGTTGATAATCAGCTCAAAGAAAAAATTGAATTGATTTGGGAAAATAATTATCGTGCCTATGGTTATCCACGAATAACGATGGTGCTTCGCAAGTCAGGCATCTGTGTTGGGTCAAAACGAATTTTACGATTAATGAGGGAAATGGAGATTCACTCGGCAAATTACAAGTTTAATCCGAACAAGCCCGGAATCTTTCAATGGCAGTCTGTTGATGATGTATTTTTAATGGTCG
>NZ_RHNZ01000003.1 GCF_003946395.1 Levilactobacillus fuyuanensis | reverse complement strand
AATGCCTGAACTAGCTTAGCAACTAGACCACTTCTAAGAATAGATTCTTAGTGTTGCACTTGATTTGACAATTGAGGTTAAAAAATTTTTGGTGATTCAGGTAAAAAGTATTTATTTGTGCTTTGTATAGCCAAGCAATTAGTATTATTAGAAGAGGTAGTATGGTTAGCGTTCGCACAGCAATCACCTTTTTCATTTATTGAAAAAATAATCTTAATCGTGTCCTTTTTGATGAACCAAAGTTACTGATATCACTTTACTAGGGATTATGACACAAGCAAGGTTAACAGTCAATATGGTTTTAATAATAAAACGTTTAGTATAATTGAGACGACATTTCTATATAAATTTCAGTCTAAGGAAATGTATTTAGATATTTTCTTGAAGGGTTTAGGAGATGAATCGTTAAAAATAGTGATAAAAATGCAAGGTGGGCCACTTCACGGATAGGTACGGGATCTCGTGGATGCTACATGTGATGCTACATGTGATGCTGTGGAGTCAGATTAAGGATCCGAATGCCTAATCAAAAAAGGTCGTCGTTGAAAAACGGCGACCTTTTCAAGTCTTACCATACGAACAGGCCAACGATACCAGCCGACAACAGGGAGACCAGAATCCCCGACAGCAGCATGTAACCAACGTTTTTGGCAATCAGATCGTTCTTTTCCTTATCGACTAATCCTTTGAAGGCCCCGATAATCATCCCTGTCGTTCCAAAGTTGGCAAATGATGTTAGGAAGACGGTTAGCACAGCGCGTAAATGGGGGGTGTAGCCGTTGATAACACTACCAGCAACCTTTCCCATGACAACGAATTCGTTAGTGACGAGCTTGAGTCCCATATCCTGCGATAGGAGCCAGGCCTGATGTACGGGGAAGCCCAGTAACCAGGCAAAAGGAAACATGATGACGCCAAGGATACTTTCGAGCGACAAGGGTTTCCAGATAAGGCCCAACAGTTTATCCGCTAAGGCAGCGAGAGCCACAAAGGCGATGACGTTAGCCACGATGATGAGGGTCAATCGGCCAGCAGTCAGAATAGAATCACCTAAAAATGAGAAGAATGGTTCTCGTTTGCCATCACCATCCTGTCCCTCAGCACCGACCTTGGCGATGGTATCTTCCTCAGTGGCAACTTGGACGGGATTCAACAGGTTAGTAACAATGATGGCATTAATCACGTTGATGGGCACCGCCGTCAAGACAAATTGACCGGGAACCATCTGAGTATAAGCTCCCAGGATAGAGGCTGTTACACAGCTCATTGACATCATGGCGAGAGTTAAGTTACGTTCGGCGCGCATTTGCCGCAATTGAATGCCTGAAATAGCGAGGACTTCAGTGTTGCCCAAGAACATCATTTCAACGGCGAAGAATGATTCGAAACGTGGCTGACCCGTGATGAAGGAGAGACCGCGACCAATCCACTTGATGATCCAGGGAAGCACACCAATATAGGTCAGAATATCAAAGAGAGGCACAATCATCAGCACGGGGAGTAGCGCACTGGTAATGAAATTCATTGACTTGGCGGTTCCCCCAAAGGCTGGTGAGACCCAATTTGGGAGCGCGAAGACGATCCCCTGATAGGACACTTCGACCAACCAATTAAAGCCATCGGCCGCGGCCTTAACGGCATCTTGACCGACACTAAAACTAGTGAAGAACCAAGCTAAGACTAGGTTTAGGGTCAACATGATGCCAATGGACCACCAGTGGATCTGGTGTTTATTTTTTGAAAAGAGAAAGCCGATGATCAGGAAGACCACCACGCCCACGGCATTGATTGCAAGATACATGGCAGATAACCTCTTTTACTTAAAATAGGATTTAGTACATTCGAATACACTGTTCAACGAGGTCAAAAAAGCCAGCAGTATCGATGCTCTTCCCGACCTTAGCGTTGGTGGGCTTGCCTAAGACGCTGTTTTCATCGCAAACGGTCCGTCCATAAGAAGGCCCTCGGTTGATGTCGACCTCGACAAACATATCCTGCATGTCGAAAAGTTCTGGGTTGATGAGGTAACCAATGGTGGTGGCGTCATGAATTGGGCCAGCGGCTAAGCCAAATTCTTCAAATTGTGTCTTCAGTGTGAATCGTAAGAGGTCGCCGAATAGTTTTCCTGCCTTGTTACCCACAGCCTCCATGCGCTTGATGATATCTGGTGTGCAGATGGTTTGGTTCGTCAGGTCCAAGCCCATCATGACAATGGGAGCGCCAGACTTGAAGACAACGTGAGCGGCTTCAGGGTCGGCGAAGATGTTAAATTCAGCAGATGGTGTGAAGTTACCAGTGCCGTATGCCCCACCCATCAAGACGATTTCTTTAATCTTGGGGATGATTAGAGGTTCCATCCGCATGGCAGTGGCAATGTTGGTCAGTGGACCAGTTGGCACTAAGGTAATGTCACCATCGCTTGCAAGGAGCGTGTTGATGATGAAACGGACGCCATTTTCTTTTTCAGCAGTTCGGTGTAGTTCAGGGAAGACGGGACCATCTAGACCAGTCTTGCCATGAACGTTGCCTGCCACGACCTGTTCGCGTACCAGGGGTTGTGGCATCCCGGGGTAGATCTTAGTGTTGATATCCAGTAATTGTGCGACGTTCAAGCCGTTGTGAACGGTTTTCTTGAGGGTTTGATTACCGGCGACAATGGTGATCCCCAGTAGATCGATGTCTGGATGGGCATTTGCCATCAGCATAGCAATCGCGTCGTCGTGTCCTGGGTCACAATCGAGAATAATTTTACGTTTTGTCATTTGAAAGACCTCCTGAATTATATGTAAGCCCTTACTTACTGATTGCATTATAGCGGGCCAGTTGTTAAGGTAAGTATGAGAAATCTCATACTTGAGGTGAATTTAACTTGCGAATTATTAAAAATGAAGACTTAAAACAACGGTTTATTGCGGAGTGGAGCTATGACCGCCAATTTTCCTTCGATATTGCTCAGGTTGCACAACTCTACTTATTTCCCGCCAAGAGTATCATCGTGCAGGCACCAGATCGGCCGCGGGACTTGCTGTACTTGGTTAAGGGGAAGACGAAACTTTATGACACTCTGGCAAATGGTAAGGTAGCGTTGATTGACTTCTTTACACCACCCTGTTTTATTGGCGAGATGGAATTGCTCGATCCAAAGAGTCCGTCATTTACGGTACAGGCTATCGAAGACTGCTGGTGTCTGGCCTTGCCAATGGCGGAATACCAGCAGAAGTTACTACAGGACACAACGTTTTTACGGAGTGTGTGTCAGTACTTGGGCCGGAAAAACTCGCGAAATATTAGAACGTCCTCGCAGAATCAAGCGTTCACCTTGTCTCAGAGACTAGCTGGCTTTATTCTATTGACGGCGAATGATGAGATGTACGAAGAAAAACACACTCAGGTTGCACAGTACCTGGGTGTGTCGTATCGCCATCTGTTGTATGTGTTGGCAGATTTTGTAAAGTTAGGTTACCTGGAGAAGGTGGGGCACCACTATCGGGTGGTTCAACCCGATAGTTTAGCGCGATTGGCGCGAGAAGTGGATTGGAAGACGGGGTCTACTGAGAAATAAAAACGGCATCGAGCAGTTGGCTCGGTGCCGTTTAGGCGTTCAATTTATCATGAAGGGCTTCGGTCAAGACCTCGGAGAAATTCAGACCTTGTTTCTTGCCCAATTCGTTGAGGTATTCCGGGATAGAGACGTTCTTTCTAACAATGTGAGTGTGATTCTTGCGGAGGGCCAGCATGTCTACCTCGACCAGGGTTTTAATGGCCGGCGAAGAGACGGTTAGCGATTCAAATGGCGTGGCAGGTGGAAAAGTTGATTTGTTAACGAGCATAGTGCCGATGAGGTCTTGGGCCATTTCTAAAGCTTCCAGCGCATTGTCGCCTTGTGGCCAAGAGTTGCCAACATCTGGAATTTCTACGCTATAGCCGCCAGCATCTTCGGGATGAAGAACGATGGGATAGACCACTACGTTTTGTGGGTTCATAGGAAGTACCTCCAATTTTTTGATCATTATTTTTGACCGGTTTGTTTGAGAAGCTTGAGCATTTCTCTTGGTATTATCGGCATAGCGGAACCTCTTTTTATGAACGGACTATACACAATTATTGTGTATAGAACAAACGATTGGCTCGATAGAGGTTTCGTTTCAAATTAGATGGCTGTTGGCGGTTTTTTTGAAAAAAGAATGGGTGTTTGCTAGCAGAGATTGAATCCATAGGTGATACTGAAAAAAGCAAGGGAAAGGAAGTGACAACCGATAGCATAAATGCTATCATTCGCTTATGGAAAAAATCCATTTTGTTTACGCTGACGAGGGTACCTTTAATCAATACTTAAGGGCACTCCCGGATAAGGATGCGGCTAAGCTACTGAAGATCATCAAGTGGGTCCAGAATAAGGGTATGGCTTTAGCTATTCAAATGAAGTGGGTTAAGAAGTTGGATGATAATTTGTACGAGTTGCGTGCACAACAAGGAAATGATATTCAGCGCGTCATTTATTTCCATTTGGAAGGGTCAGAATACGTGATTACGCATGGCTTCACCAAAAAGACGGAAAAGACACCTATTCGAGAAATTAATCGTGGGAAAAGACTACGAGGTATCTTTATCAGGAGGGATGAGCGCTAATGGTATTAAAAAGAGTGGATGATTATATCCAGGAAAGACAAACGGTAAGTCCAGAATTTGCTCAGGCGTATGACCAAGCAGAGGTCGACTTAGAGATTGCCGTTGCCGTTAAACAATTGCGAGATAGCTTAGGACTTTCTCAACGAGCATTTGCCGATCTGATTGGAAAACCACAATCAACAATTGCTCGGATCGAGGCAGGGGCTGTGACGGCGAGCAACAAAACTCTTGCAGAAATTGCGCAAAAAACGCATAAGCAATTACGAATTCAATTTGTGTAAAGTATCTGTACAATGGCTAGTTTAGAATAATAGGACGGCTTTGAAATCAAAACGAAAGGGTAGAAACACCCGTTAAGGATGGCTCTACCCTTTTGTGAGATCTTGGAGCATTACTTGCTTAAAAACATGAGGAACAGACCAGCGATACCGTAAACAACAGCACCACCTAGTGTTCCTAAGAGGATGCTGAAAACGATGTGAATACTGTGTCTAGCCAGTACATTGGTTAGGTAGTCAGCAAATAAAAAGAAATCAAAGGTTAAACAACCAAATGCAAACGTTGCATATCCCAGAAACGCAAAGATAAATGCGACCACTAAAAGTGCTAGCATGAGGACTAACAAACGGCGGACTGATTTGGGATTATATTGCCGCTTGAGCTCGCGTGTCCATCGTTGACCGAAGCCTAATTTCAAATTGATGCCTCCCCAGTGAGTTAGCTGTTTTTGACTTGTGTGACCCTGTTGCTGTTTATAATTATCGTAACATATTCGCTATCCTCGCTGAAATTAAGGTCACTTTTAGTAGATTATCGCGCATAACGCTGAATAATCGCCACCAACGTTTTGGTCGCATTAGCTAAGCCCACACGGTCGTTGTAGTACTGAGCAAAGCGGTCATCATCGCGATACATTTGAGCGAGACCACGGTGGGCCTCTGCCGGGTAATTGTTCCACGTGAAACACAGCCACTGCCGATGTAAGTTGTAGACTTCGCGGGCAGTGTCGCTGGCGAGGTCACCCGTGTTTGTGACTTCTTTGAGCATCGTTACCAACTTTACTTCCGTGGCTTGCATTGCTTGATAGTCAGTTTCACTGAGACCAGCGAACTTTCTCTGGCTGGCGGCAACCTTTGCTTGGCCATAGCGTTGGCGCGATTCTTCACCGAATTTTTGTTCATTTTGCGCGAGTTGCTGCTGCTTAAAGGCAGCAAATTTTTCCGTATCTGTCATTTGGGGACCTCCGTTGCGGGCCGCTAGCGTGCGGTCCAAAGTATTCAGCAGGGTCGTGAGATGGTCACGGTTGGCGACCAGTTGGGCCCGTTGTGCGGTGAGAGCTGCTGTTTGTTCGGCAGGGGACTGAGCGAGTAAGGTTTGAATCTGTACCAGACTGAAGCCAAACTCCTGAAAGTAGCGAATTAACTGTAGCTGATCGACCGCTTCAGCGGGATACTCGCGGTACCCATTCGCCGGATTCCGCTGCGCGGGTAACAGACCAATCTGGTCGTAGTAGCGCAGTGTCCGGGGACTAACGCCGGCGAGCCGTGCCAGTTGTTGAATGCTGTAGATCATCGTGACCACCTCCTTTCTTGCTTAGAACTTACTATAGAGGTTGCCGTGGCGTCAAGGTCAAGGCTTTTGATAAAATTGACAGCGCTTTATCAAAACTGCCGTTATTTATGCATTACCAACTAAAGAATAGTAAGCAGCCCCGCCATGCCGGGGTTCTTTGACGCAGGTAAGTTTTGTGATTACCCCGGAGTGTGATAAAATATAGGTATTATTTGTAACTTTTTGGTCCCCCCGCGGGAAGCCCGTGAAGTGGCGGTCAAAACGAATTTTTCCAGATGAATCAGATGAGGAGCAAAATGAAAAAATTATTTTCGCGATCCAACATACCCGAGTTCTTACAGAACCGGCGTCTACGCGGTATCGCTATCATGACGGCTGCTCTGGCCATTCTTGGAATTGTCCTGTCGTTTCTGTTGAACTGGGTCTTTGGCGTGATCGTCTTAGTCCTGGTGGGAATCGCGACGCTGGTGGTGTTCAACACTATGGCGGAGATCGGCGACGACACGACGCAGTACATTTCCGATCTGTCGTTTCGAATTCAACAGGGCGAGCAAGAAGCCCTGTTGCGGATGCCGCCCGGTGTCATGATTCTGGGCGATAGCGATCAGGTGGAATGGGTCAATCCGTATCTGCAGAATTACTTCGGTGATACCGACGTGTTGAGTCGGTCGATCAACGACGTGGATGCAGAGCTTGCCAAATTGATCAACGACGCTGAACCCAAGACGATGACGACTGTGAAGTGGCGCGATAACCGCTTTACGTTGTTTGTGGAGCCGGATTTTCATGCCGTTTACCTCTACGACATCACGCATTACCAGTTGATTCAAGAACAGTATGATAATGAAAAAATCGCCATTGGCCAGGTCTTCTTGGATAACTACGATGAAGTGACCCAGTCGATGACCGATCAGGATATTTCTAACCTGCGAAACTACGTGACTAATGAATTATCTTCGTGGGTGCAACAGTTTGACATGTACTTAAAGCAACTGGATGACGACCACTACTTCGTCTTGGCCTACGCTAAGTCGTTGGCGGCCATCGAAGCCGATAAGTTTAAGATTCTGGATACAATCCGGGAGACAACGTCGAAGCAAAACTTCCCGTTGACCCTGAGTATCGGGATTGCTTACGGTGATCCAAACCTGAATAAGCTGGCGGACCAGGCGCAGAGTAATCTGGACTTAGCCCTCGGCCGGGGTGGGGACCAGGTTGTGGTCAAGGCCGCCGATCAGGAAGCACGTTACTATGGCGGCAAGACCAATCCAATGGAGAAGCGGACGCGGGTCAGAGCCCGGATGATTTCACAAGCCCTGCAAGAGCTGATGAACGAGTCCGACCAGATCTTCGTGCAGGGTCATACACAACCGGATATGGATTCACTGGGCGCTTGCCTGGGGATTCGTCGGATTGCCAAGATGAATCACAAGACCTGTTGGATTGTGTTGGATAAGGAGACGGTTCACTCGGATGTGCAACGGTTGTTGGATAATCTGAAGAACTACCCCGATATCGACGCCGCCATCATTTCGCCGCAAGAGGCCCTGGAAAAGACCACAGCGCAGAGTATGTTGCTGATGGTTGACCACTCGAAGCCATCGATTTCCATTTCGGCAGACCTCTATCACCGTTTGGAAAATCGGGTGATGATCATTGACCATCACCGGCGAGGCGAAGAGTTCCCCGAAAATCCACTGTTGGTCTACATTGAACCGTATGCCAGCTCGACGTGTGAATTAATCACGGAAATGTTTGAGTACCAGTCCCAAGAAGGGGAACCTATCAATAAGCTGGAAGCCACAGCGATGTTGACCGGGATCTTCGTGGATACCAAGCACTTCTCGTTGCGGACCGGGACCCGGACGTTTGACGCTGCAAGTTACTTGCGGTCTGCCGGCGCCGATTCGATTGAGATGCAGCAGTATATGAAGGAAAATGTCGACAGTTATCTACAACGCAATCACTTGATTGAAATGGTTGAGTTCGTCAATGAGGACATGGCCTTAATTACCGGTGAAGAGGATCAAACCTACGATCCAGTCACGGCGGCGCAGGCATCCGATGACCTGTTGAACATGTCTGGCGTGGATGCATCGTTTGTGATTACGCGGCGGGCGGATGGTCGCGTGGGGATTTCCGCCCGGTCATTGGGTGAGATCAACGTCCAACTGGTCATGGAAGCTATGGGTGGCGGTGGTCATCTGTCCAATGCCGCAACCCAGATCAGCGACAAGTCCGTGGCCGAAGTTAAACAGCAGTTGCTGGATATTCTGACGCACTCTGATGAGCCAGAACCGGCAACCACGTAGTTAATTGCTTCTAGCGACGTTTCGGCGTAGGATTAGAAGTAACAATATTGAATGATGAGTGAGGAGTGACCGACGTGAAAGTCATTTTTATGAAAGATGTCCGCGGTAAAGGTAAGCGCGGTGAAATCAAGAATGTTCCCGATGGCTACGCCCAAAACTTCCTGATCAAACGCGGGTTGGCTAAGGAAGCCAACCAAGCTGCGATGAGCCAGTTAAAGGGTGAACGCATTGCGGAAGAACGGCGTGAGGCTGAAAACTTAGCTGAAGCCAAGGATCTGCAAAAGCACTTGGAAGACGATAAGACGGTCGTTGAGATCGTGGCTAAGGCCGGCGAAGATGGTCGGCTGTTTGGCTCCATTCCAAGCAAACAGATCGTCCAAGCTTTGCAAAAGCAATTTGATTTAAAGATTGATAAGCGCAAAGTTGAACTGCCAGAACCAATCCGGTCGTTGGGCTACACCAACGTGCCGGTCAAGCTTCACACTGACGTGACCGCTAAGATTCGCGTGCACGTGGCAGCGAAGCAAAAATAATTAAGTTATTGAAAACCGCCGTGTTACTGGCGGTTTTTTGTTCCCATCATTTGATCGAAGCATTTGGGTACCGCGGGACGGGAAAATTAGTGTATGATTCATAGTAGAATCTCCGCAGAAATGGGTCGGTCATCTGATTTTACCTGGCGACCGATTACATGGTAGAATGAATGTCTGATTATTGTTGAAGAGGCCAGTGAAGAGGTAAATAGTTAAGCATGGATAATAACGTACTAACAGACCACACACCACCACAGAACCTCGATGCCGAAAAGGCCGTCCTCGGGGCGATCTTTTTGAGTACCGACGCGTTGGTGGATGCGTTGGAATACCTGGCGCCGGAGGATTTCTACCGCCGGGAACATCAAATTATATTTCAAGCCATGATCGACCTCAACGACCGCGATGAAGCCATTGATGTGGTGACTATCACGGACCGTTTGACGGCGAAAAACGAACTGGACGATGTGGGTGGCATCACCTATATCGCCGAATTGGCAGGCGCCGTGCCAACGGCCGCCAATGCCACTTACTATGCCAAAATTGTCCAAGAAAAGGCCATTTTACGGCGTCTGATCCAAACGGCGACGAACATTGCCACGCAAGGCTATCAGCAGGATGAGGACGTCTCAGACCTGTTAGACAACGCCGAACGGGACATCATGAGTGTGGCGGAGACCCGTAATCAATCTGGTTTCAAGCCGATTCGCGACGTGCTGAACAATTCCTTTGAAGAGATTAACAAGTTATCTGAGCAAGGAGACATCATCACCGGGTTGTCGACGGGATATGCCGAGCTGGATAAGATGACGACGGGGCTGCACAACGATGAATTGATGATTCTCGCCGCACGTCCTGCCGTAGGGAAGACGGCCTTTGCGCTGAATATTGCGCAAAATGTGGGTACCAAGACGGACAAGACTGTGGCGATCTTTAGTCTGGAAATGAGTGCGGAATCGTTGGTCAACCGGATGCTCTGTGCGGAAGGCTCCATCGATGCCAACCATCTGCGGACTGGTCAGCTCTCAGAAGACGAGTGGCAGAACCTGATTGTAGCGATGGGAAGCTTGGCCAAGGCCAGCATCTACATCGACGATACGGCCGGGAACAAGATTACCGAAATTCGGGCCAAGTGTCGGCGCCTGGCCAAGGAAAAGGGTAATCTAGGTTTAATCGTGATCGATTACCTTCAGCTGATCGAAGGCACCAACCACGAAAGTCGGCAACAAGAAGTGTCCGATATTTCGCGGCAACTCAAGAAGTTGGCTAAGGAACTTCACGTGCCCGTTATTGCGCTGTCACAGCTCTCACGGGGTGTGGAACAACGGCAAGACAAGCGGCCTGTGTTGTCCGATATTCGGGAATCCGGATCAATCGAACAAGATGCCGATATCGTTTCCTTCCTGTATCGTGATGACTATTACGAACGCGATGGCGATGAAGACGGTGGTGGCGGTAACGACAGTGATCCGCGTGATGACGGGGATCAAGATGTCGGTGAAGTTGAAGTCATTATTGAAAAGAATCGGTCGGGTCCTCGGGGAACCGTCAAATTGTTATTCGTAAAATCATTCAATAAATTCTCATCCGTGGCCTATGTGCCGGATGGGCAACAATAAGTTTAGTGGGGGGGTCTTGGACGGCGGTTGTCGCTCAAGGCACTTTTTAGGTACAATGAGCGGCCGGTAGCGAGGGACTAATTGTGGTCGAAATGGGTTCGAATAAATTGATATCAGTCAAGTTGTGACCCATAATTGTTATTTTATTCGTGAAAATAAGTGGATAAATGGTGTTTATGCGCAAAATTCATAGGGTTGTGCTAGAAAGTTCACATTTTCGTCATATTTTCAGATTACTATATGAATCATAGAAGTTAACCAATCGGTTGCTTCTACCAAAGATTAACAATCTTTTTTCATGTACTCCTCCTCCCCTGGAATAATGAAAAAATAGTTAACGTCATTAGTATAATGACGTTACCCCTACTCCGATGACCATCGCTTTCCCCGAGCGGTGGTTTTTTCTTTGTCTAAAATTAAGCCTCGTACCGGTTATTGACTGGTATGGGGCTATTTTAGATGGCGAATGTTTCACATGAAACATTATTTGGCGTTAGTTTTAATTTTCTGACGCAGCGCCTGACAACTGACAGGGAGCGTCGCAAAGTGGGCGACATCTTGCGGTCCGTCGGCGGTGACAACACCTGTTCCGCAGAAGGCCATCTCGAGCCAATCACAGGAGTAACGGACTGCTTGGGTGATACCAGTGGCTTTGATCTCCGGCTGGTCGGCGCCGATAACTAGGAGATAGATCCGCTTGCCGGCAAACGGAAAGTCATGGCTAAAACTGTCGAACCAGCGATCCATGAAGACTTTGAGCTGGCCAGTCATCCCATACCAGTAGACCGGTGTGCCCAGAATAATGTCGCTAGCCGGGGCAAAGTAGGTGGTCATGAGGTGCTCGTAGTCGTCGGTCAGGTCCCATTGGGGCTGCTTAGTCTCACGTTGGTCCTGTGCAAAGTTGAGCTGATAGTCGGCTAGATTCAGTGTCGTGTGGGGAATGTTGGTGAGCAGACGATTGCCAAGGGTTGCGGTGTTGCCTTGACGGCGTGGGCTACCGTTGATGAATAAGATAGACATGAGCAGAACTCCCTTGTATGTAAGAAATTTTATAAAGCTTGCGGTCATCAAAATGACAACGCTTTCCGCAAATTGACGGGTAGTTATTTCCTGGAGGCTAGTGCTAGAATGTAGCTTAACATGCAATTTGCGAAAGGAGGAGCACTATGAAACAAGAAATTCGGCTCCGCTGGTTGTTACTAGGCGCACTGTTTAGCAGCATTGGCATGAGCTTCATTTGGCCGTTGACCACGATCTACATGCACAATCGGTTGGGGACTTCGCTGACCGAGGTCGGCATCGTCTTGCTCTTTTACTCCCTGGCAAACGTGGTCGGGAGTGTGCTGGGCGGCCGCTTATTTGACCGCTTGAATCCGTATTATCTGACGATCGGTGGGGTTACCGTTTCCCTACTGACGCTGAGCAGTTTGATCTTTAATCATGACTGGCCGGCGTTCCCCATTTCGCTGATCTTCTTGGGATTAGCATCGGGCTGGACGCTGACGATGGTCAACTCACTCGGGACCACGATTCATAGCCGTGATGGGCGATACATATTTAACATGTTATACTTTGCGCAGAACCTGGGGGTCGTCTTGGGAACGGCAATGGTGGGCTACATCTATAATACCAGCGTGACCCTGCTCTTTGGGATCGCGGCGAGCCTGTTTGTTCTCTTTCTGGCCGTAGCGATTCTGTGTTACCATGCGCCAGCCGTGATGCAACGGCAAATCGTTAAGCAGGAAAATCAACACGTGCACATCGCACTACCCAATCGGCGCATCATGGCGGGTTTCTTTATTTCACTAGTGGTCATCTGGATCATGTACGAACAATGGGTGTCGAACTTATCCGTCTACATGACGGGAATGGGCATTCCGATGAAGGATTACAGTCTGTTGTGGACGCTTAACGCGGGTCTCATCGTGGTCTTTCAGGCGTTGATCAACTGGTTCTCCCACTACATTAGTAATCTCTACATGCAAGTGTATGCCGGCATCTTCTTCGTTGCGGTATCGTTTGTGACCCTGATCTTTGCCAAGGACTACCTGCACTTCGTGATTGCGATGGTCATCTTGACGATGGGTGAGGCGACGGCGTTTCCAGCCATTCCAGCGATTGTCAACAATCTGACCCCCGTTGCCGTTAAAGGCAAATATCAGGGTATGGCCAACGCCTGGGCCTCGGTCGGTAAGGCGGTCGGTCCATTGTTCGGGGGGATTGTCATTGATCATTCCTCCTATACGCTGCTCTTCATTATTGCGGCGGTCGCGAACCTGGCGATCTTGGCGCTCAACGGCGTCATTATTACTGGGAACCAACACCGTGTGGAAATTTTTAAATGAGTTCTGACGCGAATGGTGTATAATGACACTAGGAAACTATCTGGATTATTAGGGAAATAGGGGAAAGCACATGAAAAAACAGATAAGGGGAGTCTGTGGTCTGTTGATCGGTCTCGTGCTCGGCTTGCTACTATTTGCGCAGCCACCGCGGAATCAGTCAACGATTACGGATTCCGTCGTGAAGCCCACATCTGGGCAGACGGCGGTACAAGTGACGAATACAACGGGGAGCGGTCACGTCGAAATCAAGACGCAGACCACAACGAGTCAAGAAGGTAAGACGGTCAGTCGTCAGACAACGACTACATCACCGACGCGACAACAGCAACAACAGAATCAGCCACAACACTAAAATGAATATCTAAACGAATTTTAACGTATTTTTGAGTGTTTAAACATGAATATACAGGAGAGCTAACCTACAGGGATAAGGGTTAGCTCTTTTTTTAACCGAATATTCAGAAAATATACATAAAAATGAATGTTTATAAAAGTATTGACAGCAATAATGAATGATGATAAATTTAATATCAATATATGAGACTAAGCAATGAAGAGTAACCTTAATCAATTTGCCAAGCGAGTTCGGGCCGATGGGAGCCGAATCAAATGGTTAGGGTGAAGCGCATCGGAGCGTCGCGGTAATGAAAGTAGTAGTTACCTCTGGGTCGTGCCCATTACCGCACGGAGAGCTGGCTGTGATCAGCTCCATGAGAGATAAAACAAGGTGGTACCGCGAGTCATTCGCCCTTGTTGGTTTGAGGAAACCAACGAGGATGAGTGGCTCTTTTTAGTTGAATGAAATGAGGGATTGGATTATGAAAAAATTAGTAGGATTAAGCTTCGGGTTATTGGCAATTGCAGCATTAGCAGGTTGTGGCACCACGCAGGCCAAGAGTAGTGATGATAAGGCATTGAACGTCACCATGGTTGGGAATCCGGCTACGGCCAATCCAGCAATTTCTGGGGATTCCAACAGTTCTAGCATCATTTCCCAGACGCAAGAAGGCTTGTATACACTGAATGAAAATGGTAAGGTCGTTGCCGGCGTGGCCGAAAAGGTCGTTAAGCCAACGAAGAATGGTACGGTTTATACGTTCAAGATCAAGAAGGCAGCCAAGTGGGCCAACGGTGATCCCGTCACGGCGCAAGATTTCGTCACCTCCTTCCAATGGCAGATCAACCCTAAGTCAAAATCACAAGTGGCGAACAAACTGAAATTCCTGAAGAACTACGATGCCGTTCAAGCGGGCAAAAAGGCTGTTTCGTCACTGGGTGTAAAGGCGTTGGACAAGTCAACGTTACAGTTGACCCTGTCAAAGGCGCAACCTTGGTTACCAGATATCTTGGCAACATCCGAATATCCTATGAAGACGGATCTCTTTAAGAAGTATGGTAGCAATTATGGCACGTCATCCACGAAGACGATGTCCGAAGGGGCTTACAAGTTAGTTGGTTGGAGTGGCACAACGGATAGCTGGTCATACGTGAAGAACACGCATTACTGGAATGCCAAGAATGTTAAGATCAATAAGGTTGCCGTTCAGGTCGTTAAGGACCCAGGAACCTCCGCTAGTTTATTTAAATCTGGCAAGGTCCAAGAGACGACTTTATCTGGCCAGTACATCAAGCAAAATGCTAACAATAAAGAACTGAAGACCACGTTGAACAGCTCCATGCGGTTCCTGGAATTCAATGACAAGAAGACGGTGACGCACAACACCAAGGTACGGCAAGCCTTCTCCTACGTCATTGATCGGAACGCGCTGACCAAGAATGTCTTACAGGATGGATCAGCCGCAGCCAAGAGCTTGATTCCTTATGGCGATGGTGATGATCCAACCACCGGCAAGGACTTCTCTGAATATGTCGGTAACCTGTTGAGCTACAACCCTAAGAAGGCCACGCAATTGTGGAACCAGGCTAAGCAGGAACTCGGCATTAAGAGTGCCAGCCTAGAATTGCTGACGGCCGACACTGATGAACAGAAGCATGCGGCGCAATACCTGCAACAACAAGCTCAAAAGTACATGCCTGGTCTGAAGTTGACTATCAAGTCCATGCCACTGGCCCAACAGATTGCGAAGGGTTCTGCCGGGAACTTCGACATCGACCTGGATGGCTGGAACACTGGTTGGCGGGATCCATCTGACTTCTTACAAATGGCTGACGGCACCAGTCCGGTTAACTTCACGAAGTGGGACAATGCACACTACACCAACCTGTTAAAGAAGATCGATGACACTTCCACTTACACCACGCAACAACGGTGGGATCTGATGAAGGAAGCCGACAAGTACGTGACCCAACAAGCTGGTCTCGTGCCACTCTACCAACAAGCCAAAGCACACCTGGTTTCAAACCAAGTGGGTGGCTTGAAGTACACCATGATGACCGATGCACAGTACAAGTACGCTTACTGGAAATAAGCTGAGAATGTAACAGCCACAAAGCAACAAGAGCCGTGAGTGTTCGCCCCGAGAGACCCCACTCACCAAGTGAAATCCAACCCCTATCTGAGAAAGCTGTGCCGCAAAATTGCGGGCGGCTTTTTTTGTTTTTAAGCTTGAAAATAGTTGTATCAGAAAACTAATCAGTTAGCGATTAGTTTGTGGTACTATGAGACCAAGGAGGACCTCGGGGAACCGTTTTGGTCGTTGATTTGGGGGAACGTTGACGTCAGTCGGCGGCAAATCGACAACTAAATGGGGTGGGTCCGACCTGGAGGAGGCTGCGCAGTGAGTTTTCAAAAAATCTTGCGAGATCAAGTTGTGCAAACGGTTGACCTATTAGAAATATTCTTATGCATGCTGGTTCCCGTGGTTTTAGCCAAGGGTACCATCGATTATCTGTCACAGGGGCAATTATTCTGGTTAAGTTATGGTCTTTTAATTTTAAAGAGTGTGGGTGGATTCATCAGTTTATTCGCCGTGATCGACCTGTTTGAGGCGATTCGGCGCTACCACTCGCGTTGAAGTGATCTGCAGTTATCTTTTAGAGGTAGCTGTTTTTTAGTTTAGGCAGGAAAGTCGAGACCAATCTTGCGTTGAAGGAGCTTACTAGTCTTCTTATGGGGCTGCTTAGCAGTCAACGTGACTTGTTCCTGACGAAAGGCCTGATCGGACGAACGGGTCCTAACGGGAACTTTAAACGTCACCTGGTGTTTGGCTTGTGCATCGGCGTGATAGACCTTCCCCCGGAATTTAAGGATGACCTTGCTATGTACGGGGACCTTGACCGTGGGTTGCCAGTTTTGTTGGCCAGCGGGGGTCTTAGCGGACTGGAGAACCGGCTTAGCGGTCGCGTAACGCTTGGCAGCGACCTTCTTGGTTAGATGACCATTGGTGACCTTGAAGGTGCCGTAGCCGCGGAATTTGACCTTGAAGTGGTGGTGCTTAGAGGCGCGGGATGATTGCGCAATGGTCTTCCCTTTGTAGGTGACCTTGAGGTTCTGAGCGCGCGCGGATTTCGTCTTGAGAAGGAGCTTGTGGGTGTGACCATTGTATTGGACTTTGGTAACGGTGAAGGGCGCGCTGGCTGTACTGGCCTTAAACGTTAGGCCGGCACCGGTGCCCACGAGAATCACAGCGACAAATATGCCTAGGGTTAGTTTGTTCATCGTTAGCCTCCTAGTTTAGCCTTCACACTACGGAAGTTTGACAACTAAGTCAATGTTTAACCGCTTTATACGTCAAACTGTATACAAGATCGCTTATAAAATGAACATTAAAACCAATAAAACCGGCGACTTAGGGAGAATTCCCGCAGTCGTCGGTTTTGATTAATGGAGCATATCTTCTGTATAAATGTTGTGGTCTGAGACGTGTTCGAATAGCTCATGACCGTTATTCTTGTGGGTATCCACGAACATCCCTTGCCCATCGTTGATGACGTAGTAGTTGCCATTGACATTCTTGGCCAGCATGACCACGATTTCTTCATTCTTAGGAAGAATCTCACTCTCGGCCACGGCCATGTTCTTGGTGCCCCCTTGCGTGAAGGTAATGGTTTTACCGGTCTTGCCCTTAAAGTGGTGGTCAATCCGCATCGTTTGGGTCGTGTAGTAGTTCTTGGGCGCCTTGTGATGACTGACGCTCTTGATGATTTCACCTTCGACAATGACACTTGCGGTCCGCTTGATATTTTGAACGCCGCTAATTCCGTTGGAATAATCCTTGATGTGGTCAACTTCTAGTTCTGGTTTAGCAGATGAAGCCAGCGTGTCACGGGTCTTGGCTGGCGTCGAATAGGCCTTCCTAACGCCACGAACATCACAGTTCCGAATCGTGTATTTCCGGTTAGTTGGGCCCATAACACTGACGGATTTGGCCGCGTTGTGCCCGAGTCCCAGGCCGTGCCCGAGCTCGTGAATGGCCACATTGGTTCGCTGTGCCTTGTTGTATTTGTATTTCTTCAGCACGGTCCGGTTGAGGTACATGCCAGCACCAGTCTGATTGCCCTTCTTATCAAAGGACTTGCCGTTGTAAGCCATTCCTGTGGCGTTGGTCCAGATCCCGGTCTTCTTGCTGACGGTGGTCACGTATGACCGCGATTGCTTATTCTTCGTGGTCGACCACTTGAAGACTTTCTTCTTATTCCAAGTCGACCGTGCGTTGTTCCAGACGGAACGGTAATATTTGCTCGTAGACTTGGTGTAGACGGACGCCTTCTTAGTGGCGTAACGGTACTTGGTCGTGGGGGTGGGGTTCTTCGTCGCGGCAGCTGCCGGAACACTCCCCAGCAAGACGAGACAGCTTAATATTCCTAATAGATGGTACTTCATCGTAAAACCAGGCCTCTCTATGTAAAATGGCGGGGCGTTAACAGCCAGTTATTGGTCAGTTACGCCGGTCGATTAATATGTAAATACAAAACTACTTTAGTACCTTAATTGTCAGAAGTCCAGATAACTTGGGTACAAAAGGACAAATAAAAAGGGCAACTGTCATTTTCTCATAGTAAAAAGAAAAAATAATAGTCACCTCAAAGGTAGATGCCGAGTGCGCTTAGGCCAGTGTTAATGTCTGGGTGTAGCGGTCTTCCTGAAGCCAGGCGGTGCAAAGCTCACGAGCGATCGTCTGCGCGGTCTCTGGCGTGAAAGTTGGCTTGATCGTGAGAAGTTGGGCAGTGAGATCAGTTAGCGTTGTCTTAACGCGGCCGAGCGAGTGTTGTGTCAAATAGGTCTCCAATGCAGTAATCTCGTCATTAGAAAAATCGTGGTCGAGAAAAATCAAAGCGCTAGGCCGAATCCCCAAGCGGTCACAGATGGCGTCGAGAACTTCTAAGGTCAGCATATTTGTTGAAAAGGGTTGGTCGTTCATGTTAAGCTCCTCCTACTATTTAGTTATGGCTTACTTTAAGTATACTAAAAGCATGAGGGGGAGGCTAACGGATGGACAGAAGAACCGCTGCTAGCAAGATGGGTTCTGGGCCAGCAATGCAAACTGAATAAACATAACAAAAACGGATATTTATAAATTGAAGACACAAAAAAATCAGCAACCACGAAGATGTCTTCGTGAAAGCTGATTAGTAGTTATGGGCAGTCAGGGGATCGAACCCTGGACCCACGGATTAAGAGTCCGTTGCTCTGCCAGCTGAGCTAACTGCCCATGTGATTGATTTGTTGCTGTTGTATGTCTTCCATATCAACGAGAACTATCATATCATGAGGATTAGGGGTGTGCAACCCCTTTTTGAAAAAAAGTTGATTTTTATTCAAAAAATTGGTTATTTTATGCCGCCAATCCCCTAATTTACCGGGAATTTAACGCGATTGGAAAAAATAAAAATTTTTTTGAGATTTAGCTGGTTTTAAGCCAAATCGGGATGGATTCGTTAGGACGAGAATAATAAAAAAATCAAAATCGGACAAAACACGCCCATGTGTCTAATACATTTTAACATTTCCCGGGAAATAGTTCTTTAACACCACCTTAAACCCGCTTGGGCTCTAAACTGAAAGAAACTTCATGATGTGTTATAATTCAGGTAGCGTTGTTTTCCCGACTCTGGAACCTTATCAGGCCGGTCAGCGCACCTAAAAAACACCGGATTGGTGACAATGACTGATCCACTATTCCTTGACTTTAAACGAGTAACACGTAAACCGTACAATAATCGTAGTGGCCCCGTTGACGATGGTACCTTGACATCCAATGGCTGGCCTGCCGATAATCCTGCAATTATCGGATCGGACTGTATTTCCCTTTAAGGAGGAAATTTTTAATTATGCCTAAAAAAATTCTAGTTGTCGATGATGAAAAGCCTATTACTGATATTATGAAGTTTAATTTGGAAAAAGAGGGTTACGAAGTGGACGTCGCCTACGATGGCGAGGCCGCAATCCAACAGGTTGAGGACGGCGATCCTGATCTGGTAATCCTTGATTTAATGTTGCCTAAGGTCGATGGGCTGGAAGTTGCCCGGGAGATCCGTAAAAAGCACGATATGCCAATCATTATGGTGACGGCGAAGGACTCTGAACTGGATAAGGTCCTCGGCCTGGAATTAGGAGCCGATGATTACGTGACCAAGCCATTCTCCAACCGAGAACTGGTCGCGCGGGTTAAAGCCAACTTGCGGCGGCAGAATACTGCAGCGCACGCCCAACCCGAAGAACCTGAAAACCAAGACATTGAGATCGGTGACTTAACGATTCATCCCGAAGCTTACTCTGTTTCTAAGCGAGGATCCAATATTGAATTGACCCATCGTGAATTCGAATTGCTTCATTACTTGGCCCAACACATTGGTCAGGTCATGACCCGGGAACACTTGCTGCAAACGGTGTGGGGCTATGACTACTTTGGTGACGTGCGGACCGTGGATGTCACGGTGCGTCGTCTGCGTGAAAAGATCGAAGACAGCCCAAGTCACCCAACCTGGTTGGTAACGCGGCGGGGTGTCGGTTACTATTTGCGCAACCCTGATTCCGATCAGGCCTAAGCTAGCGGGTTACCGCTAAATCTCGCATTGGAGGAGTATGTGACTTCGTGAATAGCAAAATTAAATTTTTCCAGTCGATTCACTTTAAAATCGCGCTGGTCTTCGCGCTACTCCTATTATTAACGCTGGAGATCGTTGGTGCCGTCTTTGTCCGGCAACTGGAACGTCAGAACTTAAACACGTTCAAATCCCAACAAGTTGTGCAAACGTACATCGTGAACCGCTTGTCGGATGAGCTGTCGACAACGAATACGACCAAATCAGATAAACAGATTAAATCGACCTTATCGGAGATCAATAACACTAACAACGCCCAGATTCGGGTCATCGACAACAAGGGGACCATTCGGGGAACCAACGAAGTCGATAACCAAGGGATCGTTGGCCAAAAGACCACCGACAATAACATTAAGAACTCAATCTATAACAACCGTGACGTGATCCGCACAACCTATAACTCGCAAAATAATAGTCGTTACTACACGACAATTACGCGATTGATTCGCACCCAGGGCAACAACAGCGAATTGGTCGGGGTTATTTACATGCGGTCGAGTCTCGATTCCGTCTATCAAAATATCAATCAAATCACGCTGATCTACGTCTCCGCAACGTTTGTTGCCATCATATTGGGTTTGGTTATGGCCATCATTATTTCCCGGGCAATTACCCGGCCAATCGATGAAATGAAGAAACAGACGCTCCGGATCGCTCGAGGGGACTACTCTGGGCACGTGCGGGTCTACGGAACCGACGAACTGGGCCAATTGGCCAGTGCCGTCAATAACCTGTCTGTGCGGGTGGAAGAGGCTCAGGAATCCACTGAGTCCGAACGCCGCCGGCTAGATTCTGTGATGTCACACATGACCGATGGCGTTATTGCCACCGATCGGCGCGGAAATGTCACAATTATTAACGAAACGGCCGCCAGTTTTCTGGATACGGAAACCGATAGCGCCGTGGGTAAATCAATTCTGGATCTCTTAGACATTCGTGACGACTATACGTTGCGCGAACTATTGGAAGATCCGGACGATTTAGTCTTGGACTTTTCTACTAAAGAACACGACCTGATCCTCCAAGCCTACTTCTCCTTGATTCAACGGGAGTCTGGCTTCATTTCTGGATTGGTCTGTGTGCTCCATGACGTCACCGAACAACAGAAGATCGATCAGGACCGGAAGCAATTCGTTTCCAACGTCTCGCATGAACTGCGGACGCCGTTGACGAGTGTGCGGGCCTACATTGAATCCCTGTCAGAAGGGGCCTGGAAGGATCCTGAGATCGCGCCGAAGTTCCTGAAGGTCACACAAGAAGAAACTGATCGGATGATTCGGATGATCAACGACCTCTTGACCTTGTCACGGATGGATTCCGGGACGCAAAAGGTTGATCTGGAAATGGTCAATTTAAATGAACTCTTTAACTACGTCCTCGACCGCTTCGACATGATGTTGAAGCAGGATGATCGGCCTGAAAAGACCTACATCATCAAGCGGGACTTTACCAAGCGCGACCTCTGGGTTGAAATCGACACCGATCGGTTCACGCAAGTCCTTGATAACTTAATGAACAACGCCATCAAATACTCCCCAGATGGGGGAACTGTGACCTGCCGGCTGCTGGAGACGCACAACAACGTCATTCTCAGCGTCTCTGACCAAGGCCTCGGGATTCCACGGGCAGATATTCCCCGGATTTTCGATCGTTTCTACCGGGTCGATAAGGCTCGTTCACGGGCCCAGGGTGGGACTGGTCTAGGATTAGCAATTTCCAGAGAAGTTGTCCAGCTCCTGGGTGGACGAATCTGGGTCGACAGTCGCGAAGGTCGGGGGTCAACGTTCTACATTTCCCTGCCTTACAAGCCGTACGAGGAGGAGGATCTTTGGGATGAAGATAACTAAAGCCTTCTTGCCATTGGGACTGGCCGCTGCGGTCACCGTCAGCGTGGTCTTATCCGCGATGATCTGGACCAATCCGGCGCAGTACGAGCGGAACCGTCAGCGTAGTTCGAATACACCCACGACTGAGCTAAGTACCCGGCCACAAAAGGATGTCTACCTCCCAACGCAGGTGGTTTACAGTGATGCCAACGGGAATCAGGAACTCCTGAATAACCGAAAAGTTAATCTGACCACCGAGTTGCGTGAAGCACTGTCCAAATGGGAATTTAGTCGGGTCAATAAGGTCAATATCAGCTCCAAGCGTGAATATATGACCTATCTGACGCGGAAGAGTAGCTTGATGCTGTCTTACGCTAGTCCAATCAATGTCAAAATGTTTAATACCGTCTTCAATAGTTCGTTGAATAGCCACGCGACCCGGTTTTCCCGGATCGTGGTGCCGTTGAATGACAATCACCATATCTACTTGCTGGACGATAAGGACCAAGATGTCTATCAAGTAGCGGTGAAGACAGCAAACGCCTCGGCAATTCGTAAGATTATGAAGGAAAATCTCTTTCGAATCAACGTGAAGATGCAGTGGCTGAGTGATTCGGCTACGGCCTACGTCAAGTCAGGTGTGGCCGTGCCATCGTATAGCTATCTGGTCAACCAACAGTCGACCGATTACTTTACGACCCGCCTTCTGAATAAGGGGGAGTCGACCAACGTTTCGGCGAAGAAGAACAAGGACAATACCATCTATAGTGATGGGGCTTCGCGGCAACTGACGGTCTACAACAAGCAAGGGACCGCGTTGTTTGAGGATTACAGTGCTCTGCAGTCGTCACTGAGCTTTAGCCAGGCGCTCAAGGCCAGCTATAGTGCGGTCAAGACCATTGGGATTCCGATGGAAAACTTGCGGTACTACGGCTACAGTTCGGCGAACTCAACGGTGACCTACCGGAGTTTCGTCGAAGGGTTCCCGATCTTTAATCAGAGTAACTACGGCGCGGCGCGGATTCAGATGCTCTCACAGGGTGTCCGCCGCTACAACTTCTCACTGTATAGCCTGCAGGTTCCAGTGCCGACGGATAAGAAATCCGTCACGTTGCCAGGGACTCAGGCCGTCATTGACCAGTTGACCGCTGCTGGTTATCATAAATCTAAGATCAGTAGCCTCCAAATTGGCTATCAGTGGCTGACGTCCTCATCATCCGATAAGGTCGTTAACCTGACGCCAACGTGGTACGTTCACTATAACGGTAGCTGGAAGACCTACACGCAACTGTTGAAGCAACAACAGTAATCTGCTGAAAGGGAGGGCAATCTGGCATGGATTTTCGGCGCATCGAGTGGCTATTTCTAGTCGCGTTCATTGCAATTGATATATTCCTGTTCGCAGCGTTTCAACACGATACGACTGGTCAGACGGATGCCACCTCCAGTCGTTCGGCGGATAGTGATACGACGATCATCAAGGAAATGCGGACGGACGACATCAAGTTCAATTCCCCGTCCAAGCAGAGTGGTGAGGGGTACTACGTCTCCACGAGTAATAACGATAGTGTGAAGGGTGAGCTAACGGAGCTGTCAGATCAGACGGTCCGTTACCAGACGGATGGCACCTTCACCTCGACCTTCAAGACCGCGATTACCGGTGTGGATGTCGATCACCCGGACAAGGCCTTGGATACGGTCGTCAACAACGCCACGTTGATTCTGAACGGCGGCGAGTATAAATATAATAAACAATTGTCCAGCCGCAATACGGTGGTCTACACGCAACGCGTGACGGACGGACAGATTTATTCGAAATACGGTGAAATTCGGTTTAGCCTGACGAACTATGGCACCGTGACCGGCTACACGCAGGGGTACTTGACGGATGTGAAGACCTTGCGTGAAAAGACAGACACGATTTCCGAACGTAAGGCGCTGATCTGGCTGTACCAATATAACCAGATCGCCAATAACACCAAGATTGTGTGGACCAAGCTGGCCTATACCCGTTACTTTAATTTAAAGAACAGCAGCGTCTATATTCCAACCTGGGTCATCGCGGTCAAGACCAACAGCGGGAGTAACGCGGGCGTCTTGCAGCTGAAACACGTCAATGCCTTTACCGGGGCAATCCTGACGTCGGACAGTAACGTCAAGACCGTCAGCGGAACCGCGACAACTAGCGAATAAGAAAGGGCGGCCACGGCCGCCTTTTTACTTGTTTGAGGCCTTTCGGAGTGAATGATGAGATTAGCCAGCGACTCGCGGGTGGTGCAGTAGAGACCGCCCAACCCAGGTACGGGCAACAAGGACCGGTCGACAGTACAAGAAAATGAATATTAGTTACAAGGATGTCGAAATGCGGTATTATTACGGTATTGAATTTTAAGGAGAGGTCGAATGGATTTGCGGACGGAAACAGCAACAGCGGATGACCTACGCATCAGCGTGTTATCCAGCGGCAGTACGGGAAATGTGTGCTACGTGGAGAGCCCCAACGAACGCATCATGATTGATGCCGGGTTGAGTGGCAAGAAGATTGAAAAGTTAATGGGCAATATCGACCGGGACATGAAGGACGTGAACGCCCTCCTCGTCACCCACGAACACTCGGATCACCGGCAGGCCGTGGGTATCTTGGCGCGGCGCTACAAGCAACTCGACGTGTACGCTAACCAGGGAACCTGGGACGCGATGAGCGCAAAGATCGGTAAGGTTGATCTGGCTCAGAAGAACTTGTTTGCCCCGGATACCGTCCAAACGTTTGGCGATATTGACGTGGAGAGTTTCTCAGTGTCTCACGATGCTGCGGAGCCCCAATTCTACGCGATTCACTACCACGGTAAGACCTTCGTGATCTTGACGGATACCGGCTACGTATCGGAGCACGTGGAAGGCGTGATCGCCGATGCCGACGCCTACCTGCTGGAGTGTAACCACGATGTGGAAATGCTGCGGATGGGCGAGTACTCGTGGCCATTGAAGCAACGGATCCTCGGCGACAAGGGCCATCTGTCCAACGAAGAGGGCGCCGATGCCCTGATGGATGTGCTGGGCAACCGGACCAAGAAGATTTACCTGGGTCACCGGAGCCTGCACAATAACATGCAGTCGCTGTGTCACCTGACTGTGGCCTCCATGATGGAGAACCGAGACTTTGGCGTGGGCCACGACTTCCAGTTGATCGATACCAACCCGGAGGAAGCTACGCCACTAGTCGCTTTATAAAGAAAACGTAAACTTTAGGACTTCGGCAACGATTTGTCAAAAAAAATTCACACAATCCAGCTATTATAAGAGTTATCAAAAATACGGTTGGGGGCCTTATCGCCCCGGCCGACGAAAGAGGAGGGTTAGCGCGCGTCTTGCGCAATGCTATGGATAACAACAATAATAATCAAAACAATCAAGCTAATGATAATAACCAGGCAACACCAACACCCACGCCGGAACCCCAACCACGGAAGCGGCGGGGCGGCATCACTTTAACCAAGGTGGCCGTTACGGCGGCCGTCGCCGGACTACTTGGCGGTGGTGTGGCTTACGGTGGTATTTCTTATATTAATAATAGTGGTATTAATGATACGGCTGTTCCTAGCAGCAGTAACTCCAATGGCAACACGAAGACCTCCAATGTGACGGTCAACGTGTCCAGCCAATCCACCAAGGCCTTTAACCAGGTCAAGGGGGCCATGGTCTCCGTGGTCAACCTGCAGAAGCAGAATAGTAGTAGTAACACGCTGGGGCAGTTGTTTGGGGACAGTTCGTCCTCTAACTCCAGCAAGTCAAAATCCGAATTGGAAGAGGCTTCGGAAGGTTCCGGGGTCGTTTACAAGAAGGATGGCAATACGGCTTACATCGTGACCAACAATCACGTGGTTTCCGGCTCGTCAGCGTTACGGGTCGTGACCAGCTCGGGTAAGCAGCTGCAAGCGAAGTTAGTCGGGAAGGATTCCGTGACTGATTTGGCCGTGCTGAAGGTTAACGGTGCCGACTTGAAGACGGTCGCTTCGTTCGGGAACTCCGATAAGATCAAGGTCGGCGAGACCGCCTTGGCAATCGGGTCCCCACTGGGTAGCCAGTACGCGACCTCGCTGACGGAAGGAATCATTTCCGCCAAGAAGCGAACGATTGAGACGACGAACTCTGCTGGAACCCAGACTGGGAACGCCACGGTTATCCAAACGGATGCTGCGATCAACCCTGGGAACTCTGGTGGGGCGTTGATCAACGTCGGTGGGCAAGTCGTGGGGATTACCTCATCGAAGATTGCCAGTGACGCTGAAGGCACGAGTGTTGAGGGGATGGGCTTTGCCATTCCGTCAAACGAAGTGGTCAACATCATCAATCAGCTTGTGAAGAAGGGTAAGGTTGTGCGGCCAGCGTTGGGGATTACCTACGTCGACTTAGCCAACGTTTCCAGCTCGCAACAGAAGTCAGTCCTGAAGTTGCCATCTAGTGTGGATGCCGGGGTCGTGGTCATGAGCGCTTCGGCTGGGTCACCAGCGAAGAAGGCCGGCCTGTCCAAGTATGATGTCATCACGGAGTTGGGTGGTCACAAGATTTCCGACCAATCGACGCTGCGGGACATCCTCTACACGTATAAGCTGAACGATACCGTCTCGATGACTTACTATCATAACGGTAAGAAGCAGACGACGAAGGTCAAGTTGACCGAGAGTAGTTCACAGTTAAAGAGCACGACCAGTACGACGGAAAACTCAGAAAGTTAGTCAAAATGAAAGCGGTCGTTGGATTTTTCCAGCGGCCGCTTTTTGCGTATGATAAACTATTCAATGAAAAGCCGAAGTTTAGGGTCGGGTGAGGTGGGATGAAAACGTACCCGCCGGTTGGCTGGCCGAACGAACTAACCCTGAAGCCCCCACGTAATTCAGCCGCAAAAATAACGGTAATTATATCTGTGGATAACTTGGGGGACAAACGCGACCCCAACCGGTAGAAAAGTTATGAACAGGACTAGAACGGCATTGATAGCGGTGCAAAAGTTATCCACAGGCACTGGGGATAACTGTGGAAAGAAAAACTTTATCCGTTGTGGATGGCGTGCAAACACTGATACAGCAAGGATTGTAAGCGAGAACACCGAACGTCTGTTTTGCGCAAAAGCGGTGGATAACTAAATAAGGATTGACATTTTAGCAAAAAATAGATGTCGTAGGTGGGACGCAATTTACCCCCAACATCTAGGAAAGTAGATTGTACACCTGTGGATAACTTTGTGGACAACCTGTGTATAGGAGGATAATTATGAACATCAAATTCGTCGTCGTGGGTAAACTAAAGGAAAAGTATTTCAAACAGGGCATCGCGGAGTATGCCAAGCGGCTCTCCCGTTTCTGCAAATTCAGTATCGTCGAGGTGCCGGATGAAAAGGCCCCAGAAAGCATGTCGCAGGCAGAAATGGACCAGGTGATGGCGGCGGAGGGCGAACGAATCCTGAGTAAGATCAAGGACCGCGAATACGTCTACGCACTGGCCATCCTGGGCAAGGAACGGTCATCGGAGGAGTTTGCCAAGGAGATCAAGGACTTGACCACCTACGGCCACTCAGATATCACTTTCGTCATTGGTGGCTCGCTGGGACTGACGCCAGCCGTCCTGAAGCGTGCGAACACGCAAATCTCGTTTGGCCGCTTCACGCTGCCGCACCAGTTGATGCGATTGGTGCTGACGGAGCAGGTTTACCGGGCTTTTATGATTAATGAGGGGTCTCCATATCATAAGTGATGCGGTTTTTCTTGGAATTAATCGCTAAGTGGGTAGTTATGGAGGCTATATCATAGATCTAACGTTTAATTTAAGCCGGGGATAAAAAATCAATATGCGGATTAGTATAGTTTTTCCATGGGGGGGGAAGCAAAGTATGAGACTATTCAAGAGAATAAAAAAGTTAGATCCATTTTTATGATCTTTAAAATAGATCTTGACTTTAGCCAACTTTGGATCTACTATTAAGATGCTTAAAAGTGGGAGGCAGATAATTCCAAGAAATAAATTTATTTTTTTACTGACTGTCTGGATGTGGGAAGTGTAACTGATTATTCGAATAAGGAGGAGCAGGTATTGTTTAGAAGTACTCTTGTATGTTTGGGTCGAAAATCAAAGACGGACTGGCTGAAGAAAGTAGAGACTCAAGAATAGTTCTGTTACTTCGTGAGTGATACCATCATTGGTAAGCACGATTGAAAAGAGAATACAATTTTGTTTTTAATTGAGCGTCAAACTCGATTTCACTTTATCTGGCTAGTTGATGTTGGTGACATCGTTTTGGTGAGCTATGCTCTGTGAAAAATAGAAGTAGGAATATACTCTCATTGGGTTAGCTAGCGTGGACAAGCGGCTGTGGTTTTTAACCTTCACGTACATGGTCGAGCCAGTCATGTTATTCCAGTAAATACTGCGCTAACGAAGCTTACAGTTCGTCACCAATTAGATTGATGATCACCAACGATTTATGAGAATTCGTTGGTATCAGTTATTTGATCCTATCGATTTACTTGTTTTTTGTAATTTGTGCTTGAACGTTATATAGGTAAAAGGAGAATATAATTATGAAGAAGACTTTATATGGAATTTTAGGCCGTCAACGGAATCGTTACATTATTACTGGGATCATGAGCATTCAAGATATGTTAGATGTTTATGATATTGATGTTTGGGAGCCCAACAAGCCGATTGATGAACAGGGGAGTCAGAGAAAGCCGATTCCTGCACATTATCGGAAAATTGGACGGCAGTTTAAAAAAGATTCGTTCTGGTTACCTACATCTATTACATTGAGTAGTTCTTTACAGCTTGATGGAGACGTAATTGATTTGAACGAGACACAAGACACTGTTATTTCTGATCTTGATGATAGCAAGGAAGCTACTGTTGAGCTGATGAATCTTGGAAAATTAAAAATACCACTAGTTAGAGTTACCTTGGGAGACAATTACAAGTTACGAGTAGTTGACGGACAACACCGTATTAAAGGCATTGAGTACGCTATTCGTGATCTGAAGATTAAGAATCTTGAGGACTTTGAGTTGCCCTATGTGATTATGTTAACAAAAAATAGAGTTGATGAAATTCAGAGCTTTTATGAAATTAATAGTACTCCTAAACGAGTAGCTACGGATTTGGCGCTCCAATTATTGAAAGAGATGAGTGAGAATTCAGTTAATTCTGATTTGAATGCCACCAAAAGAGCTCAATTAGTGGCGCTTAATGCTGCAATGGTTCTTAATGATGACCCAAATTCTGTTTGGTTTCAGAGTATTTCCGTTGGGCAAACAAAGAATAGTAGTACCATTGCATCTACGACCTCTTTTGTGACAGCTCTTAAACCATTAATTACTGGCCGAGGCGCAAGTAAAGTTATTTTACAACAAATTACCGGAGTTTCGGATGAGAATGTATCTATAAAAAACTCAGAAAAAACTGAAGAAGTGATGGGGAATGACTTAGCGAAATTTATTAGTAATTTCTGGGAGGCTTTGAGGGAGATTATGCCATCGGCATTTCCTGACCGTATTGATGATAAAAATAAATGGGTGATTCAGAAAACGCCGGGTATTTTTTCTTTAAGTAGTGTAGCCGGAAAATTGTTTGATCTTATGTATAGTAAAGCCCAATCGAAAGCAGACTTTTCAGTTCAAGGGATCAGAAATTTTCTAGAGATGTATGCAGGGGTTGGTATTACAAGTGATATCATTGATATGAAGACCTATTGGCAGTCTAGCAATAAGACGAATAATATTATTGGTGGAGTGGCAGCTAACGCTAATTCTCAAAAGGCATTTAAGCAGCTAGCTAATGATATCTTTGATGATATTGAAAGTAATTATACAGAAAGTAATCCGAAAAAGATCATTTTGTAAAGTCTTCAACGTAATATCAGCGGCTTGAATTATTTTTACCTAGGCATTAGGTGATTTTCAAAAAATAAGCTGTGTCAAGTGGTCCCCAAGGTTGGATGGAAATCTAACCTTGGGGATTTTATTATGGTTAAATTTGATTTAGATTTTAGAATTAAACTTGTTACCGAATATTTGAACTGTTGAAGTGAACTCTCTGAGTTGGATTGCCTTCATTTCAAGAGAGTCATCTTAATGTTTTGCAGCAACAGCTAACTTTTCATATTTATAGAAGAAATAGCAGTCGCAAGCATTTAACTGTTTAGACGTCTGTGTAATTACTTCAATATATAACACAACAACATGGTTAATGTTATTATAAAACACATATGGTGTTCATAAGTTTTTCACATTTCACTGTTATTCTGAAATTACTCGAAAAGAAGACAGCTCGCCACCCGCTTGAAGATGGAGGATTGCCTCATGAAAAAATGGCTAAGAATAATTTTACTAATAACGTGTTTCGTTGGTTTGACATCGTTTCTACGCACGCAAGCGCAGGAACGGGAAGCCAGTATTTCAACGGCGACTCTCCAGGATAAGACGGGCGGAGTTGTTACGGAAATTACCAGTCACCAACCTCAGGATCTGCAATTGGAACTAGCCATTGAGATTCCTGAGGGCGAGACGGTGGTGACGTTGGATAATGAAGACAACGCTAAGTTTAAGCCAGGTAAAATTACTGACTTAGACCCGGACAAGGATATTACAGCCGAAGTTGATGAAGAACACCAACTCTTGCTCAATAACGAACAAGAAGAAGTACAGAATGTGAAGCTGACTGTGCCTATCAAGTTGGCTGACCCGCTACTGATCCCAACATTGCTGCTTAAGCTAAAGCTTGGTGACACGCCAGTAGATGTTGAAGGGATTCATGAAATTAAAGTTAAGGCTGAGGACAGCGACGCGGATGACGAAGCTGCTGAAGAAACGGTAGTGGAAGACAAGGATAAAGATACTTCTACCAAAAAGAAAGACTCGCAAAAGACAAAACAAAAGAAGTCGCAGAAAACGGTAACGCCTAACAACGATAACAACACGACTAAGAAGGTTGCTGAGAAAACGACGCCCAAGGAAGATACTACGGAAGATACAAAAGCAACTGAGGAAGTTACGAAAACGAGTGACGCCAAAAAGTCTTCCCTGACAAAGACGACCCTTTCGACACCAACGGAGGATCCAGCAACACGACTGACTGGTGAGAATATTAAGGTTCATCAGGGCCAGGTTCAAATCGGAAGCTGGTCAGAAAAGATGGACATTGGTGGAAATCTTATAGGTCAAGAGGGTGTTGAGGTTGTTGACAAGACATCGGAAGAAGATGGGAAAAATGTTGCTGGATTCTATGTAGGGGATAATTTTAGAAAATTCTACTACGTTTCCTACCAGCAAAAAAGCAATGCACTGTCGCATGCGGTAGCCCTCCCAGGAAATCCAGATCTTAAAAACCAAGAAATCGTTGTGTACTACCCAGAGGTAGGGGCATATACCGATTCTAATCAGGCAGAGAAGCCAGATAAAAAGATGGGCGCTATCGTCAAAATTTCAAATATGACGTACCGTGATAAGGGTAAAACGCCGAAAAGACTGCAGGAACCTTTCATCGATTTCTCCAGTAACTTCTACTCAGGTATCGTCTACAACGGCATCGAAGAACTCAATATCGATATCACGTTTACGAACGAAGATGGAACCAGAGCACTTGAATTTCCTGAATTTGTTAGTGAGGAGGACCACAGTGCCTACTTCACGTTTGGTTCGCTAAATGGTAATACAGACGAGCAACATGAATGGGCCGGTACACGATTGAGCTTACCAGCAAAATTGTCTGAGGGCTCATTCGTTAAGGCCCACGCAGATAATAAATGGTATGAAGGCTTTGGTAGAGGGGTTGTGAGAGACGCTGAAGACTGGCCGGGCGATTGGGGGGACTTCCTCGGTGCAGCTGACTATGAAAAAGGTGCAGTTTCCTTCCCGCTGACTGGAGTCGTTCAACAGTATATGTTGAGAAGTGAACTGGGCTTCACTTGGCAGTCATTCTCTACGGGGTCCATTGTTCCGCTTGAGCCTGATAAGCCTACCAAAACGGTCCACACAAATCCAGTCTTTGATCCTAAGTACAACGACTTAGATGGCGCAACAATCAACCGTGACGAGAATGACCTAAACAGTTTCTACTACACGGTTTATCAGCCAACTTACAGTATTCCAAACGAGTCCGTTACTAAGCCCAATAAGATTATCTTGACGGATAGATTACCAAATGGTGCGTCAATCGATCCGGAAAAACCAGAAGATTTTGTTTTATACAACACGAATGGTGAGCAACTTGTGTATGAGAAAGTAAAAAATCCCGAGGCTGAGAAGCCTGAGATTATTACGTTTGAGCGCGGCACGCTCACTGTTAAAGGCCAGAACGTAAGGTACGAATTATCCAGCGATGAAATTGGAATGTTGGATTTCAACGGAGACCCATTCGCCTTTCAAATGCGTGTAACGTTTAGTGCTGACTTTGTAGGTACCTTTAAGAACCGAGCCCGAGTTGAGTTTAATTCCGGGGGGAAATATATCTGGAAAAAGGAAACAAACAAAGTTGTGACCCGTTTCCACCGAGGCATAACGCTAAAGAAGCTGGGTGACCTCCCGTGGGACCCTGCGCAAACTGAAGAACTCGAGAAAGTTATCTTCAACGTTAAGTCTAGCGGTGGGAAAACTACCCAAGTTGAAACTGATAACAATGGTGAACTCGTTCTACGCAAACTGAACCCGAAGAAGACTTACACGATTACTGAAGAAGTTCCCAAAGGTTATGTCTCACCGCAAGAATTCACTTTAACCTATAACAAGGATAGCAACCGTTGGGAGATCTCTGGTAACTCAGCTCAAGTTGTCATCTCCGGCGGTCAGAACAGCCAAGTCATCACCGTAACGAACAAGGTTAAGCGGGGTGGCTACCAGTTCAAAAAGATTGACGGGACCACTGACAAGCCGCTTGCGGGTGCCGAGTTTATCATCCGTAATAAAGATGGCAAGTATCTGACATTTGACGATTCTAACAAGATGACTGGTGTCGTGGATACGCATCAAGAAGCGACTCGGCTGACGTCCACAAAAGACCCCATCAAGGTGACGGGCCTGCCATACGGCAAGTACAAGCTGATTGAAGCCAAAGCTCCAGATGGCTACGTCGTTGGTACCACGCATAAATTTACCGTTTCGAAAAAAACGCAAGATAAGACAGAATTGATTAAGAATGACCCTTACAGCCTACCCGTTACTGGGGGCCGAGGAATCATCTGGTTCATCAGTTTAGGGCTCATACTCACCCTATCGGCACTCGCCATTTGGCGCACTCACCCTAGAGGAGGATAACCCATGAAATTCAGAAAACTACGACACCTGGCCCTGGCGACGTTCGCCTTCTGTGGCCTCACGCTAGGCAGCCACATGACGGCGATTGCCAGCGAGACAACAACTGACCCAACGCCAGAAACGGTCACGATGAAACTGCATAAACTGGATAATATTGGTAACGGGGATGACCCGAAAAATAAAGTTCGCGAGGAAATTAAAAACACTGGGGATGAAGTTGAAATCCCGGAAAGCATGAGCCCCTACAACGCTAAAAAATATGGAAAAGTAACCTTTAGCGTCTATGATATATCCAAATTTTTCGAGGATGAAAATGGAGACAAGATTCAAATGACGAGCAAGCAATTTGAAGATAAACGCGATGAGTTGCTTGCAGCGATTACCGCTGGCAAGACTGATCCCCAAGAATTGATTGCCGCTCAAAGGAAGTTTGTGACAGATAAAGGACTAGCGCCGGTTAAGACCGCGGTATTAAAAGGTTCCGATGGCATCCTAACGTTTGAGAACCTTCCAAACAACGGCTTCTACCTGATCATGGAGACCAGAGCGCCTGCTCATCACTTAACGGGAATCGCGGCTCCGATGATTATCGGGTTGCCCCTGAGCGACAAGGATACGATTCACCTATATCCTAAGAACATCGTTGCCCGCGACGTCGACCCGGCGATTCACAAGGTTGGGATTGACCCCACGGCACCGACTAGTGGCAAGCATATTGCGTTAGAGGGCGTGGTCTTCGAGCTACGACAGAAAGGGAATAAGGAAGTTCTTGAAACGCTGACCACTGATGAAAATGGCGATATTGAATTTGGCGGCTTGACTGTTAACACCCAATACGTGTTAACGGAACACTCCGTTGAAAAGTATCCTTGGTATGAACAACCAGAGGGCAGAGACATCAAGATCTCCCTAACGTTTACCGTCGATAAGGCCGGTAACGTTAAAGTAGTCAGCGCACGGCCAGACGAAAAATTTTTCACAGTCGACGGCCCACGGATTGGCATCGTGAATCACCTGATCCTTGGTGGCGCTCAGTTCAAGAAGGTCGATGCCAACTCAGAAAAAGGCTTGGTTGGGGCGAAGTTTAAAGTTCAAAGCCTCAGCAAAAGAGGGACTCACTGGGCAGTCTTCAAGGATAATCAGTTTGTAAAGTGGGTCAAGAGTAAAGCAAAAGCCACGGAATTAACGTCCGCAGCTGATGGCACTTTCGGTTTCACCGGCCTCCCGTACGTGTACGACGAGAAGGTCAGAGGGGTAACGCAGTACAACCTAGTTGAAACGCAAGCGCCGGCCGGCTATGCCCTCGTGAAGGATGTTATCGAGTTTGACATCACCAATGATAAGGCCACAGACATTGAGACTAAGACCATCGAAAATGAACGCTACGCTCTTCCAATTACTGGGGGGATGGGTATCTGGTTGTTCCTCCTCATCGGGAGTCTCCTGATGGGTGGCGCGGGTTACCTGTACTACCGGCAACGCAAGGCAGCGTAAGCTTAATCGACACTTAGACAATTAGAGAAGGGGGACCCCCACATGCGCAAATGGCTAGCGATCCTACTATTCTGCTTAGGCTTGGGCCTGATCGGCTACCCAGCCGCGAGTAACGTAGTGGCTCGCTGGCAGCAGCAGGGGGTCCTCGCTTCGTATAAAAACCAGTTACAAACGGCGAGTGCGAGGCAACTCAAGACGCTGCAACGCTCGCTGCAGAAGCAGGAAACGGATAAGCAGACAGCCACGGTCAAGGACCCGTTTAAAAAGAATGAAAAGAAGTTCATCGAAACGGAACCTCTGGCGCTCGTGGCGATTCCCAAGATTGACGTAGAGCTACCTGTGTTTGCCGGCACCAATGAACAGGTCCTTCAGAAATATGCAGGGTTGGTCAACGGGACGGATATTCCGCAGGGGAAACACAACCAGCACAGCTTGATCACGGCCCACGGCGGGTTACCCGGAGCGCAACTGTTCACCGACCTTTGGCGGGTGGATCGTGGTGACCGTTTCTACCTGAAGAACGCTTATGGCTTGATGACTTATGAAGTCACTGCGATTCGGACGGTGAAGGCGGACACGCGGCAACCCATCAACCGGTCGGCAACGAGAAACCAGGTAACACTGATGACCTGCACGCCGTATATGATCAACACCCACCGGCTTCTGGTCACTGGCAAGCGGATTCCCAACGAAACCGAGACGATTCCTCCGGGAAAGTTCGTCTGGAATCGATACAAGACGGTGGTGCTGGGACTAGCGATTCTGGCACTGATAGCCGGGATATGGCTGGGCTACCGACGTTACAGACGCGCAAAGGAGGCGAGCTAAATGGCGAAACGTAAACGACACAAAAAAAGTTCCCTCTGGTTGCTGCTGATGTTTCTCGTCGGTGCGGGGCTGATCCTCTTGGGACTGACGCAAAGCTTTTCGGTGACCGAGCTGGGCAAGACGGCAACACGGGAGATGACGATTGAGAGTGTCAAGCGGGTCAAACGCGAATCACAAGGCGAAACGGCCCCCTTCAACTACGCGAAGACGTCTCAACTGAATCCACTCACGGTCGGCAGTTATAGCCTACGGGAGCTGACCGGGACCAGTAACTACGGTGCGGTTGGTCAGCTACGGGTTCCAGCGGTGGGACTGGACTTACCGATTGGCGTTGGTGTCAGTAATGCCGTGCTGGTTCGCGGGGCGGGGACGCTCAAGGCGGACCAGCAGATGGGCCAGGGTAACTACGCACTGGCGGGGCATTACATGGTCGCTAAGCGTCTCCTATTCTCGCCGCTGAAAGGCGTCCACAAGGGAGACAGCGTGTACCTGACGGATAAGCAACAGGTGTATCGGTATAAGGTCACCCGCGTCCAGGTGGTCGATCGTCACGAGGTCGAGGTCATCGACGATGTTCCCGGCAAGAAGCTGGTGACCCTGGTGACTTGTAACTCCGCGAAACGAGGCGAGCCGAAGCGACTGGTGATCCGCGGGGAGTTGCATTCGGTGGCGCGGGCACAGGTGTAAGAATTACTATCAATAAAAAACTGGGTAACGCGGGATGCGTTGCCCAGTTTTTGGTTATCTTTTGACGGTTCTGCTGTGTGGCAGACCGACATTGATTTTCGTGAAATGTCCGCCGTCGAGACTACCGAACGTGGCGTGAATCTTAACATGCTTTCCCTTAGGTTTTAACGTAAAGATATCTTTTCCCTTAGCGCCAGGATAAGTTTTGATGACCGTTTTTTTCTTAGTCATAGAAGAAATCGAAGCATAACCCAGTTCGCTGCCGTAGCCGGCCTTCTTTAGCAATTTTTTCCCTTCTTTTAAAGAGATAGCCTTACGTGATGCGTAGGCTGTGTTGCTTTGGTTGCTGGTAAATGAAGCAGGAACCGTGAATATAACGGCAACCGTGACGAGTGCCAGAAAGAGACCTAGAACTTTTTTCATTTTCATCATGATACCCCCTAAACGTCGTGATTCATGTGACTCAACAGGGTAAGTGTATAAATTTCCGGTGGACAATTCAAGTGCATAAGGGCGGGGACTTTTCCTTGTAAATGACCTGATTTGTTGGAAGACTGGTGTATTTGAAGAAATAATGGATTAACGTCATGACGAAAAAGTTTGAGAGCCACTAAGAGCAGATTTGTACAGCTTATAACTTTTGAATCTCGGGAGACATTCATTGACTGTAACGTAACGTCATAGCTTATGATGGATCACAGCATGTAGGTTACTTTCAGTCTAAAGGTGGGGTGGCAACTGTATGAAACAAGAATCACTTTTCTCAAATCAACCGCAGAACACGCCGTTAGCCAGTCGGGTTCGGCCTAAGGGCTTGGATCAGTTTGTCGGGCAGCAGCACTTGCTCGGAACTGGCAAGATTCTTCGTGAAATTATCGAAAATGATCAGGTCTCGTCGATGATTTTCTGGGGCCCACCGGGTGTGGGGAAGACGACCTTGGCCGAGATCATTGCGCGGAAAACGCAGTCAAGTTTTTTGAGTTTTAGCGCGGTGGATAGCAGTATTAGTAAAATCAAGAAAATTATGAAGCAAGCGGAGTTGGACCGCGAGATTGGGCAGCAAACGATGGTGTTCGTCGACGAAATTCACCGGTTCAACAAGGCCCAGCAGGATGCGTTTCTCCCCTACGTTGAACGGGGCAGCATTATTTTAATCGGGGCGACGACCGAGAATCCCTCGTTTGAAATCAACTCGGCCTTGCTGTCGCGATGCAAGGTGTTTGTGCTGAAAGCCCTGAAGCAGGACGACATCGTTACCCTGTTGGAGAATGCGCTGAGTAACCCAGGTGGCTTTGGTAAACAGGCCATCAAAATTGGTCAGGATGAGATTCAAGCCATCGCCAACTTTGCCGATGGGGATGCTCGGACGGCGTTGAATACGCTGGAGATGGCGATTCTAAATGGGAACAAGACGGATGACGCCACGACGGTCAACATGGCCGATCTCAGCCAGCTGATTGCGAAGAAGTTTGTGCTGTACGACAAGACCGGTGAGGAGCATTATAACATCATCTCCGTGCTGCATAAATCCATGCGGAATAGCGATACGGATGCGGCCATTTACTGGCTCTCACGAATGTTGGAGGGCGGCGAAGACCCACTGTACATTGCCAGACGACTCGTCAGATTTGCGAGTGAAGACATTGGCTTGGCGGATACGAATGCCCTTAACGTGGCGATTAACGTCTTTCAAGCCTGCCAATTTATTGGGATGCCCGAGTGTGACGTCCACCTGGTCGAGGCGGTGACGTATCTGTCGCTGGCACCGAAGTCCAATGCCATTTACAAGGCGCGGTTGGCCGCGGCTAAGGATGTGAAGCAGACGGCGAATGATCCGGTGCCACTGCAGATTCGGAATGCCCCGACGAAGTTAATGAAGGACTTGGGGTATGGCAAAGGCTATGAGCTGGCGCACTATGCCAAGGATAAACTGACGACGATGAAGACGATGCCGCCATCTGTCGCGGGGCATGAGTATTACCTGCCGACTAGTGAAGGTAACGAGCGGCGGTTCAAGGACCGGTTAGCGCAGATCAAGGCGTGGCACGAACAGAATGGCTAGATAGATGAAAGGTGCTCTCAACGATGAGGACACCTTTTTTATTGAAACGATCGCTGATTTAAACGAGCGGCTTGCTACGGTCAAAGTTCATATCCATTGGCCGAATGACGGACCAGGTTGAGTGGACGACCTTCCAGTCAGCACCCTCTCGTTGGTAGACTTCAATACAGTTGTAGCGCATGTCATTCAGAGAGGTTTTCGCGAACAGTTGGTAGGTTAAAATCGCCATGTCATCACTGGCCTGGACCCGGGGTGAGACGAAATCATAGGAGTCGGCGAAGAGCTTGCCTTCAACGTTAGCGAGAACAAAGTCTTTGATCTCGGCGTAGGTTTCAATCCGTTCTGGTTTGAAACTGTCGAAGTATGAAAAGCTCTTCTGGGACCAAATGGTGAGGTAGCCAGAGGTATCACCTTTGAACCACTTGTCCAGTGCGCCGTTTTCTAAAGCAATAATCTTGTCGGTTAATGGAGTATTTTGAGTTGTCATTAGTTTTCTCCTTTGGTAAATGTCTGTATCACCAGTGTAAGCTGTGCCGTTGCGTTACAGTCAAGGAGAAGTTGAGACGAATGTTTCATGTGAAACATTGGCTTGGAGGTAGGGTGCCAGAGCTTGTGAGTCGCTCTGCCTATTAAGTCAGCGTAAAAATAAAGCAACCGCAGAGACACCTACATTCTAGGTGGTATCCGCGGTTGCTTTGAAATTAAAAAGCTGAAAATTTAGATAATAATTAATGAACAAACACGCTAATCAAGAGTACCATCAGCAGGCCGACAAAGGAATTTACGAATTCCAGCAGCCCCCAAGTCTTGAAGGTGTCCTTTAAGGAGATACCGAATGATTGTTGGTAGAGTAAGAAACCACCGTCATACATCAAAGTCGTTGTGTTACTCCCGCAGGCACAAGCTAACATCATCAAAGCAGGATTAACGTGAAAGGCGACAACCATCGGTGCCACAATACCAGCAGCGGTGATCGCAGAAACGGCCCCTTGCCCCGTCATGAGTCGGATGAGGACGGTGATGACCCAGGCAAGAATCAGTGGGGAGATATTGGTATGACCCACCAAATCGACAATTTTACTCCCAATACCACTATCAATGATGACTTCCTTCATCACACCACCGGCGGCAATGACCATCAGAACGTTTGAGATACCGGCAATGGCGCTGGTCATGTGATCTGAAATCTGTTTACCAGACATGCCTCTGCGGTAGCCAAAGAGGAGCATGGCGACGATAACCGTGATGAGCATGCTAATTTCAGCACTACCAATGAAACTGGCAAATTTAAATACCCAGCTGCTGGTAGCTGACAATGTTTTGGCCAGTGACGCACAGATAATGATAATAGCAGGTAATAATGGAATGATGATACTGGTTCTAAAGCTGGGAATATCCGTTGCAGCTCGCTTAGGTGCTGGCTTCATCACATTACCGAGTGGCATGTCCGCCAACCCTGGGATGAAGTGCTGGATGAGAACACCGGAGCAAATGATGGTTGGCACAATGACGATAAACCCTAACATATAGACTTGGGCAATATCGGCATGAAATGCGGTGACCAGGGCCATTGGACCGGGTTGGGGAGGAAAGATACTATGTCCCATGGTGGCACCAGCAATGGTTGGAATAACCAACTTCATATAGGGAACCTTAGCTTCTTTAGCGATGTTAATAACCAGCGGCATCGTGATCAGAAAGGCCACTTCGTAGAACATTGACATCCCAAAGATTGTCCCGATAAGTAGTAGCGCGTAAGGCAACAATTTAGGCCCCATTGCTTTGACAATGGTATCCGCAATTTGCTGTGAGGCACCTGATTCTGTCATCATTTTACCAATGATTGCCCCGAAAATAACAATCAGTAGTAAAGATGACATGACACTGCCGATACCAGTTTCAATGGTCGTTGCAATTTTGACCATAGGTAATCCTTCGGCAAAGGCGATGAATAACCCTGAAATTAGTAAGGCAATGATGTTATGTACTTTTGTTTTAACGATTAGGAAAACTAAAAGTAAAATTCCGATAAGCACCCAAAAAAGGGCGAGTAAGTCAGCTGCCAAGTAAATCCCTCCTAAAAATAAGCTAAACAGATATGTTAGTAAGCGCATACATTTTACCACTTGAAGCCATCAAGTACAACAAAGTGAAAAAATATGCATATATTCAAAATAATTATACAATATAAGTAAAAATGCCCAATAAACTGATATATCAGATAAATAGACAAAGTATTGCTAATTTTGTTGACTATTATTTTTATTTATAAAAAATATACTACTGGTAATCAACAATGTTTGATTATCAGCAGTATATTTTAAAACCATTACTTTTCGCTTTCGAGTTCCATCAAGCGTTGCCGTAAAGCATCATCGTAAGCGGTTAGGTACAGGCCGTACTTCCCACGCTTCATCAGGACATTCAGGACGTTGGCGATGAACGTCTTGTATTCATCCTGGGTGAATTTCATATCCTTACGCTTCTTGAAGATTTCCTTGTGGGAGTACTTCTCGGGGATGATAGTCATCGTGTCGGTGGCTTTGTCGTAGCCGAATGAAGGACCGATAATCATGCCGACGTAGTTCAGGTCAAAGCCTTGAAGGGTGTAGATCGTCCCAACTTGGGTGATGGAACCTTCACGCTTGGCCCAGTGTGTTCGCTGTGGGTCCCATTCGTCCCAAGGCAAGTTGAACGTATCCATTTCAACGTTGTGCCGGCCATCGATCCGTGGGAAGCCAGAGGTCGCGACGACCCGGCTCATACCGACCTCCTTATTGCGCTTCTTGATATTTTCGAAGAGCTCGCCAGCGGTATCAAACATTTTAAACTTGAAGTCACTGTTTTCTGGGAAAGCCTTCAGTGGTTTTTGCGCGGTTAGGTCGTCCATCCAGGCAACTTGTTCGTCGCTGGCAACCATCCGGTATTGGAAATTCATATCAAACATTTTGTAGGGATGAGAACCAATTGTCTTGAAGAGGAGGTCCTTGTCCCAGTACATCTTGGACTGGAAGACTTGGTCGAAGTCATAGACGACAACGACGACCTTGGCCAAGTTCATCAAGTCAGTGAGTTGGTTCTGCCCGCGGTAGTGCGCGTAGGGTTCTGACTTGGAGTAGAGTAAGTGGGCTTCATCGACGAAAATGATATCGTATTTTTTATGATTCTTTTGCGCATAGTTGATCAGTGAGGTTGGTCGGCGAATTGACTTGACCTTCATGTTGGGAATGGATTCCGCGAGGTCTTGGTAAGCTTTATACAACTCGGGATGATTGACCACCAGTGACGTCTTGTAGCGGCTGTCAGTCATGTACTGACGTACGAGTTCCATCAGAACAACAGACTTGCCGGTTCCGGCGGCGCCTTGAATGATGGCAACCGAGGAAGTATCGCCGGTGAGACCCTGTTTAATGTAGCCGTTAATATTTGTGATTACCGTCTTTTGATCGTCTGAAAGATCATCGACGAAGAATTGTGCTTTTAGAATTTTATTCATTCTGGAACTCCTTATGCATTAATTGGTTTCGCACGAGCACTAATGTCGATGCCCGCGGAAAAAGCTATTGTTATTATAGCAGTTTAAGTGGGAGTCGCTGGATATTCTTGGAAATTATGATTTGAGATTGACTGGCTAGATACCTGTGAGAATGCGGGATTATTTTATTGTGGCGGGGGTAGCGCTGATGTATGCTTAAGAAGCAAGTTGATTGAAAACGAGACTTTGGTGATTTTCAAAGGCCGGTGTGACGGGATTTCTTTAGTGTATTCCCCATGCATATGGGGGTGATCCCGAAAAGGGAGCAGCGGCGAAACCTATGGCCGAGTATTCCCCATGCATATGGGGGTGATCCTATACTCATTTTGTTTGGCTTCACTGGCATGGCGTATTCCCCATGCATATGGGGGTGATCCTGATAATGATGCAGCTGATGTTTTTAGCGAGTGGTATTCCCCATGCATATGGGGGTGATCCTATAAAAGAGATTCAGGCACGCCTAGGGCACTCGTATTCCCCATGCATATGGGGGTGATCCCACACTTGCCAATACACTATTCCTGACACCGTAGTATTCCCCATGCATATGGGGGTGATCCCTGATAAGTCCGAGCTGTTCGAGCAAAGCAAGAGTATTCCCCATGCATATGGGGGTGATCCTCTATTGGCCAGATCGTGTTTGAAGGGTGATACGTATTCCCCATGCATATGGGGGTGATCCTGCGTCCTTAATCATCTTGATTGGGTGGAATCCGTATTCCCCATGCATATGGGGGTGATCCCAGCAATGTCACAACAACCATTGGTAGCAGTTTGTATTCCCCATGCATATGGGGGTGATCCCGAAGACGGCTCAGCGGTTGATTCACCTTTACAGTATTCCCCATGCATATGGGGGTGATCCTCAGTGGATAGGCTCCCAAACTCAAACTTGGCCGTATTCCCCATGCATATGGGGGTGATCCTACCTTAGCCGAATTGAACAGTTCCTGATTAAAGTATTCCCCATGCATATGGGGGTGATCCCTATTTGGCGATGTGAAAAATGAGGACGTGGAGGTATTCCCCATGCATATGGGGGTGATCCTAGTGCGTCCGCGCCCATGACAGCTGGCACTCAGTATTCCCCATGCATATGGGGGTGATCCTAATAATTCCAGCCAAAAATAAAATGAGTGTCGGTATTCCCCATGCATATGGGGGTGATCCCTGAGTGGGCATCCGTTGCTGATGATCCACAGGGTATTCCCCATGCATATGGGGGTGATCCCGACAAGTTGGATAAGGTGACACAAGAGCGCGAGTATTCCCCATGCATATGGGGGTGATCCTACGCTTACCAGCATTTTGTTGAGCACCAGTCCGTATTCCCCATGCATATGGGGGTGATCCCGACTCAAAACGGTATTATCATCGGTGCCAATCGTATTCCCCATGCATATGGGGGTGATCCCACTATCTACAATAATGTCCGAATTGAGTGTCTGTATTCCCCATGCATATGGGGGTGATCCTCAGATCATCAAAGACCTGTCCCGGTGTTTTTTGTATTCCCCATGCATATGGGGGTGATCCTACCCCAGCAGTCAAGGCCATTGACCCGGCAAAGTATTCCCCATGCATATGGGGTTGATCCCGACTTGGCCGGTGAGTTGCTTAAAGAGGGTGCGTATTCCCCATGCATATGGGGGTGATCCCACCGTTGGTTGGTCTACTGATACGCCACCGGAGTATTCCCCATGCATATGGGGTTGATCCCAATAGTCTTAGTTTGCTGATCAAATTTCTTCTGGTATTTCCCCATGCATATGGGGGTGCTCCTCTCCCTTGTACAAAGTTGGTTAGCTTATATGCGTATTCCCCACAAATGTGAGGCTGAATCTAAAAAAATAATATTTAATAGAAATATTTAAGCCTTTATATGATGTTAGGGAAGGTGTAATCTAAGACATATAATGAATACGCTTTCATCAAAGGGTTAGACCACAGTATTTTAGAAACTAGTGAAGGTAGAAAACATGTAAATAACATTATTGATTATTTTGTATATTTAATATGTTGACTTGAGATAACTTAACCTGTATCTTTGAAAATATAACATAAAAACAGTAACGCTCAGTGCCAACATAGGCTAGTCAAAACGGATTCGTGACAGATTTTGAATAAAAAGGGCGGGTAATACATATGGTGATGGAACTATCGGAACAGGCATCAGTGCTGTGGGCTAAGAAACGCTCAGAAGAAGACCAACAGTATTGGCTACCATTAATTGTGCACTTGGTGGATACCCAAAACACAATCAATTGGCTGTTCAATCACTGGCTGAGCGCTGGACAGCGACAATTACTCATGGGCTCATTGTCAGAAGAAGCCACGCAACATCTGGTGAAATTGGTTGGGTTCACCCACGACTTAGGGAAGGCTACGCCAAGCTTCCAAACGAAGAAATCGTATGACCGTGATGATTCGCTTGATGAGCAATTAAACAGTCGATTATCTCGTGGCGGGTTCTTAGAACTAGATCAATTAAACTTAGCCTCCGCCAACAAGTCGCCGCATGCCCTTGCCGGGGAAGCCATCCTCGAAAAATTTGGCGTACCCGAATCAATTGGTGCCATCATTGGTGGCCACCATGGTAAGCCGGCTAGTGAGAGTCCTGATGAACAAATTGAGAATTACACGGCCAATTATTATCAGAGCGATAATAAACCACAACTCCAGCTGCCGTGGCGACAGGTGCAAAAAGAGCTGTTTGATTATGGATTGAATTCGTCGGGCTATCAAGCCGTCACAGATATTCCTGATATTTCGCAACCACAAGCTGTTGTTTTAGAAGGGGTACTGATCATGGCGGACTGGTTAGCTTCCAGTGAGTATCTGAGTCAGGATGAAAGCGTGCCACTTTTTCCACTAATTACGGTTGACCAGACTTGGCACGACATTGACACAACGCGTCGGTTTCGGCAGGCGATGACGTCGTGGGATTTGGGTGGTGAATGGAATCCACAGCGTATCGACTTGAAAGACGCTTATAAGAAGCGTTGGGGCTTCAATCCACGGCCAGTTCAAAAAACGATGACGCAGGCAATCAGTGAAACTACAGATCCGGGAATGGTGATCATTGAAGCACCAATGGGACTTGGAAAGACCGAAATTGCCTTACTAGCGGTCGAACAACTAGCGTATATTACCGGTAGAGATGGCCTCTTCATGGGCTTGCCAACGCAGGCGACGACCAATGCCATGTTTGATCGTGTGACGGAGTGGTTAACCTTTTTAGCACAATCACAAGGTGAAAACTTTCCAGTTAAGCTGATGCATGGTAAAGCACAATTTAACCGGAATTATCAGGGCATTCCTAACGCAATGAACGTCTATGATTCTGACGATGATTTTGGAGAAGTTGTGGTTAACAGTTGGTTCTCTGGGAAAAAGTCGATCTTAACAAAATTTGCAGTGGGGACGATCGACCACTTACTCCTGATGGGACTAAAACAAAAGCATCTGTTCCTGCGACATTTAGGATTGAGCGGAAAAGTTGTGGTTATCGACGAGGCTCATGCATATGACGCGTATATGAATCAATACTTGTATAAGGCCGTTGAGTGGCTAGGTGCCTATCACGTGCCCATTGTTATTTTGTCGGCAACCTTACCAAAGGCGAAACGAAACGAACTGCTAAGATCCTATTTGAAAGGGAAATATGGTCGGAAATACAAGCAGCAATTGTCTGCGCCCAAAGGTTGGGAAGAAACCCAAGCGTACCCACTACTCAGCGTTCTAGATGGCAACCGAATTAAGCAGGTTACAGAGTTCCCTGGTCAGAGTGATCAAAAACCAATGGCGGTTCAGGTGCAACGGTTAAATCTGGCAGATGATGACCTAATTTCACAAGTTGTCGATAAAATTAGTGCGGGCGGTATCGCTGGAATTATCGTTAATACGGTTAAGCGTGCGCAGACCTTGGCAGAGTTGGTTCCAGCCGATGTTAAACTGATGGTTTTGCATTCAGCATTTTTGGCAACGGACCGAACGAAACAAGAGACTAAGCTGCAGGCAGCCATCGGTAAGCACGGCGAACGTCCAGCCAAGATGATTGTAATTGGGACTCAAGTGTTGGAGCAGTCCTTAGATATTGATTTTGATGTTTTGTATACAGACATCGCGCCAATGGATTTGATTCTACAAAGGGCAGGCCGGCTTCATCGTCATCAGATTGTGCGCCCGGCAAGCTTACGTGCGCCGCAACTATTTGTGATGGGCATTCAAGGGCCGGGTGACTATGGTGACGGTAATGAGATTGTCTATGGCAAGTACCTACTCATGAAGACCGATCATTTCATGAGGGAAACCATGACTTTGCCGGACGACATTTCACCATTGGTACAGCAGGTATATGATCCCCAAACTGATGCCGAAATTGCCGATATCGCTGCAGCTAGAGAAAAGTTTACGACAGACTTTGATCAAGAAAAGAGAAAAGCGGGTGTCTTTCAGGTTGGGGACCCAAACTTTAGGTTCGGGGCCACGATTCATGATTGGTTAGGACGGAATCTGGGAAGCGTTGATCAAGACGAGCAGAAAGCCAGTGCTGCAGTTCGTGATATCAGAGAAACGTTGGAAGTTATTCTGGTACAACACACAGCAGAAGGTAATTTTTTGCTAGATGGTCGTCCACTAAGCGATGTGCAGCCTCAAGAAATTGCGCAGCAGGTGATTCGACTCCCAGCCGCTGTTACGCCAGGAATTGACCGAGCAATTAAGGATTTGGAGACGCTGACCAGCCGATATTTCTTGAGATGGCAAAGCAATGTGTGGCTCAAAGGGGCACTGGCACTGCCACTGGATCAAGATTTTTCAGCCATTTTTGAGGGCTGGCAGTTGTCGTATTCTTCGGAATTCGGGCTAAAGTACGTAAAGGAAGATGAGGCTCATGGACAATAAAAGTTTTAATTTAGTAACGGAACCGTGGCTTAAAGTCATCGAATTAGATACAGATCGAGAACGCATGGTTTCTTTGGTCGACCTGTTTGAAAATGCGCAAGATTATCGTCAGCTAGCTGGTGAAATGCGTAGTCAGGATTTGGCCATTCTACGTTTCTTGTTGGCAATTTTAACGACGGTTTACTCTCGTTTTGACGCGGCTGGCGAAGTATATCCTTGGCTAAGGGAGAGTGCAGAATCACCGCAAACGTTTGAAATTGATCAGGATGAATTTAGCCAGGATGCGAGTCAGGAAGATCTGCTAGAGACGTGGCAGCGACTCTACAAGGCCGGTAAATTTTCCAAAGTGGTGACGAGCTACTTAAAGGAATATGCTGATCGGTTTGACTTCTTTGGTCAGAGGCCCTTTTATCAGGTGACGACCGAAGATTACGATGCCTTGGTTCCCAAGAATAAAAGCGTTGCTGCAGGCAAAGGCCAAGTCTTAGTTAAACAACTCAATCGGCGGGTTTCCGAAAGTGCCAATTCACCGGCCATCTTTGCGCCGAAGTCTGGGGAAGTTAAAAATGAGATGTCGTTAGATGAGCTAGTTCGCTGGCTGATTACGTATCAAAATTTCACTGGCGTTACCGATAAAACTAAGGTCGAAACGGAAGAAAAATTTTCGAATTCGGCCGGGTGGATTTATCGAATTAACCCAGTTTTTGCCAAAGGAAACTCACTTTTTGAGACGTTGCTGTTGAATCTAATTTTGGTCGATAAGCGAGACGATTCTGGCGATTACATCCTTCAGAAACCGGTGTGGGAGTACCAGTCAATTCGGGCATATATTGATCAACGAAAAAAACAAGTTTTGCCAACTAATATTTCAGAGTTATATACGGCTTGGTCCAGAATTATCCATATCGAGTGGGATGAAACGGGCCAACCAACTCTCTTTAGCGCGGGGATTCCAATGTTTGGCTACGATAATGCGTTGATTGAGCCGATGACGACTTGGCGGCGAGACAAGAAGACCAACGATTATCGACCAGCAGCCAAGGGTTTACGCTCACTGGGGATTGCGATGTGGCGTAACTTTGGTCAATACGTCAAGGTTAGAGAGGCCGACGATATTCATGAGCCCGGATTAGTTGTTTGGCTCCGACTCCTTAAATCTCAGCATCTGATTGCCCACGACAAACCATTGCTCTTGAATTCAGCGGTCCTGATTAGCGATGGTAATGCGACGTCGCAGTCACCTGCCGCAGAGGTAGTGGATGACATGCAGATGCAGGCGGATGTTTTGTTTGATTCGGAGATAGCGGACTATTGGCCAATGCGAATTGAAGATGTGATTGAACTCACACAGACTGTGGGGACCGATTACTATCACTTTGCTAGTGACATTGGGAAGATTCGTAATCTAGATGTACGGTTGTTTGCTGGTGGTATGAGTGCGAAGTTTTATGAACGGTTAAATGAGCCCTTCAAAGAGTGGTTAGAGGGACTGACGGGCCAAGATGACCGGGATGCAAAAATTAATTTATGGAAAACGCAGCTCAAAGAGATTGTGACGATGGCAACGGACGATGTCATGCAGGCAAGCTCACCTAGAGACATTAAGGGTATTCCAGGCGAACGCGGTCCCTTAAATATCTTCACCGCGAAGAACCACTTGGTGTATAACGTCCGGGTTCATCTTAATCTGTAGGAGAGGTGATGGCAGAACTATGACATATGAAATTGAGAAAACAACAAGCTGGATTATTAGTGATCTTTATCGCGGAGGCAACCCCAACAAAGCAGTTCTATCCAGTCTAAGAAATGCGGCCACTATGGAAAGTCAACGGGCACAGGCGGTGTGGCCAATCATGATGGCATGGCTGGATGCACGATATCTGAGTAGAAATGGCACACCGACTTCGGCTGAGACGGCCGTGTACGCTGCACTGCGGTTCTACGCGATTCATCAGCAAGGTAAGGAACAATCCGTGTATGGTTCAGCTGGTGGCGAAGACCCCGAAGGACAGCAACTCTTTGAAGCATTGGGCAAAATGCGCAGAAATGAAGATACACGGGTGGCATTGGATCGCCGAGTGCAGCCATTATTAGCGACGACCAATGCGGCGAGTGTGATTAACGGACTGTCACATTTGGTTAGTATTTTAAAAGCCAACAATAGTACTCAAAAGATAGATTATGCGCATCTAGCACAGGACTTATATGGGCTACAGGGAAGCTATGAACGCGCCAATCGTGTTCGCCTAATTTGGGGCCAGCAATATTTTCGAGAAAATCAGGCGGGATCTAAAAATGAAGGAGAGAAAAAATAATGACCGAAAAAAACTTATATGTCGACGTGAATGTTTTACAAACCGTGCCATCCTCAAATATCAACCGTGATGATACCGGGGCACCTAAGACGGCGCTCTATGGTGGGGTTACGCGGGCACGGGTCTCTTCACAGAGTTGGAAGAAAGCCGTTCGGGATATCTTTAAAGCAGATAATGTTTCTGCAGGAACGCGGACGAAAAAAGCGGCTGATTTGTTGGCGGAACAACTGAAGAAACTTGATGCCTCTTTGGATGATGAGACCGCAATGGGTAAAGTTGGGGAAATCTTCAAAGCAGCTGGCATTAAGTTGGATAAAAACAATGAAACCGGCGCGTTATTGTTGATCAGCCGGGGTCAAATCAACAAGTTGGCCCAATATGCGCTAGATAATGAAGAGTTAGATAAAAAGGAAATTAAGAAGGTTCTGAAAGGAGACCAATCCCTGGATCTGGCTTTATTCGGTCGGATGGTAGCGGATAATCCCGAATTAAATGTGGACGCGTCAGCTCAGGTGGCTCATGCAGTTTCAACGCATGAAGTTGTTCCAGAATACGATTATTTTACGGCGTTGGATGACGAACAACCTAAGGATACGGCTGGTGCCGCCATGCTTGGGAGTATCGATTTTAATTCCGCAACGCTCTACCGTTATGCGAACGTGAATATGAATGAATTGGTACATAACTTAAACGCAACGGATGCCATTCACGGGGTGACGGACTTCATCAAAGACTTCTTGATCTCTATGCCAACTGGGAAGCAAAATACTTTTGCCAACAAAACACTGCCTAGCTATGTCCTGGTTACGCTCCGGACGGATACACCTGTCAACCTGGTATCGGCTTTTGAAGAACCGGTAACGTCTAATCATGGGTACGTTAAGAAGTCAATCGACAAACTTGAAGCTGAATATAGCCGGACTAATGAGTACGTTGATCAACCAATTACAGCGCTGGTTCTTGGCAAAGCAGACTCTCAAGTTGGGGAAAGCGTGGCCAACCTATCCGAACTTCTAGAGAAGGTGACGGCGGCGTTATCAGAGGTGGTTCAGGATGAAAACACTAACGATTAAATTAACGGCACCGTTGCAATCATATGGGAATGAAGCGACTTTTGAGCGGCGGACAACGAACGATTATCCAACTAAGAGTGCGGTGATTGGCATGGTGGCAGCGGCCCTCGGATACCGTAGAGCAGATGCCCGGATTGCGAGCCTGAATGAGTTGCACTTTGCGGTTAGGGTCGATCAAATCGGTCGAAATCTGACGGATTTTCAAACAGTTGAGTGGAAGAAGGACACGCGAAAGATCACGTACCGGGATTACATTCAGGATGCAATATTTGTGGTGGCTTTGGGTAGTGAGGATGAAGCTCTAATGGATAAGATTGAGTTTGCCCTCAAGCATCCTAAGTTCCAGTTATTTTTAGGGCGCCGTTCGAATGCACCTGCGGGTGTGCTCCGACTTCACGAATTTTCTGAAGAAGAGCCAATTGACGTCCTGAAGAAGTTCGTTTGGCAGGCAGCACCGTGGTACCAACGAAAGCGGAACCCCCAAACGCTTGAAGTCATTGCCGATGCTGATTTGATTGCAGATCATTCAGAAGTCATGGTCAAGGACCGGGTTGTGTCCTTTGATCAGCGCGATCGGCGCTATGGATTTCGGGCAATCTCCAGAATCAGGATTGCGGTAACCAATCTTAAAACACAGAGCGACGACGCTGATACGCAGCACGATATCATGGGGTCCCTCGGAGAGGAGTAAGTATGTACTTATCAAGAGTAGAAATTGATAGCAAAAATCGTGCGAAGACGAAAGATCTCACGCACCTCGGCGCTTATCATAATTGGGTTGAGCAAAGCTTTCCTGAGGAAGTCGCAGCGAAACAACGTAGCCGACATCTATGGCGGATTGATCAGCTGGCGGGTAAACGATACTTGCTCATTTTAAGCGAGAAAAGACCAGATGTCACAGCGCTCGAAAAGTATGGTGTCTCAGAGTCTGCGATGGTTAAGTCATACGATCATTTGTTAGACAGCATTCAGGAAGGACAAGTCCTCCAATTTCGTCTAACAGCTAATCCGAGTTATCGGGCAAAGGCGGTTGGCGCGAAGCAGGGAAGAGTTGTCCCTCATATTACGGTGGCACAACAACGCCTGTGGTTGGCAGACCGGGCTGAAAAATCCGGCTTTCAATTGATTAAACAGACTGTCGCTGGTGAGGCCGATGATAAAACAACGTTGGCATTTGATATCGTCAGTCGTGATTGGCCAGTTCTGCATCGGAAGGCCGGACATGGTCCGCGACTTAGCCGGGTTACTTTCGAAGGACTCCTACGAGTTAGCGATGTGGCCGAATTTAAGCAAACTCTGACACAAGGAATTGGTCGGGAAAAAGCTTTTGGTATGGGATTAATGACGGTGATTCCGGAGGCGTAATCATGTCAAAAAAGGAAGTCGGTGCTAAGAAGCCGGAGCGCTATGAGCTTGGTCGCGTGCGTGATCGAATCACGTTTCTATATTTAGAACATGCTAAGCTCAACCGGCAAGACAGCGCCATTCAAGTCATGGATCAACGAGGCATTGTTTACGTTCCCGCAGCGATACTGAGTGTGTTGATGCTTGGACCGGGTGTGGACGTGACGCATCGTGCCATGGAGTTGATTGGGGAATCTGGCCTAGGAGTCGTCTGGGTTGGAGAACGAGGCGTTCGTCAGTACGCGTATGGGCGTTCGTTGAACCATTCCTCAGCGTTACTTGAAGCGCAGGCTAAGTTAGTGTCAAACCAGCGGTCGCGGCTAATGGTGGCTCGTGAGATGTATCAGATGCGTTTTCCCAATGACGATGTTTCCCAACTAAGCATGCAGCAGTTGCGAGGAAAAGAAGGGGCACGGGTCCGTCAGGTTTATCTTGAGCAGTCACGGAGGACCGGTGTTGCTTGGTCTCATCGGGAGTATAATCCGGATGACTTTGATTCGGGAACGCCGATTAACAAGGCGTTAACGGCAGCGCATCAGGCAATTTATGGTCTGAGTTATAGTGTAATCGCCGCGCTAGGTGCCTCGGCGGGGTTAGGATTTGTCCACACGGGGCATGATCTATCCTTTGTGTATGATTTTGCCGATTTGTATAAAGCAGAATACTCTATTCCAATCGCTTTTAGTGTGGCCGAAAAGTTCGGGACCGATCCGGATATTGGCTCCAGAACACGGTTGGCCATGCGAGATGCCTTTGTAGATGGCAAACTGATCATTCGGATGGTAAAGGATTTGAAGGCTCTCCTAGGCATGCCAGCCGATGCTGAAGAAGCTGAGGTGGTTAGTCTGTGGGATGACCGTCTGGGCCTTCAAAAATTTGGCGTTCAGTATCATGAGCTGCAAGAAGATGATAGCCGATGATTGTCATCACCTTGACGAAGGTCCCTAAGTCGCTACGCGGGGATCTGACAAAGTGGTATCAAGAAATTCAGACAGGTGTTTACGTCGGTAATGTGAGCGCACGAATCCGAGATATGTTATGGGATAGAATCATGAAGAATATAGGCCATGGTGAAGCTACCATGGTCTATAATGCTAACAACGAATTTGGCTATCAATTCAGAACGACGCGTAAGGATCGGGAAGTCATCGATTTTGATGGTATTCCGCTGATGATGCATTTGAACGAAGCGAATGGGGCAGTTAAGCATGGATTCAGTGATGCTGCAAAATTCCATAAAGCCAAGGTCATGACGCGGAAGGTATCGCGAAGACCCCATCGTTCATCAGGATCAGCGATGGTCACGGTTGACCTGGAGACCACTGGATTGGATCCCACGAAGGATGAAATTATCTCAATCGGAGCCGTGAAACAGGAAAGCGGGGCCAAGGTGGAGCAGTTCTATAAGCTGGTTAAAATTAAGCAGTCTGTTCCACCTAAAATTACAGAGCTAACTAAAATAACTTCTGAGATGTTGAATTCGGATGGTGTTGGGTTGGCATCGAGCATGCAGGACCTGAGAGATTTTGTCGGAGACAGTGTGATTATTGGGTATAATTTACGATTTGATGAAGCATTTCTGACCAATGGTGCTAGAAAAGTTGATCAACCAGACTTTGCCAATCGAATGCTGGACTTGATGCCAGTGGTTAAGAAGGCCAATAAGTTTCTGGATAATTACCGACTACAAACGGTCATGGATGAATATGACATCAAAAATGAAGAGCCCCATAATTCGTTGGCAGATGCCCAAGCAACCTTTGAGTTGGCGACCAAGTTAATGGAAAAAGGGATTCTTGAGATTTGAGAATCGCGGTATAACTGCGTTTTCTTAGTGTATTCCCCACGCATGTGGGGTTGATCCCAAACGACTCGATTCCGAGCAACTGCTAAAAGAGTATTCCCCACGCATGTGGGGTTGATCCTGGGTACAAATTTACAAAAGTGGTTCAATCCTCGTATTCCCCACGCATGTGGGGTTGATCCTCCAAACATCACATGGTCTGAATATGATGTGCAGTATTCCCCACGCATGTGGGGTTGATCCTCCTGCAAGTAATCAGCGTCCTTGACGGCACTAGTATTCCCCACGCATGTGGGGTTGATCCTACCGCTGAATCTTGGGCCAACTGTGCATTCCAGTATTCCCCACGCATGTGGGGTTGATCCCGTGATCAATAATGGTTGCCGTCTTATTCGGTCGTATTCCCCACGCATGTGGGGTTGATCCTGCCACATAACGACATGGTCACCGAATATTTTCAGTATTCCCCACGCATGTGGGGTTGATCCTATATAGCAGAAAGAAAGCATTGATTTTAAATTGTATTCCCCACGCATGTGGGGTTGATCCTGGGGAGCCAAGATGGTCAAGAAAGTTAAGTCCGTATTCCCCACGCATGTGGGGTTGATCCCGGCAAAGCCGCCACCTTATAAGTGGCAAACGTGGTATTCCCCACGCATGTGGGGTTGATCCCGTTACGGAGATTCGCCGCCACTACTACGCGAGGTATTCCCCACGCATGTGGGGTTGATCCCACGGTGATGAATACCGCTGCTAAGGAATACCGGTATTCCCCACGCATGTGGGGTTGATCCTTAAGCCACTTCCATTTCTTTAGAATCTTGTACGTATTCCCCACGCATGTGGGGTTGATCCAAAGCCCGACTTAGCTAAATCCAGTCGGTTAAAGTATTCCCCACGCATGTGGGGTTGATCCTCATCTCCATGGCCACCTCCCATCTACAACGACGTATTCCCCACGCATGTGGGGTTGATCCTTTTCGGTGGATATGAATGAGATTCTGGAAACTGTATTCCCCACGCATGTGGGGTTGATCCCATCACTAAGCAGTTCAACCTCGATGAAAAGATGTATTCCCCACGCATGTGGAGTTGATCCTTCAACATCGTTAACAACGAATCCGTGACATTGGTATTCCCCACGCATGTGGGGTTGATCCTGACTTGAAAGGCTCGATGGTAGCAATTTGGGCGTATTCCCCACGCATGTGAGGTTGATTTTCAATAGTATAGTGACTTATTACCTAGTATTTTCTGTGCTAGGGAATGCAAAAGGGCCAACCCATAGATTGGCCCTTTTACTTTCAAAAATTATGCTCTCTAACTGGGGTGTAGTGTGTAAAAAAATGGGCGATAGAAAAGTGAGAGTAAACGCTTCGTCAAGGACGTTGCAACAATGGTAAAACAGCCAAAATCAATGGTGCCAAAATAAATTCGAGCAAAAGTTCAAGCAAGTCTGGAAGAACTCGTGACTCGCGGCCAGCGTAATCACGGATAGGCATCAGCGGCCAACCAGCCGCATAAATCATAGCCTTGGGAACAGATGGATTAGCTCCAGAAGTATGTTTAACAAGACTATTCTTAAGCCTTGCGAGAGGGACGTGAATCAAAGGGAATACTAGGTAACAGACGGTTAGGTACCATGAGGTGAAATTCCAGGTAAAGACAAATCTGCCCACGATAAATTGGCAATTTAATAAGATTAGGATAATGAACGCTGGCAGTGATTTTAGATATAAGGAAAGATACTTGAAAGCCTGGGTAGATTCTAAGCCTGCCAGGGGAGCGTTGGACATATGATAGGCATGTTTCATTGCTGCCACCTTCTTGTTTACGATTGTGGCAAGTATAGTTCCAATGGCAATGCCTGTAGTATTGCGACGGTGAGGTTTGTTACTTATCAAAGTGAACAGGCAGTTTTAATAAGCGAAAATTGACTGAAGCCAAACTGTCAGGCAAATAGCTTCGCATTCCGCCAGCGGCCGCGTACACTTATGTTATAAGTCTTTCGAAAGGGTGAAACATATGAAAATTGGTGTTGTGGGATCTGGAACGGTCGGCACGATTCTGACACAGACGTTTAGTCGCGGGGATAATGAAATTATTCTCAGCCATTCCCGGGGTGCGGCTAGTCTCGCGCCTCGGCGTGATGAGTTTGCGGCTAACGTTACCTTTGGTGAGGTAGCCGACGCCCTTCAGCAACCGCTTGTGATTGTTGCTGTACCATTTGGCATTGCCCCCGATGTGCTCCGCCAGGTCACGGATTATCAGCAGCGGATCGTCGTCGACGTGACCAATCAATTTACCGCCGACTTTAAGAAAATCGACACCCGGCCACTGACCGGTAGTGAAGTAATTGCGGCGGCGGCCAACAATGCACGCGTCATCAAGGCCTTTAACACCTTGCCGCATGAGCTAATGACGGGTAAAGTTGACGGTCCCGGTCGGCGCGTGCTGTTCTACGCTGGGGATGACAAGGACGCCAAGAAGACCTTTGTCGCATTGGTTAAGCCACTCAATTTCCGACCGGTTAACCTCGGTAAACTACGTCATGGTGGGAGTGTTATGCAAGTTGGCGGTGGACTGGGGCACACGGCCTTTGTCCAACTGGATGAAAATTTTGAATAGCTAAAATACCCGCAAGTGATGTTTCATGTGAAACATCACTTGCGAGTATTTTTTGATAGAGTGAGTGGCGCCAAATTGCCATCTAAACGCATGAGGTGGGATAACAGTGTAATTCCTTGTCGCTACCAGTTCGTCCCAGAGAGACAGTTTTTGTGGCCCATACCGCTTGGTCACGCCAACATTGAAGGAAGATAATTGCCCGCCTATATTATTTCACAAAGAAACAAATGCTGGGGACAACTTTAGCGTAATCAGGCAATAAAAGTGGTAAACTATGTAAGCGCTTCATGTTAATGCGTTTATTCATTCAACGCCAACTTTCTGAAAATGTAGGAGGCAGATTATGACAATTCCAAGTTTCACATTGAATGATGGCTGGGAGTTACCAGCAATTACCTTGGGGACCGCTCGTGTTCGTGGTGGGGCGGCCGTTAACCAATTTCAGATCGCCATTAATGACGGCTATCGAAGCATCGATAGCTCAACGAGTTACGATAACGAAGGTGCTGTCGGTGAGGCCATTCGCCGTTCCGGGGTACCACGTGCCGAGCTAGTGGTGACTTCGAAATTACCAGGTAAATATCATCGGTATGCCGACGCAACGACAGCAATTCAGGAGTCGCTGTATCGGATGGGTTTGGATTATTTTGACCTCTTCCTGATTCACTGGCCATTGCCGAAACAGGACCTATACGTGGAAGCCTGGCAAGCCATGATCGATGCCCAAAAGCGAGGCCTCATTCGGTCAATTGGTGTGTCCAATTTCGAACCGGAACATCTCGACCGAATCATTCAAGAGACCGGGGTGACGCCTTCCGTTAATCAGATCGAGGTTCATCCTTACTGGAACCAGGAGCGCATGGTCACCGCCAATCGCGAACGGGGAATTCTGACGGAAGCTTGGAGTCCACTCGGTCGGGGAAGCTCGGTCATCAAGGAACCTTTGATTCAATCACTGGCTGCCAAATACCACAAGAATGTCGTCCAAATTATTTTGCGTTGGCACCATCAACGCGGCATCGTTCCGTTACCACGGACGCATAACATCGCCCATCAACGGACAAATTTGGATATTTTTGACTTTCAATTAACAGATGACGAAATGGCCCAGATTGCGGCTTTAACTAAGGTTGAAGGCCGAGTAGTCGCTGGCCAAGATCCGAATGTTTATGAAGAATTTGAATAGGACTCACATAACCGCAGGAACTAAATAGGCATTTACCAGAAACGCGTAATCTGAGAGGGCTTCAGCTTTCTTAGGATTACGCGTTTTTAGGTTGTGCCGCACTAGAACTATCGTGGTATCTTAGAGCTATTGGCCAATTAATTTCAAAGGAGTGTTGCCATGTTAACCCTCACAGTTTAGCAGGATCGCGACCGCATCGCGGCCTATCCGCTGAGTGATCCGACCTTTACAGCGACCCCACAAACGGCGTTGGCCATCGCCATTGGTAATCCGGATCGACTACCGGTCATGATTTTAGCGGATACCGAACTCGTCGGGTTTCTAGTGCTTATCAAGAATGAAGATGTTCGAGAGGTGGGAGCCGACCCAGCCACGGCCGTCCTGATTCGTTCGTTGTCCATTTCGGAAACGCAGCGTGGTCAGGGCTTTGCCACCCAGGCGCTGCAGCTATTGCCGGCGTTTGTACGCCACCATTTTCCGGAGGCAACCACCTTGACCCTATCCGTCGATCACGGGAATTTCCCAGCCCAAAAGCTCTATGAAAAGGTGGGCTACACGGATACTGGTCGGCGGCGATTTGGTCCCTATGGTGAGCAGTATGTGCTGACACAGAACTTGTAAATGTAACCGCAGAATGTACACTTAAACAGTCAGTCAAAAAGGTCGGGATACCTCCGTAGTGAAGTATCCCGACTTTTTTGACTAACTAATTTTAAGGATGATTTTTCCGCGAGCGTGTCCGTTCTTAGCGTAAGCTAGCGCACGATTAAGTTCATCAAAATTAAAGCTGCGATCGATAATTGGGCGCAATTGCGCCTGTTCTATCAAGCGCGTTAATTCTGCCAGATCAGTGCCACTGGGCCACATGAAGAGAAAACGGTAGGCTACCTGTGTCTGCTTTTCCAAGTGATTTAGCCGATGCGTTGCAAGTCTGAAGAGGGTACGTTTCCATCGTGGGAGACCATATGCCTTTGCGAAACGGGCATTAGGCAAACCGGAGATGCTGACCACTTGGCCGCCTGGTTTGACGATTGAGAAGGCCTGCTCGAGATCTTTCCCACCTAGAGTATCAAATACTGCGTCGTAATCGGTCAGCGCATCCGCAAAATTCTCAGTATGGTAGTCGATGATGCGGTCGGCGCCCAACTTGCGAACGAGATCGAAATTTCGTGGGCTGGTTGTAGTCGCGACAATGGCACCGAGGCGCTTGGCCAACTGAATGGCTACTGTGCCAATGCCCCCCGCACCGGCTTGAATCAGTACGTGTTGGCCAGGCTTAATCTGTAGGATATCGTGGAGCGCCTGATAACTCGTCAAACCGACTAGTGGCATTGCGGCAGCCTCCTTGAAACTAAGATTACGGGGCTTTAACGCGATATCGGTAGCATCGACCGCCAAGTATTCCGCGAAGGTACCAATCCGGTTCTTGCGAGGCCGACCGTACACGGCGTCGCCGACTTTAAAGGTTGTGACGTCAGTGCCCACAGACACTACTTCGCCGGCAAAATCGCTGCCGATGATCAGTGGCATCTGGTAGGACAGTAATATTTTTAGGCCACCTGCCATCGTTTTCAGATCGATGGGGTTGATACTGGCAGCTTTGATTTTGACTAGCACATCGGTTGGTTGCGGTGTGGGCATGGCGACGGTCTTGATGGTGGGTGTGGCTTGCTGATAGTGAGTAATTACGGCGGCTTTCATAGTTTTGGACACGTTGTTTCGCACTCTTTTCCGTTTATATTTTCGAACGATTAAAGTGCATATTACCTAATTGGTTTAAAAATGTCAACGAATAAGTTTGAGACTAGTCATTGATACATCAAAGTTGACAAAGGGACGATAGCATGGTTTAATGGTTTAAAATAATAAACGACCAGGTGATATAAATTGTCGAATTTAACAAAATTAAAGCACGAGTTCACGCGTTCTAGCGACTTTCTAGTCGCACTGGGAGATCAGAAGCGTCAAGCGATTATCATTGCGCTACTGGATCAGAAGATTATCCATCGAGGACTTCAGGTTACCGACCTCATCGGCGTCACAGGGCTCTCGCGGCCAGCCGTGTCACACCATCTCAAAATTTTGAAGGACGTCCAGCTCGTCGACTATCGACGAGAGGGGACGAAGAATTTCTATTATCTCACGCATCAGACCAAAGCCATTGACCAATTGAAGACCCTCTTAGACCACGTTACGGAGACGATGACATGCAATCAAAACCTTTAAAGAAAATCCTAATTGTACTTACAAATACGACACGTTATGGCAATACGACCGACCCGACTGGATTGTGGCTGGGTGAAGCGACTGAATTTGCCCTGATTCTACAGCAGGCTGGCTATCAGATCGATTATGTCAGTCCTAAGGGCGGTTTCGTGCCGTTGGATCCGCGTAGCATGAAATACACTGATAGCGAAATTATGGCGTTCTATGAGACTGCCGACTTCCAACAGCGGGCGTTAACACATTCACTAGCGCCAACGCAAGTTGACCCGGCGGATTACGCCGCAATTTACTATGCTGGCGGTCATGGTGTCATGTGGGATTTCCCCGACAATCAGCCACTCCAGAGCCTCGCTGCCAGTATCTATGCCAATGGTGGCTACGTTACCGCCGTCTGTCATGGGATTGCGGGACTCCTAAACATTCAAACGGCATCCGGCGAGTATTTGATTGCTAACCGTAACGTCACCGGGTTTACCAAGTCCGAGGAGATTTTGGCTGGCAAGCAATCAGTCGTTCCATTTTTCAATCAAACAGTTGCTGAACAACGGGGGGCGACCTTCATGAAGCGCCGTGCCTACAAGGAATATGCCGTTCAGGATGGCCATCTGATTACCGGTCAGAATCCCTTTTCGGCCAAGGCAGTCGCCCGGTTGTTAGTTCAAAATTTGGCAAAATAAAACCACCTCCGTCGATTGGCGAAGGTGGTTTATTTCATGCAAAATTCTTATACAATACGCGGTTCAACCGTCCAAACTGATCCTCACGCCGATCCACCAGAGCATAATCCAGGTGCTCGTACAACCCCATGTGACGGGTCACGATGTAAAGACCTTCTATGTCGACCGCCTCCGCCGCGGTTTCCGCCTGCTGGACCAGCCGGAGACTGATCCCTTGGTGCCGGTAGTCTGGAGCAACGTAGACCGAGCTGACGAATGGTGAGTAGGGCGTGTCGGGCACGATATCCTCTGCCAGCAATGCGCAAAAGCCCGCCAATTGGTCATCAGTGGTAGCGTAGATGATACGCTCAAATGGCTGCCAGACTGCTGGCGTTTGCATACGTTTAGCTAAATGAGGACCCGCTGGCCAGTCGATGGCACCGATTTGGGTCGTCGCTTGAGGCCAGAGCGGACTGGTTGGGATTAAGACGTGGTAGGTAATCATGGCAATCTTTCCCTTTCAGTTAGGTTTAAGTTCGCAAGTATCCTTTTTCCTGATCCACAGCCATTTGAGCCGTCTTGTTCAGGTAGTTGAAGGGTTCACTGAAATTGGGTGAGAATAGCATGTCTAGCATGGCCAACTGGTCAATCGTACCGCCATTCTGCATGAGAGCCGAGACCGCATTGGCTGCCTGAGAGACATCGTGCTGACAGAGTAACTGAGCCCCCAGAACTTTGCGATTATTTCGATCGTAGACTAGTTCCATCATGACCGGATAGTGTTCTGGCATGAATTTAGGTCGGTAAGGGCCAGCGTAGAGGACGTGTGCCGCGTTCAGGTTGGCCGCCGTCGCTTGTTTCATCGTCAATCCAGTTCGGGCCAGTGTGTGGCCAAAGACCAAGACGCCAGTCGTGTTCTGAGTGCCAATCGTCCGCAGACGGCGTTCAAAAGCGTTGGTTCCCGCCAAGGCTCCTTGACGAACTGCGTGAGAAACTAACGGTGCGTAAATGGGCGCATTCGTCGCGTTATCGTGACTGACAGATGCGTCACCCGCGGCTAGAATATCGGGGTTGGAGGTCTGCATGTAGTCATCAGTCAAAATAGCACCGTTGGGAGCCATTTTGACCTGTCCATGCAACAGGTCCGTTTGCGGAATAATGCCAGCGCTGATGGCCGCCATATCAACCTTGAAGTTGCCCGCTTCAGTAGCTAGGCACAGTTTGCCCTCATCGGTATCTGCGAAGGCCGTCACACGGGTATGCCGCAGAACTTGGACGCCATGCGACCTCAAAAGTCTGGCGACTGCTTCGGATATTTCTGGCTCGACATACTGGTCGAGTAAATGCGTTGGTTGTTGGATTAACAGGACCTCGTGGCCAGTATTGGCATAACCTTCCGCCAGCTCGATACCAACGTAACCACCACCAATAATTGCTATGCGCTTCTGGTTGGTGCTATAATCACATAAACTATGTGCCTGATTGTAGGTCTTGCAGAGGAGTACCTTGGGATTTTCCACGCCTGGAATGGCTGGAATCGCGGTCAATGAACCGGTCGCCATGATTAATTTATCGTAGGTGTCGGTGGCCATCTCCTTGGTCGCCAGATTCTGAACCAACAAGGTGTGTTCCGAAGCGTTGACTCGGATGACATCATGGCTAATTTGCATAGTAACGCCTTCGTCGGCAAAATCATCTGGTTCGACATAACGGGCATCATCCAGCGACTTTACTGTGCCTTCAATATGTAAATAGGTTGCGCAAGAGAGATAAGAAATGGTTGACTGACGCTCGTAAACGGTAATTTCAGCGTCAGGATAATTTTTTAAAATTTGTTTAACAGCGGCAATACCCGCATGGGTACACCCAATGACGACAACTTTCAATGTCATCAATCCTTTCTTTTTGTAACACCACTTTAACTTTATTATAGTATACTTAGAATATAGTTCACGTAAAATATTTATTTAGGGGGGTACTTTTTTTGGAACCAGTCTACCGTTACTTTGTTCAGCCGCAAATCGACACCGATACGAAGACGATTTTTGGCTATGAACTCTTAATGAAACAGATGACACCGGAGGGTTGGCGCTTGCCGGAATCATTTTCAGCGATTGACCCGCAAATTACGGCGGATCTGTTGGTTGCAACGACAAGGGTACTCTCGCTAAAGGTGCGCTATTTATCGGTCAATGTCAATCGCGAACAACTGATGACTACGACCATTGCTAAGGCCATCATCAAAAGTCAGGAGCAACTTTACCCCACGAAACTCGTGGTTGAACTGACTGAAGATGACGGGCCTCAACAGTATACGATCGCCGACCTATTGCCGCAACTGAAGGCCTTTATCAATATGGGCATGCAGATTTCGTTGGACGACGTTGGGACCGGAGACAACTACTTCAAAGATATTCAGGAATTGTTGCCACTAGCGTCCGAGATTAAATTTGCGCTACAAAACTTCAATCGCGAGTTCAAAGATCCCCACATTCAGCAGAAGATTCGCTTCTGGCGCGCTATTAGTGCAGAGTATGGCTTGCGAATGGTATTGGAGGGCATCGAAGATCACGCTGACAATCGGTTGAGTAAGCAACTTGGAATTAAGCTGAAGCAGGGATATTACTTCAGTCGGCCCCAGTTGTTGAAATTACCGCAAGATACTTGTCCGGCTTAAACAATTAGATAATCATAGGCTAAGGAACACCGTTGTGGCGGTGTTCCTTAGCCTTTTTTATGGATGATGTGTTATAAATTTTTTTATAATTAAACACTACCAAAATAATTTATGCATTTGATGGTATTTGGGCGAGATTACCTGTATACTGATGGCAGATAATGTGACTAGGAAATTTGTGTGAGTCGTAATCACATGATAACTAATTGGCGTACTATCAAAGTGTAAGTGATTTCTATAAAATAAAGACTGGTTAATTTCGGACAGAATAGGTTGATTGCGCAACGGATTATTGATGAACTTTGTTAACATCTAATCCTGCAAAAGATGTGTATAAATTATGGCGATTCAAGGAAAGGATTATGGAAGAGGGATTGCAGCATGATGGGGAAATGGTGGTTACGCGTGCTGGTTGGGTTGTTGGCGCTAGTTGTCGTTATGGTTGGGGGCCAGGGAAATCAGCAGCTGGGAGATGCGCAGGCGGCAACTGGGATTCCAGGTAAAGGGTCGCCAAGTGGAACGCCAATTGGTATATTTGGCTTTTATTTCACTACAGGTTTCAGTTTACAGCCAGAGAATCGCTATACGTCGGTAAATCGGAGCGTCATGTTGACGACAACGACGGCTCATTCAATTTTGGGTAGTGTCGATCCTTTTGCAATTGATCACTTTCAGTGGTATCAGTCCACTAATGACGGTAAAACTTGGCAAAGCTTGAATAGTGATCAAAAGGCCGATCTTACGATTACACCGACCCAGGCGGGCACGGTTTATTACCAGCAGTCCTTTCAGTATTATTATTTATCATCGTTTCTTGCACCAATCTATTACTCGCGGGTTGCTGCCGTGACGACATTCCCCCAACCAATACCAGCGACGGGACTGAAGGTTACCAGCGATCAGAGTTATCTCTACAATAATCAGAGAAATGCCATGGTGACATACGTTCACGGCACGCCGACGCCAGCCACCGCGACGGGGAAATTGACGTGGACGAGTTCCGATGATCAGTTAGCGACGGTGAATGAGGCAACTGGTGAGGTGAAGGCTAATACGAGCGGGCAATCAGGAACGGTGGTTATTACGGGAACGATGACGAATGACGATGGGTCGACTGAGACAGATCAAGCTGCTATTGAAGTTGGTGGTGGTCTGGTGGTGGAACAACAGGTCGCTGAGGGCCAGACGGCAACCTTCAGCGTACAGGGGAGCTTTGCTGAGGCACCATCGACCGTTGTCTGGCACCGCATAATGGGCGGAAAGGATTCGGTCGTGACTAGCGAGAACAAGCTGAGCTATACCACACTGGCCACCAGTATGGCCGATGACCAAGCGCAGTACTATGCGGTTGTTACGATTAAGGCGCCAGATGGTAGCATGCAGAATATGACCACAAATCGGTCCAAACTGACGGTTATTCCTGATACAACGCCTAAAGTGACGATAACTAATCAGGTGGCAGATGTGACCGATAATACTGGCAACACGACGAGTGAGCTTACTAATATTCTCAGTGGGGATACTTGTAAGGTAACGGGGAGCTTCAGTGACGATAATCCTTATTCCAAGTTGACAGATGGAGAATTTTTGATCACACTGCCAACTGGTGTTCAGCCGGACATCACGGTGGATGGACAAGAGGCCCACTTTGGTAAATATCCCAGTGGTGATAACATGAAGGTGCTGGTCACCGGAGTTGATTTTTCAAAGACTAAAACCCATACCTTTAGCGTGACGTTCACGTCGAATCAGACTGACAACCGGACGATGAAAACCTGGGTAGATTTGAGCGGTGAGGATGCTCAACATAACAAGATCAATACCTATTCGGGAGCGCCACTGACACTGAAATTTACCGATGGGAAGCTCCATGCAGTGGCAAATGACGTGAATTTTGGCGAAATTACCACAACTAATCTGGGTCAGGAGATTCCAGGGATTGCCACCGGTGACGGTGATCTCTTGGATGTGACGGATAACCGACGTCATAAGACAGCGACGACGATTGACCTGCGGCAAGAAACGCCGTTCAGTAATGGACAGACGACTTTGACGGCTGGGTTAAGCTATGATGATGGTTTGGGACTGTCCTCCTTGTTGACGAATGCTGATCAGACAGTCGCCTCAGTTGCCAGTGGGATGCCTGTCCCGTCGATTGGGAAGAGTCATGGGGAGAACTTGAAGGTTAAGGTTGCAACACCGGACTTTCTCCCAGGAAAATATACGTCGCAATTGGATTGGACGTTTGTGACGGCACCCTAACGAGAGATGTTTCATGTGAAACATTGGTTAGGTGTGGGAGCCAGAATTGCTTGCCTTTATCCCGGCCGATTCGCGAAATTTCGTGAATCAGTGGTTGGATAGTATAATGATTAAGAATGACAAGTTTCAGCGGCGAAGTGCTGTCGCTGAGCCACTTAAACGGAATTTTTAATCAGAAACTAAAAGGAGCAATTCAACCATGAAGCACATCGTAACGGGTATCGTTGCCCACGTGGATGCCGGGAAGACTACCCTTTCCGAAGCGATGCTGTATCGCTCTGGCGCATTGCGGCAGTTGGGCCGCGTCGATAACGGCGATGCCTTCCTTGACCCCGATGATCTGGAGAAACAGCGGGGCATCACCATCTTTTCCCATCAGGCCAGCCTACAGCACGGCGACCTCGACTTAACACTACTGGACACTCCGGGACACGTGGACTTTGCTTCACAGACGGAGCAGGTGCTCAGCGTCCTGGACTACGCTATCTTAGTCGTCTCGGCTACCGATGGCATTCAGGGGTATACGCGGACCTTGTGGCGGTTACTGGACCACTACCAAGTGCCTACCTTTATTTTTGTGAATAAAATGGACGCCGATACCGCCGACCACGACCGGGTCTTGGCTCAGCTCCAGCAGGTGTTCTCTGCCGGCTGTATTGCGTTTAATGATGCAACCACGGCGGCAGGAAATATTCCAACTGATGCCTATGAAGATATCGCCATGCAAAATGATGACGTGCTCGAGAACTTTTTGGATGCTGGAACCGTGGCGGACGATACTGTGCGGCAAATGATTCAGCGGCGCGAGGTGTTCCCCTGTTACTTTGGGGCGGCCTTGAAGTTAGATGGAATTGACGACCTGCTGGCGGGACTGGAACAGTGGACACGTGAGCCCGAATACGCGGCAGAGTTTGGCGCGAAGGTCTTCAAAATTTCGCACGATGACAAGGGCGAACGGCTGACGTGGGTCCGCGTTACCGGGGGTGTCTTGGCCAATAAGGACGTTATCTTAGGCGAGCAGAAGGTCAATCAACTTCGGGTGTACAATGGCGCGAAGTTTACGATTCGGCCGTCCGTTGCGGCAGGAGAAGTGTGTGCGATTCCTAATTTGACAGGGACCCACCCTGGGCAGGGACTGGGCGAGCAGACCGCTGGCCGGTCGCCGGAAATTCAACCGGTGCTTAACTATACGCTTGATCCGCAGGGCCATGACATTCACGAGTGTCTGACAATTCTACAACAGTTGGAAGATGAAGACCCGCAGCTCCACGTGGCGTGGTCGAGCCACCTTCAAGAAATTCGCGTCCAGATTATGGGCGCAGTGCAGTTGGAGATTCTCCAGCAGATCTTACGCGAGCGGTTTAACCTCGACGTCGGCTTTGGCGAGGGGAGTATCCTCTACAAAGAAACGTTGACGCAAGGCGTGGAAGGTGTGGGGCATTTCGAACCGTTGCGGCACTATGCCGAGGTGCACTTGCTGATGCAACCAGCACCGCGGGGCAGCGGCGTGACGTTTGACGCGGACTGTGACCTGGAAGTGCTGGGAAAGAACTGGCAACATCAAGTGCTAACCAGTCTGCGGGCTAAGGAACATTTGGGCGTGTTAACGGGATCACCGCTAACGGATGTGAAGATTACGTTAGTTAGTGGCCGTGCCAGCATCGTCCACTCGGTCGGGGGCGACTTTCGGGAAGCTACCTGGCGCGCTGTTCGTCAGGGACTGATGATGGCACAGGCACAAGACCAGACCGAGTTACTAGAACCGTGGTATCGTTTCCGATTAGAGGTCGGTCAAGATCAAGTTGGCCGCGCCATGACGGATATTCAACGGATGCATGGGCGCTTTGAAACGCCGGATGCAACTGCTCCCTCGGCAACCGGGGATGGGATGAGTATCTTGACGGGAACGGCGCCCGTTTCTGAAATGCAGGGCTACGTCCAGGAGGTCAACGCCTACACGCATGGTCAGGGGCAGTTAGAGTGCTTGATTGACGGTTACCGTCCTTGCCACAACGCGGCAGAGGTCGTGACTAAACAGGCATACGACCCCGTCGGCGACCTGGAGAACACGCCGGGTTCCGTCTTCTGTGCGCATGGCGCGGGCTATCCGGTCCACTGGGATGACGTCCCGGGGATGGCACATGTGGATTATGTGTATACGGCGGATGCATTGGCGAAAATGTCTAACTAAGGCTAAGAGAGTGGCAGTTTCTATTAACCTCACGCTAAAAGAATAAATATAATCGTAACGATGTGATTTTTTCTAAAGATCACATCGTTTTTGTTGCTAACGACACCATATGTCAGGACGGTTTTGTATAATGAAGCCAGAAACGAGCGAGCCACGGCTAGTTTGTCTCGTACATACTCAGGAAAGTAGGGAAGTTCATGTTTAAAAAGATTATCTTATTAGGAACGCTAGCGGTATTGGGGACGGCTGGCGGAATGGTGCTCAACACGCAAAGTGCGGCTGCTAAATCCTATGGGTCACCCAAGACGTTGAAGGGCATCAAATACACCCACACCACGCCAAAGCGCGCACGAGGGACGTGGTACAACTGGGACAAGACTATCGGTGCCAACAAGATTGTCGTCAAGAAGCATCAGGTCAAGTGGTATTACCGGCAGCACAAACAGGGAAAGTGGCAGCATCAGCAAACCCTGACCGGCAAGAAGCTCTACGTTTACCGGCAGAAGCTAAATCACAAGCAGATGTTTGGTTTCTATGCGGCCTATCAGGATGATTTCAGCTTCTACTACACCGGAACTAAGAAGCTGAAGGGCAAGACCGTTAAGTACATGTCCGGCAATTATACCTATTACAAGGCATGGAAGTACGCGATTCGCTAGGAACAGCCAATGAGGAGGCGCCCATGGATGTGACGTTTAGCACCACCTTTGCCAAATCCTTACAAGTCATGCAACGGCAACCTGCACTGGGACTACAGCTGGATCTTCAGATTGGAGACCTTACGCGACTGACTAATGGTCAAAATCCTTTCTGGACGCTTAAATCCCAGTACACAGACCAGGCTGCCCAACAACTTTTCAAAGACGTTCAACAACGGCTGACCCGATTACAATCGGCAATTGCCAGTGGCGACGCACTACGAGTCTGGCGCAGTGAGACGGCGGAGGATCAACTGGGGTTTCTGTGGTTCTGCGATCAGCTTAAGGCGGTTGATGTGGCGGTTACCCAAGTCAAGGTACCGCTGGATTTTGCCTGCACAGTGCCGACGCCCTCTTATCAGGAATTTACTGGATTAGGTGAAATGGATCCGGAGCAGGTGCTGACGTGGCAGCTACCAGAGACCACAGTGACCCTAGCAGAGCGTTAAGCCTTTAGCTATGCCTGGCAATCACTCGCTACCGAAAATGCGGCCCTACGAGTTGTCCTGAATGGCCGGCCAACAAGCGTGCCAGCGGATTTCTTCGATACTTGGTTCTTACCCTATGTCCATAGCGAGCTACCGGTGGATGAAGTGTTTGGTCAGCTTCTGGAAGAGTTCCCGCCGGGGATGCCCACCTGGTGGCTGCAATCACGACTCACTAACTTGCGTAACCCTTGAGAGGATATTATTTTCTCTAGTGTTGAGGGGAATGGCTTGACCTTCCACCGGCCCTAAGGTGTAGGCTAAAGTCATTAAAAATTTAGGAGCGTGAGTGATTTTGACAAAAACATGGCTGATTACCGGGACTTCAACGGGTTTTGGGAAGTCTCTAGCAATTTATTTGGCACAGAAGGATGACGTGAACTTGGTCGCCACTGCCCGTCATACCGATCAATTGAGCTACCTGGATCAATACGATCACGGTCAGATTTTAAAGCAGACCTTGGACGTGACGAATCGCGATGAAATTGCGACGGCCGTCAAAGCCGCCACGGATAAATTTGGCAGTCTCGACGTTTTGATCAACAACGCCGGTTTGGGTTACTTTGGCACCTTCGAGGAAAGCGACCGGGACGCTGTCCGTTACATGTTCGACGTCAACGTCTGGGGGCTGGTCGACATGACCCGTGCCGTATTGCCAACGATGCGGAATCAAAAGGCCGGTATCATCGTAAACTTCTCTTCCGTTGCTGGTCTGGCTTCCTTCCCAACGCTGTCCTTCTATCATGGGACGAAGCACGCCGTGGAAGGAATTACGGATTCTCTGGCACAAGAAGTTGCTGACCAAGGTATCAAGTTCATGCTGATTGAACCAAGTGGCTTCCGGACCGACTGGGCAGGACGTTCTTCCCAAAAGGCGGAACCTAAGATTGCAGCGTACCAGAAATTTGCGGACAACATTGAGGAAAGTGCCACTGGCGCCCATCACGAGCCAGGAGACCCCGACAAGGCCGCTGCCATTATCTACGACCAAGTCACAAACCACGCGGCTGATTTGCCATTGCACTTACCATTGGGCAAGTTCGCATCCGATATGGCTATCGCTAAATACGAAAAGTCATTGGGTGAATTCAAGGCCGAACGTGACCTCTCCATTTCCGCAGATCAACCAGAATAGATAAGATTTTAGCCACCGTGAGCGAATCCGCCACGGTGGCTTTTTTGTTGCGAACGTTGTTATTAATAATTATTAATAATAAAATATTGGCATGTAATAATCCTACTATGGTGTGCGTTGTAACGTTTTACCAAAAGTCCTTGCCCTTCCGTCAGCAATCCTGTAAACTGACAATTACACAAATTATGCAAACGCTTTAACGATTAAGGAGTAACTTCATGAAAATAAGTAAAAAAGTCTGGTTTGACGCCATTGGGGTGGGGCTCTTCACACTGGTCTACAGTCTGATCATGGGTGGCATGTCGCTATGGATGGGGTCCGCGGCTTTTATCGCCGTTTCGTATTTCTTCGGCGCGGGCTTTCCCAAGGATAAGCTCTGGAATATCCTGGTTAGCTTTGCCCTCGGCATCATCTGGGGACTCATCGCCTTTCGCCTTCTGCAGGTGCCGAGTATCGCACCTCTCTGGCCCAGTGCCATCATGTTTGGTCTACTGACCTTCCTCGCCCTATTCCTGCAAGGGACGATTCTAAAATTTACGATCGTTCCCGCCTGGCTGATCGCCTGGGGGACGACGATGCTGATTATCACCAATGTGACCGTGCATAACTGGTCGCTCTTCGTGGTTCAACTCTACGGGTCAATGTTACTAGGAATCTTTGTGATTGGGTATGCGTCGGATATTTTCAACCGGATCATGTTCAAGTTCTCTCCGGAGAAAAAGGATGCCAATGCCGCTACCGATGTGACAGAGGAAGAAAACTAATTCAGTCGTTCGGTAAAGTTAGATTGGCGGGTATAATGGGTCTAAAGTGAGGTGCTTCCATGCAAATTACAGAAGGCTATATGCCATTTCAAAAGTATCACACGTATTACCGGGTCGTCGGTGATCTTCATTCCGGGTTAACCCCGTTATTGCTACTGCACGGTGGGCCCGGATCAACGCACAACTACTTTGAGGCGTTCGATGCGCTGGCAGAGCGGACAGGGCGGCCAGTCGTGATGTATGATCAGCTCGGTTGCGGGAAGTCCGACATGCCGGATGAGCCCAGTCTCTGGCAGGCAGCAACCTGGGTTGCCGAGCTGCAGGCGTTACGGGCGTATTTGAATTTAGACCGAGTGCACCTACTGGGCCAGTCCTGGGGTGGGATGCTCGCCATTATTTACCTGTGCGACTACCAGCCGCAGGGCGTCCAAAGTCTAATCCTGGCCAGCACGCTCTCGTCTGCTAAGCTGTGGGCGCAGGAACAGCACCGGATGATCGGGTTCATGGCACCAGTCGACCAGAAGGCAATTGCCACGGCCGAAACGAGCGGAAACTTTACGACCCCGGCCTACCTGACGGCTAACCAACACTTCATGGAACGGCACGCCGCGGGTCCCGTCACGGCGGCATCTCCTGAGTTTTTACGCCGGCCAAAACGTAGTGGTACCGTGGCTTACACGACCGCTTGGGGGCCGAACGAGTACTTCCCGACCGGCACGCTCAAGGATTACGAGTATACCGATAAATTGGCGCAACTGACCTTGCCCACGCTGGTGACTAGCGGCGTCAACGATCTCTGCACGCCGTTGGTGGCTAAGACCATGGTCGATCACCTACCGCATGCCGAGTGGACCCTCTTTGCTCACAGTCGCCACATGGCTTTCATCGAGGAGGCGCCAGCTTATCTGGACCGGTTAACCGGTTGGCTATCTAAAAAAGACTAAAGAAAACCCACATCAACTGGCCATTTCGGTCGGCTGATGTGGGTTTGTTTGTCCGGTTAAAGGTCGTTAGCGTTGGCCATCATCTGTTCCATGACCCGGTCGAGGGTGTTGAGGTCAGCTTGGGGGATTCCAGCGGTGACCTGGGTGCGAAACGCCTCGGCCAGGGGAATACTCTTGGTCAAAAGTGCCGTGCCAGCCGGCGTCAGCGCCAGCAACCGCGCGCGGTGATCCTTGGCGCTGACCGCTACCGTAATGAGGTTGGCCGTGCTCAGTTGATTGACGACTTTGACCATGCTGGGGCCGGTGATCCCAACGAGTTCGGCGAGATCACGCTGCCGAATCTGCTGGTGTTGGTCGATGTAGTAGAGGGCCATCCAGGCGCTGCGATTGATGCCCATGGGCGCCAGCGCGTCATTGAATTTGCTGGCAAACAGCTTGCTGCTACGCGATGTAATACACATGATGCAGCTATCCAAATCGAATTGAGATGTTGCCATTATTCGTCACCGCCCTCGAGAAAATTATGGCCTTATTATACCATGATTTCTCTAAAAATAGATAGTTAGCTAACTATTGACTTTGCGCAGTGATTCGTTATACTGGGGTTGTAAGCGCTTTACTAATCATGGAATAGGGGGCTACACCAATGGAAAGATATAACGCAACAGCCAGAAAGACCTTATCTAGTCTACAAGTTGATGTCCATTCCCGCGGCGTACACACGACTATTGACGAGCCAGAGAGCTTGGGTGGAACCAATACGGGGATGAACCCGGTTGAGTTGGTTCTGAGTTCGCTGGGCACTTCGCTACAGGAGACCGCGGCCCGATTAGCACCAGAAAACAAGTTCACATATGAGCAAATGATCGTCAATTTAGAGGGCGATTTGGATGCGGCCGGATTCATGGGCGATCCAGACATCCGAAATGGGTTCCAAGAGATCCGCTATAATTTGCAATTCAAGACGACCGAATCGCAGGCTGCCTGTGGGGCATTTGCGGACCTTGTGGCGGCCAACTGTCCGATTGAGGATATGCTTAGCAATGGTGTCACGGTAGTCCTAGACCAAGTCGAAATCGTCTAAAGGAGGCCTTCAACATGGCAATGGAAACGTTCAAAGTACAAGTGACCGGCACGGGTCGACCAAATGAATATCAGGCCGCTGTGCGGGACTTTAAAGTCAAACTAGCGCCAGATTCAACGTCTGCCGCGAGCTCTCACGAGGCAATTCTACAGGCGTTAGGTGCGTGTGAAGCCATTGTGATGGCGTCCTTCAACAAGCAACAGGACTTTACTTACCGCGATTTCTACTACACGGTGGAGGGGATTAAAACCGGGGATTCCGAGCGGCCAGGCATGGACCGCATTGGTGTAGCTGTTCACCTGAATACCGATGAATCCAAGCAGAAGTGTCACGAGTTCATGGACTTTGCGGAAAATACGTGTCCCGTGATGGACAATCTGACTAATACGGTACCTGTCAAACGAACCGGTGTTGCAGTCGTTTCATAACTAAATTCGTCATAACGCGGCAGTCTCTCAACGAATGGGGGGACTGCCTTTTTGACGGACAATGTTTCATGTGAAACATCTGAATTCTAATGCTAAAGAATTTCTTTAATTGGCTAGAAAGATGCGACAAATTCCGAGATTTTTACATTAGTAATAAGTGTAGGGGGGATTTGACGAATGGCCGATTTTATTTCGACGGATTATGGACCGGACCCGCTACGCAACGACAGGAGGGAGATGCCATACGGCCTAGTAACTTTTAACGCGCAAAAACCTACCAGGACAATACCCAGTAGGTTTTACGCTTGCTATCAAAGTTCCGGAATATCCATCTCGTTGATGCGGCCGTGACGTCGTGCATAGAACAAGATGCCCATTCCAGAGAAGGCGGTGGCAATGGCACACAGGACCAACATTTCTGGAATAGCAGAATTACCGATCATCAATGTCTCTCGCAACCCGTCGACTGAGTAGCTCATCGGTAGCCAGGGATGAATCGCCCGGAAGAAGCCGTTGGTCAGCTGCAGGGGGTAGGTTCCCGCCGAGCCGCCTAGTTGCAGGACGAGGAGGACCATGCTAAAGAAGGCACCGGGTTTGCCGAAGACCAGATTGAGCCAGTAGACGATGCTCATGAAGGTCCCACCGGTGATCAGTAGCATCATAAATGTCGCCCACGGGTGAATTGGGTTCAGGCCATCGATGGCTGCCAGTAGGCCCGTCATGAAGAGGGCTTCGCCGAGCACAAAGGCAGTCATGATGGAAGACTTACCAAGCCACCAGCTCCAGCCGCTCCGAGGATATTTCCGGGGCGTGTACATGTCAAACATCAGATTGAAGGCCAAGGCCCCCACAAATAGGGAGACGGACATCATGTACGGCGCCATTCCGGTTCCATTATCCGGTGCATGGTCGGGATCGCTGTGCGCCGTGGTCGTCGGCTGGGCAAATTGCTTATAGGTCAGTTGCGAGGGATGCACGGCGGCACGCCGACTGGCTTGGTGAAGCGTCGTTGCTAGCTTAGCATTCCCAGACTGAACCTTCGTTGCGCCGGTGGTTGCTTGTGTGGCACCAGTTGCCAGCTGTGCGGCACCGGCATGTAGGGCAGATGAACCAGCAGTGGCGGTGGCCATCGCGGTCGTTAGCTTCGATCCGTTGGCGGCTAGCGTGGCCAATCCAGTATTCAACTTATCAGCGCCACTCGCGAGTTGGCTAACGCCGGTTGTGAGTTGCGGCGTTTGCCGGTTCAAGCTAGTGAGACCACTTGTGAAGGCAGCCGTTCCAGCCGTTAAACGCGGTGTCTGGGCAACGAGCTTTTGTCCTCCCGATGCAAGCTTTGAGGCACCTTCAGCCAGTTGGGTCGTGCCGTTGGTTAGCGTAGGGGTCGCGGTAGCCAAGGAACCGATACCTGTGTTGAGTTGTGTTAGGGCGTGATTGGCCTGTTGAAGTCCACTGGTTAAGGTCGCAGCGTTAGTCGTCAGGGTGGTCAAGCCTGTGGCTAGTTCAGATTGCGCGCTTGCAGCTTTGGTGAGACTACTGTTGAGGCTGGTAGTCCCTGAGTTAGCCGATTTCAGGCCGGCTAAATCGTGACTCAGTTGTTTGGCGGCGGACTGCGCCGTGTTGACGTCGGTGTCGGCAGTGGAACTGTCATTGGCAGCTTTGAGCATCGCGGCCTTCTGGGTAGCGGTCAGTCCCTGCGCATCCGCGGTTGCGGCAAGTTTGCTTTGTAGGGCTGTATTTTGATGACTATTGTCGTTCGTCAGGGCGTCGAGCGCCGTCTGGAGCTTGGTAGCATCTTCGGAGACGGTATTACTGGATTGCTGGTCAGTCGCGAGTTGCGCCACCGCTTGTTTGAGTTGATCCTGTTGGGTTTGTGAAGACTTTAGCCCAGCTTGCAGCTGTTTGAGGCCGCTGGTGAGGGCGGCGCTGCCGGTTTCCAGTTTCACGAAATTGCCAGTCAATTGTTGACTGCCGGTGGCGAGTTCGTCGGTGTGCCTACTGAGTTGTTGCGTTCCAGTTTTGACAGTCTGGCTTCCGCTGGCGAGTTTCCCCGCTGCGGTTGTGAGCTGATTGGTACCTTGCGTGTAGGCGTTGACACCGTTGGCCACGCGTCGACTCCCGGTGGCCAGTTGCTGGACGCCGGTGGTCAGAGTGTGAGACTTGCTGAGTAGTTGGTCCAGGCCGGTCGCTAGCTGCTGGCTACCGTTTTGTGCCTGTTGCATCCCGCCGACGTATTGATTGAGCTTGGTGGTAATCGTGGTGTCGCCGTTCGTTAACTTTACCGTGCTGGCGGCAAGGGTGTTTAGGCCCGTTGCAATCTTGCGGTCGGCATTAGTGAGTTGTTGTCCGCCACTTGCTAACTGGTGACTCCCCTTACCGGCAGCCGTCAACCCAGTGCCGAGCTGCTTGATCGTGGCAAACATGGTCTTGGCGTAACTCTGGGTGACGGTATCACTGACCGCCTGTGCGGCAGTCTTGGCAGCCGTGGCGGTCAGCTTTGCGGCAATAAAGCTGTGACCAGCACTCGTTTCGTCGTGCAGAATCATTTGGCGTGGGGTCGCCTGCATTAGGGTCGTCGCGTTGTATGAGAAATCCTTTGGAATCGTGATGACCATGTAGTAGGTGCCATTGTTAAGACCCCGTTTGGCCGTTGCTTCGTGACTGACGGGAATGAATTTCATCGACGTCGCGTGTTTGAGGGTGGTCGTCAGATTTTTTCCGGCCGCGAGCGTTTTCCCCTGATAATGTACGGCGCGGTCCTGGTTGACGACGGCAATGGGGAGATCATCCAGCTTGCCGTAGGGGTCCCACATGGACTTGAGAAATGTGACGGCGTAGATGGATGGGATTAACATGATTACCGCCAACACGATTAATAGTAACTTGTGTTTGATTAAGTAACGCCATTCAGCTCGAATCATCGGCGACTCCCCCTTTGATGTGGTACGCTAAGGTCAAACTAAACCTCATGTGTGGCCAAATCATAGTCGCCTCGTGCGTGATCGTCCACAACAGAATGGTGCAGTCTGGGGATTAAACCGCACTTTTGCCACATCTGGGGTCTAACTGGAGGGATTTTATGACGGATCGACGCGTTGCGCGAACTAACCAAGCACTGCGGGAAGCCTTTCGCAAGCTGGCCCAGCAGTACCGGTTCCGCGAAATTACGGTACAACAGTTAACGGCGGAGGCCAATATCAATCGCAAGACGTTTTACCTACACTTTGAGTCGATCGATGACTTAGCGGACAGTTTTACCGCTGAGATTGCTGACCAGCTGCTGAGCTTGTTGCTCCAGGAACCGGCCGACCACGATCCTCTGAATAACTCGGGTGTGTGGTTTGAACGCTTGGATGACTTCTTCGAGAAGGCCCCAAAGTTCTATACGTTTATTCTGACATCGGATGATTACAGCTTCCTGTCGCGGCGCGTTAAACGCCGGGTGGCTGCCGGGCTAACAGCTAGCTTCCAACAGGATTATCAATTGAGTGCCATGGATGCGCAGATTGGGGTCAACTTCCTGATCGATAGCACACTGACCCTCTTTCGGCTGTACATTACCGGGCAGTTGGATCTTTCGCTACCGGCGTTCAAGCAACGGCTGGTGACGCTAAATATGCGCGGGCTACAGGGATTTTTGGGTGATTTTCGTGGCTAAAAAAAGAACGCCAGTCCGGCGTCCTTTTCGGTTCTATTCTTGATAGACGAAGACGATATTCGTCGCAGTCGACCGCGCTGCCGAATAGGCCCAATCCGGATGGTCGAATTGGGTCACGGTGGCGACCTTGGTCACTTGGTGCTCCGCCAGGTATCGGACCATCGCGCCACGGGCCATCTTGGCGAGGGTCGCCTTGGTCTTCAATTGGCCAGCAACGAGGCTACCAAAGGTGACGGTGACCATCGCCTGGTTTTCTGCGAGATAGGGCGTAATCGTCTTAGCGTATTCCTGCGACGCGAGGTTGAGGATGGGTTCTGGTGTGGGCGTCAGTGCGCGATAGAGGCGGTCGCCCCAGAAGGCGTAGAGATTACCCGTTCCAGCTACGGCAAGCTTGGATTGCATTTCCAAACGGTAGGGGACGACGCCATCAAATGGCCGCAGAAGGCCGTAAAAACCGGAGAGAATCCGTAAGTTATCGCGGACGTAATCCAGCGCGGGTGCGGTAAATAGGTCGGGTGCCATGTATTGGTATTGAATGCCGCTAAAGGCCAACAATGCCGGTGTGAGTTGGCGATGTAGGTCGAGTTGCTGTAGCCAATCGTAGTTAAGTTGTGCCAACTTGTCGCTACAGTGCCAGAGGGCTTTGGCCTGTGGGTAAGTGAGTTGTCGTAGCTGATCTAAGATTTGTTGGGTGGCCGCTAGATACTGAGGAACGCCATCGTAAGCGAAGGTGTCGGTATCGATGACCATCTTCTTAGCGGGCGCGATGATGATTTTCATGGCAAACGAGGCCTTCTTTCGGAGTGATTAGGGTTCAATCATAGCATAGGTGCATCTATTTTGCGTTCGCTTTATCCACAACAAAAGAGCTCAGACCTGCGTCCAAGCTCTTCAAAGCGGTGTTCGTAAATTCAAAATGATTAGACGAGTTGACTGCCTTCACTCTGGCCAGGGGCCACGTCATCGTGGTTAGCTGGGGTTGGGTTCAGGGGGAACTCATCGTCGGTTGGGATGGTCGTCGTGTTGATGGCGGCATCCGACTTGTGCAAGGTAACTGTCCCATAGGCGGGAACGGTTGCGATTTGCCAGTCGTTGCCGTCGCCATTGACCGTCACGGCTGCCTTGATTGGCGTATCCGTTGGGTTGTAGAGGTGGGCAACAATGTCGCCGTTAGTGCCCAAGAAGGCTACGGAGCCGAGACTGCCGGTGTACCCATCCTTGGTGTAGTTGGTTGAGCCGATGACCTTGGAGCCGGTGGGGACGTCTTGCCCGAAGTTTCTGAGCATGAAGTATTCGAGATTCCGTTGGACTTTCCCGGTGGTGTGGTCGATGGTGACGACCCCTTCACGGCCGGTGGAGTCGGCAGCATTTGGCAAGCCCCGTTCGTCCAGTGCCAGGTTCCACAGCGTGATCATGTTCAAGCCGTTGTGAACCAGCCAGTTACCGATAATGCCGAACATGATGTGGGCACTTTCCTCGGGATCGTCGGTCATCATGCAACGCCGTTCCGTCATGACCACGTCCCAGTTAGGGTAGGCCCGGTTGGCGTGGTACATATTTTCAAATGGCCCGGAGTAGGTGTGGACAGCCAAACCATCAAAGGCAGATGCCTCGGCAGGGGTGACTTCTTCTTCAATTGGCTTGGTCAAGGCGTGGAAGCTGTCATCCAGCAGGAAGAGTTTGGTATCTGGGAACGACCGGTTCAGCGCTGGCCGGAGATACTTGTAGCCGAAGCTAGCCAATTCTGGTACCGTCCAGATCATGGCTGGCCAGTGAGCGGCGGTTGAGGGTTCGTTTTGAATCGTCAGACCGTAGATGGGAATACCCAGCTTTTGATATTCTTCGATGTAGCGAATGAAGTATTGGGCGTAGATGTATTCGAAACGGTTCTCCTCGGTATAGCCGTTGCCGGTAAATTCGCCGAAGCGTAAGTGACCTCCGTGGGTCAGGTGACCGGTGTTCTTCATCCAAGCCGGCCCAGACCAAGGCGAGGCGATGATCTTTAGTGCGGGGTTGATTGCCAAGATTTCTTGGAGGACGGGCACAATGTTCTTCAGGTCCTTGGTAGCGTCCGGTGCACCGGGTTCACCCTCACCAATGGAGAAGTGTTCCAGCTTGTTATCGTGTTCGCCATAAGGCATATCGTCGTAAGTATAGTAGTCTTGACTCTGGAAGTCACAGGAGCCCAAAGGTACCCGGACACTGGAGAAGCCGCCCTGTGCAGGATCGAAGAGTTCGGTCAACAGGTCGTGCCGTTGCTTGGCATCCATGTCCTGCCACAGTAAGTGAGCAGCGGAGTCGGTGATGGCGGCCCCAGCACCTTTCCAGTCCTGGTGCTTGTCTGTAGGATCAATCACGATCTTCTTGGCATCAGCGATGTCGGTTTGATAATCTGGGGTGGCTAACGGTTCGCGCCGTTGGGTCAGATCGCCAGAAGTTGTGGTCCAAAATTCATTTTTGAATTTTCTCATAACTAAACTGCCTCCAATAAGACTTGTTTGAGTTGAAATTAATCGTAACCAGGGATAAAACCCCAGTCGTTCAGCGCCCTTACCCCTTTATCGTAACCGCTTACAGTGGATTCGTCTATGGCAATTACCACCCTCAATTTGTCCAAATGGCAACTAAAAGGGATTGTCGCCGCGTGGATTAGCTGGTAGGCTGAGACTATAGCGATTTCACTTGAGAAAGGACGAGACCATGGCGCAGCAACAGCTTTTTCAGACAATTGAATCAAATATCTACCTGTATGGGGGTCATTTCCAGCGAAACTTTCCCAGCTGGCACTATCCGCGCGAACAGCATCAGTTATTCGAACTGATTGCCGTCATGCAGGGGAGTGTCACCATGTTTATGGGGACTAGTCGTCGGGTAATCTCGGCCGGCGAATCGGTGATTATCACGCCGGAAACGCCGCATGAGAGTTTCAATTTCAGTGGTGACCGGTTGCAGTTCTTCTGCTTTCACTTTAATGTGGGTGACCTGGACCTGAAGACGCGGATCATTAAGAATCTGGGAAATGTAGTGATTCCCGCCGATTCGGTGGTCAGTCAGGCTGCTCGCAAGCTGATTCAATCAATCGTGGTCCTGGAAGAGGCCAACGTTCAGGCAACCGAACGCAAATTTCGGCTGGAGATTTTCTTCTTAGACTTCATGATTGCCTTATCCAAGTCGCAACCGGTGGTGACGACTGCGCAGGAGTACCCGGAGCGTGAAGTCATCTTGGCCCAGAAGTTGGCCAGTGGCCTATTTGCCGAGGATACCACGCGCCGGACCTTCCAGGCCGTGTGTGCGCACCGCAACATTAGCACCACGTATGGCCATCGCATCTTCAAGAAGATCTACGGGGTCACACCGACCGAATATGCCAAGGAGCGCCAGTTTAGCCGGGCGAAGGGCCTCTTGGAGATTGGGGAGAATTCGATCGAAGCAATTGCCCTCCAGATGAAATTTAGCAGTCAGGCCAGCTTCAGTAAGCAATTCAAACAGTGGTCGGGGATGACCCCGAGTGCCTTTCGCAAGACGCAGAGGCGGGAGCGCCACTCGGCAGATTATCTTGTTTAGGATGTTTCACATGAAACATTTGCCAACAAAAAAGGCGACCAGTTACAGTCGCCCATCAAGTGTGGATTTACCACATGTATTCAATTGGATCTTTAATGTATTTGTCGTAAACGTCCGTGACGATGGCCATTTGGTCTTTCGTCAGTGGCTTTACTTCAGCGGCACTCGTATTCCGTTCGATTTGGTTAGGGGTGCTGGCACCAGGAATAACGGCTGAAACGGCGTCAAACATCAGGATGTAACGTAAGGCGGTAGCGGCCAAATTGTTCGTCCCCAAGCGTTCCTTCAATTCGTTGGCAGCCTTGACCCCGGTGAGGTAATCAACGCCGGAGAAGGTTTCACCCTTACTGAAGAGTTGGCCATCGCGGTTGTTTGTCCGGTGGTCTTGCGGGCCAAAGTGGGTATCGGCAGTGAACTTACCGGTGAGTAGGCCACTAGCTAAAGGTACCCGAGCCAAGATCCCAACGTTGGCCTTCTTAGCTAAGTCGAAGAATAACTTGGCTGGCCGTAAGCGGAACATGTTAAAGATGATTTCAACACTGGAGATATCGTAATCCAGGGACTTAATAGCTTCCTCAACGCGTTCAACGCTGACCCCATAGTTGGCGATTTTGCCTTCCTTTTTGAGGTCGTCCAAGGTCTTGAACGTTTCTGGTTGGTAGTAGATGCTCATTGGCGGACAATGTAATAAGACTTGGTCGAGAGAGTCGACTTGCATGTTTTGCAGGGATTCTTCGACGTAACGTCTGATGAATTTAGGACTGAAATGTTCCTCGGAAAGGGGCATTTCTTTTCTACCAACCTTGGTTGAGTAGTGTACGTCGGGGTGGCGTTTGATGAATTGGCCAATGACCTTTTCACTCAAACCATCCTGATAGCCATCGGCGGTATCAAAGAAGTTAACGCCGTGGTCATAAGCGGCTTCCAGGGTATCCATAGCATCTTTTTCGTCGAATGGGTCCCCCCATTTACCGCCTAGTTGCCAGGTGCCTAGTGAAACCTCGCTAATGTTAAAACCAGTTTTTCCTAATGTTCTAAATTCCATAGTGGTTAACCTTCCCTTCTGAATATTTTAAGCATAGCACTTGAAGTACGCTTCAAGTAAAGTTTTTTTACTAAATGATTAGGACTGATATGAGATGACAGAATTAACGATTTCAGAAGTTGCCAAACAGTATGATTTAGCCCCATCGACGCTCCGTTACTATGAGCGATTAGGGTTGATTCCCAATGTTCAACAGAAGGGAAATCATCGTGTCTACAATGAAGCGAATCTTGAAAAACTGAATAGTATTGTCTGCTTCAAGAACTCCGGGATGAGCATGAGTGAGTTGCAGGAACTCCTGAGCTACCAAGAGACCGGTGCTGATTTGGATAAGATTTTGGCGATATTAAATGAGCACGAAGATGAAGTAGCCCGGCAATTGGCCCAACTTGAGAAGTATCACCGCCACATTACCCAGAAGGTGGCATTTTATTCGGCGATTAAACAGGCCGAGATTGCGGGGGAGCCGCGGCCGGATTGGGCGGATTATAAGCCTGGGGATGAAGTCTAGTGTCATTGACGTTGGGCGTTAGTAGTGGTTGTTATTTTGGTTTAGAGAGCTAGACTTTCTCTCGCCAGAATATCTGGGAATTTGCGGCCTCGAAAACGTGTTCAGTCGGATAGGTCCCTGCGCTTAACCCAGATAAGCACCGGCTCGGCTCCGCCAAGCTGGCACTCATCTACGTTAATGCTCAGGACCTACCGCCCGTTTTCACACTCTGGTTGAAACGAGTTCCGCAAGGCAGGTTCTTCCGCTTAGAAAGCTGAGTGACTCCTGTCCGACGAGGTCGTTGGTGGTTGTTTTGGTTAAGGTCGTTAGACTTTCTCTCGCCAAGATATCCGGAAACATGCGGCCTCTGAAACGAGTTCCGCAAGGCAGGTTCTTCCGCTTAGAAATCTAAGTTCTCCTGTCCGACGAGGTTTTTTAGTGGCTATTTTGATTCAGAGAGCTAGACTTTCTCTCGCCGGAATATCCGGAAATATGCGGCCTCGGAAACGAGTTCCGCAAGCCAGATTCTTACGCTTAGAAAAATAAGGAACTCCTGTCCGGCGTAGCCGAACAGAAGCTCCTTATTTCCCTAATGCTCAGAATCTAAGCGGCTTGCTTCACTCTCTATACAAAAAAAGCCATCCCGCGTTCTACTCGGGATGGCAGTGGTGAGGTGCGGCGACCTTCTGAATGCTTGCGCACCGATCGCGTACCCCCACCTTGGTTTGGCACCATTGGATAGTATCGCACGGGTACTGCGGGAAGTCAACCTTAATTGGTTTCGCGAATTGTCATGAGTTTGACTGACACGCCCAGGGCAATGACCAAGAAGACCAGACACATGGTAAATCCAGCTTGAATCCCCATTTGTGGGGCATTGGGATGGGTTGTGAAGAACTTAGTGGCTAAGTTGATCGTGGCGATGATGATCGCGGTCCCAAATGAGCCGGAAATCTGCCGGAGAGTGTTAAACGTCGCAACACCGTCAGCAACTAACCGGTTGGGCAGGTGGGTCAGTGCGTGTGTTTGAATCGGGATCAGAATCAAGACGAGTCCCAATTGCCGAATCGTTTGGCCAACCGTCAACATGACCACGGAAGCGTTGACGTCAATGAACGCCTGCATGATAGTCCCAAAGCAGTCGATCAACAGGCCAGCTGTGACGATTCGCCGCACGGGGTAACGGTCATAGAGCCGCCCACTGATTGGCGACATGATCCCTGTTAGACAGGCACCAGGCAGCAGCGCAATTCCAGAGATAATCGGACTTTGATGCATGATCGACTGGATCAAGAGGGGCAGCAGAATCGTGTTCCCATACATGGTAGCCACAATCAACGCGTTGAGGCTGGTGGCCGTGGTGAACTGAACGCTCTTGAAAATTTTAGGATTGATCAAGGGGTTCGTGCTATGTAATTGTTGCCGGATGAAGATGATAGTTAGGATGAGACCGATGATAAATGGGGCGACGACAAATGGGGAGACCAGTGAGTACTGGCCTACATTTGAGAAGCTCCACAACAGCCCTAACGCACCAAAGCTAATGAGAAACAGGCCCCAACGGTCCAAGGTCGGCGATTCATTCGTGGGTACACTTGGCAGGTAGAAGTAGGCCAAGATGAGATCCAGCAGAATGAAGGGGAGCACCAGGATGAACAGGTACCGCCACGACATGTAGGTCAGGATGACCCCGGACAATGTCGGTCCTATAATAGGAGAAAAGTTGAAGGCCAGACCAACGATCCCCATGACCGCGCCTTTTTTGGTGGGCGCGGCGTAGCGAATCGCCAGGATATTGACTAGCGGCATCATGACACCTGAACCGGTAGCTTGGATCATGCGGCCCAGAATCAACATCCAGAAGCTCTGTGCCAGACTGCCGAGTAGTGTTCCAATCAGAAAAATGACGGAAAACAGAATGAACAGTCTGCGAAACGTAAACTTTTTAATCAGGTAGGCACTGACAGGAATCATCATCGCACTCACTAGCATGTAGCCGTTGCTGATCCACTGAACGGTGGACGAGTTGACGTGAAACACGGTCATGAACGTTGGTAATGCTACATTCATCAGAGTGGAACATAGGATGCCGAAGAAAGTGCCAAATACCATGATAAATAACGAATGCTTAATTTCCTTTGACATTAAACGGCCTTCTATTCTATTAAACTTGCACAACTTCTCCAATGATACTGATAATTGTGAGGTTAGTCAATTGGTCTAGGCAACTCTTACTTGCGGTGAGTCCTACGAGCACGCCTTTCAGAAAATATGAGCAGATGGCAATCACTATCGCATATACTTATTCATACCCTTTACGCTTTTGTGAAAAGATTTGAAAGCGTTTACATAACAGGCGATTTGTGTTAGTTTAGAAATAAAGAGGTGTCCAGGTATGAAAAAAAGTGATGTGTTAGTAATTGGGTCAAACATGATTGATCTCATGACGTATATTAAGCGCATGCCGGTGGCGGGCGAAACCGTTGAGGCCGATGACTTCTCGATGGGTTTTGGCGGTAAAGGTGCGAACCAGGCCGTGGCCGCTGCCCGGTTAGGTGCCCAGGTCAGCTTCATCTCGATGGTTGGTAACGATAGCTTCGGAGAACAGCAACTGGCCAACTTCAAAGCCGCAAACATTGATGTGTCTGGCGTTGGTGTTGGTCATAAGAACAGTGGTGCCGCACCGATCTTCGTGGACCCAACGGCTGACAACCGCATTCTCATCGTCAAGGGGGCCAATAGTGAGTTAACACCGGCCGTTTTGGATGAGCATCTCGATATGATTCGAAATACGAAGTTAATTGTGTTGCAGCAGGAAATTCCGCTGGAGACTAACTATCATGCCATCGACTTGGCCAATCGTTATGGCGTACCGGTCCTCCTGAATCCAGCGCCCGCCAACAAGCAACTCGACATGGAACACGTGCGGCGGGTGGACTTCTTCTCGCCAAACGAAACGGAATTAGCGACGTTGACCGGCTTACCAACGGAGTCCATGGATGAAATCTCGCGGGCCGCGCAACGTTTAGTCGATATGGGCGTGAAGAACGTGCTGGTCACGATTGGATCTCGCGGCGTGCTGTGGGTCAGTGCCACGACGAGTCAGCTGATTGATGCGGTCAGAGTCGATGCAGTCGATACCACTGGTGCAGGCGATTCCTTCATCGGATCGTTTGCCAATTACTACGCCCAGGGTGAGACGGTACCTAAGGCATTGCGGCACGCCAATGAATATGCCGCCATCACCGTGACGCGGCGGGGGACGCAGAAGTCCTATCCAACCGCTGAGGAAGTTGCGGCGATGTATCAACCGAGTTAAGTAACAACTAATTTGTCTAAGTTAAAATGAGTGGCCGACCGGGTCTGACTGGTCGGCCACTTTAATAATCAATTATTAATAATAAATATTAGACAGGCAATGAGCATATTCGTTGCGTCGGCGTCTTGTCTCCCGTATACTCAAAGCTAATATAAATCATTAGCCAATCTAAAGGGGGACCTCTACAATGAAAAATTTACTCTTAGGTTTTAGTTTAGCAGCCAACGTGGCCCTAGCCTATCTCGTTCTTCAGGACAAAGAGCAACTTAAAGCATTGCAGTCCCGGGCAGATAACGCCGTCGATAAGGTCGCTGGCAAGGCCCAACAAATCAAGGGAACGTTGACCGGCGACGTGAGCGCCAAGGCTAAAGGCAATTTGCAAGAAGGTCGCGGCGAAGTCAAAGATATTGTTGATGATGTGAAAGCTGAATTTGGTGCGTAAGGTTAGTGACGCTTGGTTACAACGAAATCATGAACTTAAAGTCAGGACTGGGATGAAATCCCAGTCCTGACTTATTAATAACTAACCGATATTGATACTTGTGAAGTTATATAAGTGCCAGTCATCCGTTAAATGGGGATTATTACGCGCTTTGTTAGGAGAGACACCGACAAACTTTTTGAACTCGCGCGTCAGGTAGGCTTGATCGGTAAAATTCAAAATTGCGGCAATCTCTGAGAGGGGCAGATTGGTCGTCTGTAGGATCTCAACGGCCCGATTAATTTTGACCAGAATCTTGAAGCGCGAGATGGGCACGCCGATCTCTGCACTGAAAAGGGTCGATAGGTAGTGTGGTGATAATCCCAGCTGATTGGCGAGTTGGGTCACGGTGATGTTGGATTCGGGACTGTTCATGATGATTTGGTAGGCCCGCCGAACCGGTGCGGACAGATGAACACTCTTGAGCTGATGAACGCGTTGGGCCATGTCCTTGATCATCGTTTCAATCCCGGTCATGACGTCGTCGTAGGTTGTCAGTGTTTCCAGGGTACGGACGTAGTGGTCGTTGAGCGAGTAAGCCTGGTCGAAGTCCATGCCGGCATGGATGGCCGCTCTGAGCGTGACCGAAGTACTAATGATGCCCCAATTCTTGATATTACGGAGGTTGCTGCCGTCCGCGAGAATGCCAATGCGACCGGAGTTGACCAGCCCAACGAAGGCGTCGTGGACCATGGAGGGTTTACCCAGCTCGACCGCGGTTTTCAGCGCCTTTTCGTAGGCATAACTGACGTGAGCCCCCTCGTCATCGAAGTTGACCAGAATCAGTTTGTCATTGAACTGATCGGAACGCAGGGCCTGTTCGAAGGCGGTCGTCACGGCTTCAACAGTCATGGATAAGTGGATAATCTGCGTCAACGCTAGGATCTGTGTTAGACACTGGTCGCGTGTAATCGAGTATGTACTTAAAACTTGTGGCAGATAAATTGTGCGGGCTTCGTTATCGGTGGGATCGTGGGCCGTGACGTCGGTGACCAGGATAGGACCTAAGATATAGGTGAGGTCAGCCTGTTTAAGACAGATTGAAAACAGGTTCTGACTGTGCCGAAAGACGGTGATGATGGCCTCGTGGTCGGGTATTTCGTGAAATAGGGCGATGTACGCTGACGTTAAGATTTTACCCTGCTTGAAGGTGATCTTCGGTCGATGCTGGACGGTTTTAAAGATGGCGGCGGGGACCGCCAAAGCTTCTAGATAGAGTTGGTCAAGGGACAAGGGACGGCCTTCTTTCTGCTGGATGGGCGCTTATGGTAAAGTTTGTGTTCGCATGTAAACGCTACATCAGTTATACCTTAGCCTGTCAAAAATTACTAGCAGTGGTTTGGAAGTGTTTCACATGAAACATTGATGGTTGGTAAACTCACTGACAAAGTTACGCCGCTTAAAGAGATTTAAGCGGTGTTTTTATAGGATTGTGGGTTTAATAGGAGAAAGGGGGCAAATACGATGACGGATGAAGAAAAGCTACAACGGATTTATGCAGCGGCGAGTGAATTGTTCATTCAGCCGGGCTATCATGAGACACAGATGCAGATGATTGCGCAGCGCTCGCAGCTCGCAGTGGGGACACTCTATCGATTATTTACCAGTAAGGCGGCGCTCTTGGACTATGTGTTCTTGACGACCCTGCCGACAGCCACAATGACGATGAAGACTTATCCATTGGAATCGGTCGATCCACGGGAATTAGTCAACCGGACGCAGGCAGCCTATGCCGACTGGAATCGGCAATTGACTAGTCACAAGGCCGCGAGCTTCGATGACCTTTTGACGGCATTATTTCAGGCATTCGAACGGTACGGGCAATACTTTTTGATTTTGGAGCACAATCCAACGGTGAATCCAGCGTTGACGGCACTCTATCGCCAGCAACGGCAGACGTTGTATCAACAGGTAGGGGCTTTTATCGCGGAAAAACTATCGGCGATTCCAGAGCCACAGCGTAACGGCGTCATCGTGGTCGATCTGGTCTTCTGGTGGTGCGCGCACAAGCGCTATGACAGCTTCGAGATGGAGATGGCTCACGGTGAGGATGACCGGATGATCGCGGTCGTTCGAGAGATGTTACGCCGGAGCTATCAGTAAGGCCCTTCGTTATCTCAACGAGTGAACGCCGCAGTTTTAATCACTTTAAAATGACTTTTACACGTCAGTGGTTAAACTGGGGGCAATTCGAATGAATGATTCGTTCACTCGTTTGAGATAAGGGGGATGAGATCATGAATTTTCATGAATGGACCTATATCAAGCAGCATCCAACGGTTTGGCGTATCTTGTTGGGAATTTTGGTGATTCCACTGGCGTATGCGGCAATTTTGTTAGCCTCCGTTTGGAATCCGTATGGCGAGCTTCATCGCCTGCCAATGGCGGTGGTCGACCAGGACCGAGCGACGGCGACGATGCATTGGGGGCAGACCGTTACGCGGCAACTCACACGCAGTAAGTCATTGCAGTTCCACCGGATGGCCGCCCGGCAGGCCCATCGAGAACTACGTGCGGGGAAGCTTTATTTAGTCTTGACGATTCCACGGCAGTCATCGTCTCAATTAAGTCGGCTGGCAAGTCATCCTGAAACATTGCGACTAACCTATCAAACGGATGCTGGGCAGAGCGCGGTGGCTGCTAAGATGACTAGTACTGCCATGCAAAAGCTGCAGGCCACGCTTAACCAAACTGTGATTCAAGCCGAACTGGTGGCAATTCAACAGCAGACGGTGCAATCCGGCCGACGTTTGGTCGCCACGGCTGGTCAGTTACAGCAGGTGGTTCGAGCCAGTGCGGCAGGCGCTCCGGCCGCGCTGACCAACGAAACGAATGAAGCAATCATTCAGGGACTGACGCACAGTGGTCAACGGTTGACGCAGCAGTCTAAGCGGCCGTATCAGTTGCGGGCGTTGGCTGCGCCAATCAGGCTGGTTCAGCACAATGTCACGTCGGTCGTCAACAATGGAACCGGCATGGCACCTTACTTTATGGCAATTTCACTTTTTGTTGGCTGCATTACCTTGAATATCATTTACGATGCGGGCAAACGTCACGGGAAATACCGAAACTTTGCATTGGCGTGGCTAGACAAGATGGGGATGCTTTGGGCATTTGTGATGCTGGCGGCCTCGGCCATGTGGCTAGGGGTCCGGGACATCAATGGTTTACGACCGCTCCAGCCGGGGAAGACCTATCTGCTCTCGCTGCTCATTGTGCTAGCATTCTTCAGTCTGGTCACGTTCTTCCGTTTATGGCTGGGGCTCACCGGTGCTTGGCTAATGCTGATCTTCATGATCTTTCAGATTGGCTGTTCGGGTGGCACCTATCCCATTGCACTGACCAATCCCCTCTATCGGACAGTCCATCCGTATTTGCCGATGACGATTGCGATGTCTGGGTTACGGCACACGATTTCCTTGGGCGGCTCGATTGCCGGAATTTGCTGGATATTAGTCGGTATCGTGGTGGTCTTTAGTTTGGGGACGCTGGCGTTCTTCTATGATCATCGAAATGACGCGGTAACGGCGTAATTGGAACTGTTCATGTCGAGACAGGCAGGGCCAACACACGAAGCGTATAATGGAATGGTGAGATTTTACGAAATGGAGTGAAAGTTTTTGCGAAAAATAGCACCATTCTTTGTGGCATTGGGCGCCATCAGCTTTGGGGTTCCAGCCACCTTGATGAAGATTGCGCGTAGTGAGGGTGTGGTCAACGGGCCACTGTTGTTCTGGTCGTTTCTGAGTGCCGTGATCATCCTGGGAATTATTCACGTGGCGCGTCGTCGCTGGCTACGTTACCAGCATACAAACTGGAAGCAACTGCTGGCGGTTATGGCGGCCGGGACGGCTTCCGGGTTTACCAATACCTTCTACATTCAGTCGTTGAAATTAATTCCGGTTGCGGCCGCGGCGGTCATGTTGATGCAGGCCGTGTGGCTGTCGGTTCTGCTGGGCAGCATCCTGCATAAATGCCGACCGACTCGGCTGCAGGTCGTGAGCATTGTCCTAGTCTTGATTGGGACGGTGTTGGCTGCGGGCCTCTTTCCAATTACCCAACCGTTGTCGTTGTGGGGCTTATTCCTGGCGTTTCTGGCGGCATGTGCCTACGCCTGCACGATTCAATTCACCGCAATGTTGGGAAATAACCTGGACCCGTTGAGTAAGACGTGGCTGCTGTGTATCGGCGCGTTTATCCTGATTTCGGTCGTCTGGGGGCCACAGATTGTGTCGGCACCAGTGACGTTTGATACCGTGAAGTGGGCCTTCTGGATTGCCATCTTCTCTATGGTCTTTCCATTGGTGGCGTACTCGATCTTCATGCAGTATTTGGACTTGGGAATCGGTCCTATTCTGTCCTCATTGGAATTACCAGCGTCCATCACGATTGCCTTTCTCGTCTTGGGTGAAAAGGTCGATTGGCTCCAGATTGTGGGAGTGCTGGTGATTATTGGTGCCGTGATTCTTCCTAACGTTTGGGGGATGCGCCGACAAAATCAGTTGCGCTAATGTTTCATGTGAAACAAATCGGTTCCCGTTGCGGTCAATTGCCGTGGCGGGACTTTTTCGTGGTATTCTAGGATTACTAAAACCACTAAGGGAGACGAGTACATGGCAACTGTAACGGGCGAGACCCTTTCGCTAGATGCGTTGGAAGCCGGTAACCAGTACGTGAACTGCGAGCTGACTTATTCCAACCAAGATATTCGGGTAGAAGAGGTTACCTTCGAGAAGTGTAGGTTTCAACAGACGGATTTTAAAAATAGTGAGTGGCTGGATTGCCAGTTTCAAGGCTGCCAATTTTTGAATTGCCAATTCCAGGAGAGTTACTTGTATCGGTGCCAATTCGATGGTTGCCAGTTATTGGGCAGTGACTTTACTGCGGCCCGACTCAAGGACGTGACCATCAGCGAAACGCGGGCGGACTACGCCAATTTCGCAGAGGCCGTCCTGACCGGCTGTGACTTCAGCGAGACGCGACTGAACGAGGCGAGTTTCCAGATGGTGACGGTCAAGCGGCGACTGAGTTTCAACCGGTGTGAACTGGTACGCGCCGACTTTTCGGAGAGCCAGTTGAAATTAGTTGATCTGCGGACCAGTGATATTGACGCGCTGGTCTTTACTCCGGGATTGGTACGGGGCTGTAAGATTGATGCACTCCAGGCGGTGACGTTTGCGGCGGCACTAGGATTGGACATTGAGGATTAACGTAAATTAAAACGAGTGGCCGTGGTGGTCACTCGTTTTTTGCGAATTAGTTAGTCGTTGTCAGGGTTACTTGGGGTAAGTCGGCTTGTGCTTCGGCGCGCGTTCCCCAGTGGCCCAAGCAGATGCTCGCTGTGGCACCAAGAATAATAATCGCCAAAATAGTTTTCAGAACTTTTCCTCTGATGATGCGGACCTCCCTTGGGTTGTTGGCCCGAGTATAGCATGTTGTGTGGGGAATACCAAAAGTCTTGAAGACGATGATGATTGTACACATGAGTAGTTGGCAGATAATTACCCAGTCACGCCATCGTAACCGATAAATGTAAAGTAGGTGTGACCACCGATGTGATACAAACTGTCAAAGGTGCCGGCGATACCTTTGTCCTCGTTACCGGCATTATGCTGCGGGTCGTGGAGGTTCTTTAGTGTTAAGCGGTATTGATATAATCCGGTATGACTGACGCGTTTAGTTTTGAGACCTGAAATATCGTGGGCGAAGTACAGCACGCGATAGGGGTCGTGAAAGTCCGTCTTGGTGATCTTAGCCATGCCAGTGGGCTTCTGCATGAAGCCTAAGCCGGCATTGGCTTTGGCATCGTACTTCAGATACTCGAGGTAGCCATCTGGCGTGACCCGAATACTCGAAGTAGTCGTTTCAACAGCGCTCAGGGCTGCCTTGGCGCCACCCAAGTAAAGGTCACCGTGGCTGTATCCGGGCATAAAGTCGGGGGCCTTAATCCGCTTGAAGGCCGTCAGCTTATCGGTCGCCTTGAGCGTTGCCTGAGGATCATAGGCGCCAGCGCCGGGGTCAATCGTGTAGCCGACAGGGGCGCTCTGTTGAATCAAGGGGTAACTCAGCCGCGATAAGTATAGTTGGAGACCGGGCACTAAGAAGTCTCCAGATTTGGTGCTCGTGAGATTTCCCGCGACGACTGTCCCAACCGGGAGCCTGAAATCGCGGTTGATTGCGTGACCGACCTTGTGCGTGGGAACGTAATTGACCTTGACCTTAATCGTCCGGGTGAGCACGTAGTATTGACTGAGATTTAAGAAGTCGGTGCTGGCCGTAAAATTACCAACCTTGACCAGTGCGCTGGGCCGTTCAGTCTGGGCACTAGCCGTTTGCCATCCCGCGCAGATAACGGCAAGCAGTGCAATGATCCCTGACCCGATTTTAATGAATTTGTGCATGCCGACGCCGGACCTCCTCTGAAAAATTAGATATGATAAGTATACCGGAAACCAAGATGAAAATAAACGAACAAACGTTCTTTTTGTGAGTAGAAATTTCAAAATAATGGGGGTTAACCCGGGTTATATTCTCCTAATTTCCCGCGGCAACCAGAGGATGCGTGTCATCGGGAGCATTGTTTAGTATGCTAGAAGCAGGAATTGAGGAGGAGAGTGTATGAAAATTGGGGAGCAATTAAAGATTCAGCGGAAACAACGGGGCTGGTCACAGCAGATTTTGGCTGATCGTTTAAAGATCTCGCGGCAGTCAGTTTCAAAGTGGGAGCAGGGGACGGCGCTGCCGAGCTTTGCCAATGTGGTCTTGATCAGTGACTTATTCAATTTAACCATCGATGACTTAGTCCGTGACGACATCGACCTGAGACGGACGTTTGACCGTCCAGTGACGGGGCCATTGGGACTGATTGTCGTTGGTGGTTTGGGAGTGGCCATACCCTTGGCTGTGGTGGCATTAGCCCTGGGTATTCACACGGCAACTCTGTCGGATTGGGTACAGATACCCCTACTGATTGGCGTCATCATCCTATTAGGGATGATCTATCGGAATCAGCAGCGCCGGCAGTACGCACTGTCGAGACTGGTCATCGTCGTTGCTATCGCGGTCCTTGGTTTACTGCTGATGCCACAAATTATGGACTTCATCATGGGATTCTGGGACGGGTTACGGGAACAAGGCTAACTGAGTAAATTGGGGACTGGCTGTGAGCCGGTCCTTTTTGTGCAGAAAATAACCCGGGAAATTAATTTCCTATATTTTCCTCTACTGGGTGGCGAAATCGATTAATGGTTGCGGGTTGTGGTGGTCGCAAGGAGAGTATAATGAAAGGGGTAACAATTCATGAAGGAGGAAATACAAATGCAAGCAGATCTTACTTGGCTTGATGATCCCCAGACGTTTCGTATCAATCAGTTGCCGGCCCATAGTGATCATCGCGGTTACGCGACGGTTGCGGAAGCCCAAGCGGGTCAAAGCAGTCTTGTTCAGAGTCTCGATGGTAATTGGGACTTTCAGTTTGCGGCCGACCCACAACACCGGCCAGCTGGATTTTATCAACCGGACTATGATCGGTCCGATTTTGACCAACTTACAGTTCCAGGCCACATTGAGCTCGCCGGTTACGGCCAGATTCAGTATATCAATACGGCTTATCCTTGGGAGGGCAAGCACTATCGCCGGCCCGCATACAGCATGGGCGCTGATCAACCGGCTCATGGGATGTTTAGCGAAGACCCCGAAAACACAGTCGGCGCCTACGTTAAACGATTCACGTTGCAGCCAGCACTGCAGAATCAGCGGGTCAGCATTGAATTTGATGGCGTCGAGCAAGCCATGTATCTTTGGCTGAACGGCCATTTCGTTGGCTATGCCGAGGATAGTTTTAGCCGTTCCGAGTTTGACCTGACGCGCTACCTCCAGCCCGGAGAGAACTTACTAGCGGTTGAAGTCTTTAAGCACAGCACGGCCGCTTTTCTTGAAGATCAGGATATGTTCCGCTTCTCTGGAATCTTCCGGAGCGTCCGGTTGGCTGCGAAGCCCGCTCTTCACTTGGAAGACCTGACGATTCGCCCCACGGTAGATGCTGGATTGACCACTGGGACGCTCAATTTACAGCTCCAACTTTCAGCCGCACAGCAGCTTGCGGGCACAGCGGTCATCACATTACAAGATGCAACGGGGCAACCGTTGTGGACTACGGAACAAGCCGTAGTCGATACGCTGACAGCGACCACAACAATCGCGCACGTCCATCTGTGGCAACATCACGATCCCTACCTTTATCACTTGCGGATCTGTTTACATAATGCTGCTGGCGACTTGGTCGAAGTGATTCCTTATCCAGTTGGATTTCGGCGACTGGAAATTAAGGACAAGGTGATCATGCTGAATGGTCAGCGGTTGATTTTAAATGGCGTTAACCGTCATGAATGGGATGCCCACCGGGGGCGCGCGGTGACGACGGCCGATATGCACCACGACTTGGAAGTCTTTGCGGACAATCATATCAATGCCGTGCGGACGTGCCATTACCCGGATCAGCCAGTCTGGTACGACTTGTGCGACCAACACGGGGTTTACATGATGGCCGAAAATAACTTGGAGACGCACGGCACTTGGCAGAAGATGGGCGCCGTAGAGCCGTCTTACAACGTTCCTGGCGACTTGCCGCAGTGGCAACTGGCGGTGCTTGATCGGGCAAAGAGTAACTATGAAATGTTTAAAAATCATCCAGCCATCCTATTCTGGTCGTTGGGAAATGAATCCTATGCAGGTGAAGACTTAGTTGCGATGGACGCCTATTATCATCACGTCGATCCAACGCGGTTGACCCACTACGAAGGGGTATTTCAGAATCGGGCGTATGCTGACCGCATTTCTGATGTGGAGAGTCGGATGTACAATCCACCCCGGGAGATTGAAAAATACTTGCAGGAGTCACCAACCAAGCCATTCTTGGACTGTGAGTACATGCATGATATGGGAAATTCACTCGGTGGCATGGCGAGCTATACGGCCTTAATTGATCGTTACCCCATGTATCAGGGTGGCTTCATTTGGGACTTCATCGACCAGGCACTCTGGGTAAAAGATGAAGTGACCGGTCAGCCAGTCCTACGTTATGGTGGGGACTTTGATGACCGCCATTCAGATTATGAATTCTCGGGCGACGGGCTGCTCTTTGCCGACCGAACCCCTAAGCCAGCTTTGCAGGAGGTGCGCTATGAGTATGGCCAACACGACTAAACTAAATGTGACGTATGGCGACGTCACGTTGGGCGTTAGTGGGGATCACTTTCGTTATATCTTCGCCTACGACCGCGGCGGCTTGGAATCACTAGTGCGCTACGGAAAAGAATGGTTGTATCGGACGCCGATGCCAGCGTTTTGGCGCGCCACGACCGATAATGACCGGGGAAACGGCTTCTCGCAGCAATCGGCGATGTGGCTGGGAGCTGATGCCTTTACCCACTGCACCCAAGTGGCGGTGGCTGTGGATGGTCAGTCGATTCCGCTACCAATTGCGCCAGAGAACAATCGCTACAGTGACCACGAGACGGCGACTACGGTGGCAGTTACCTTCACGTATACCACACCGACCGTCCCGGCAACGACGGTAACTGTGAGTTACCTCATGGATGCCACGGGGAAACTCTCGGTTGCGGTCCACTACCGCGGCGCCGCTGGCTTGCCAGAGTTACCGGCGCTGGGGTTACGTTTCGTGTTGCCTACGGCGGCTAGTGGCTTTGACTACCAAGGCCTTTCGGGGGAAACGTATCCGGATCGTATGGCCGGGGGACAACCGGGAACTTACCACGTGACGGGATTGCCTGTGACGCCGTACCTGGTACCTCAGGAATGTGGGATGCATATGGCGAATGACTGGGTCACGGTGACGCGAGACCACACGCTAAATAATGCCGATCCCGACCACCAGCCCTTTGGTATCACGCTGCAGAAGCATGACGCGCCATTTGCTTTTAGCTGCCTACCGTATACGCCATTAGAGCTGGAAAATGCGACGCATCAGGAAGAACTGCCGGCACCACGGCGAACCGTGTTGACTGTCTACGGTGCCGTTCGCGGTGTGGGCGGTATCGACAGTTGGGGCGCTGATGTTGAACCGCAGTATCACATCGCTGGGGATCAGGACCATGATTTCCAATTTGAGATTGCTGGACTGGCTTGAAGGTGTTAACTAAAGATTAAGTGAAAAAGGACGACAACGGTCGTCTTTTTTATTACATAGTTAATGTAAATAATAATTAATATACAATTAAATTTATAAGACGTTATAGATGGAATTTAATGGTATATCTGATATGATTCAAGGGTAGATGAACAGAACGCCTATTTATAAAGATATGTATATTTCTGCTAAAAATGTAGTTTTGGATAATGGCCATCTGAATGATCAAGGCTAAATGATTTCCTGGGGAGGAAGAAACTTGAAGAAGATTATCGCACTAGCGCTATTTGCAGTGAGTGCCACAAGTTTGTCTGGCATGTCGGTCACGACAGCACAAGCGGCCAAGCATCAGCATACAGTACCAAAAGCTTTACAAGGAAAGTGGAACTACCAGTGGAAGATGGACGACGTTCCTGGAGATTATATCTACTTTAATAAAAAGTCTTTGCATGCTGGCAAACGGACCTACAAGATTTCTTACGTCACTGGTTCGGCAAAATCACGTTATACCATCCATTTGAAGCGCAAATTTGCTGGGAGCAAGACGTTGACGTTTAAATACAAACTCAGAGAAGTTGACCATCATGCAAACGTAAAGTCGCTGAGCATGAGTACTAAGCGGTATGTTGACAGTTCTGATGCACTGTATATCAAGGGATACTTGGAGGATTATAAGCCTAGCAATTTTATCAAGTTATCAGGAACTCCTGATATTTTCGATTCATTCGTGAGTGGTTACACGATTCCAAATGCGGAAGTTTCTATTAGTGGAGATGAGGAAGCCCGTACGGTGGCAGATGCTTCAGGCTATTTTAAAATTAGCGTTGAAGGTAACTTTGATGAATATGAATTTTCAGGTGATGATCAATTGGTCATCTGGTCCAAGGGACCTAAGTCAAACGATACTTTCAAGGAAACGTTTGACTTAACCGCCAATAGTGACTACTCAGATTATGAGGACAATGATGATGGCGATGACTATTCATATGAGACATATGATTATAATAACGATTGGAATTAAGCAACTTTGATGAACAAACGCATCAGCAATTGAATCTGAAATAGTTTCCAGAGTAACCCATACATGAAAATTTAAGCTGAAACCGTTATCTATTTGATGCTATAATGACCTGCAGACAAGTTGAATGGTCACGCCAATTTTGGTGTGACGCAATGATTTAACGAGCCGAGCGTCCACCGTTAGTTGTGCTTAAGGTGTGCAGTGGACGCAACAATCGGCGATGGCGGTTGAAGTTGTGCGGCCATCGATCAAATTAAGATTAGGTGCTAGTGATTTTTTTTGGAGAATGTCTAGCTTAATTTTTCTAATTTGATTAGCGGGATGGAGGTTACGGATGGAAACTGTATTTTTAGTATTGGTTTTGTTGATTGCGGTCGTGGGGGGCAATGTTCTTGGGAAACATTGTCCGCGAATACCACAACCTTTTTTTCTCATTGGTTTAGGGTTATTATTTGCATTTTTCCCACTGTACCATGGGTTTCAGTTCAGTCCAGATGTATTTACATTTGCCATTATTGCCCCGCTTATGTATAACGAATCGGAAAATGTTTCGCGTTACTGGGTTGGTCGGGGAATCGTTAATATTTTCTCACTAGCAATCGTCTTGGTTGTCCTGACGGTGCTGGTCGTGGGCATGGGTGTCCACTGGTTATTTCCCATCTTCCCACTCAGCCTGGCCTTTGCGCTGTGTGCAGTGGTGACGCCAACGGATGCCTCCGCAGTGAGTGCGATTGCGCCGGAGAGTGAGGAGTACCGGGTTCCGCAAACGATTCTTCAAAATGAATCGCTATTCAATGACGCTTCCGGTATTGTGGCATTTGATCTCGCAATCGCGACGTATGTGTCCGGTAAATTTGCAGTGGGTACCGCGTTACTGGACTTTGGAAAGGAGTTCCTGGGTGGACTCTTACTCGGGGCACTCCTAGGATTGGCCATTGCCTGGGTTCGCCAGTTGTTGATTCGATGGGGAGATAACTCGCCATTGGTCTTAGTGACCATCGAACTGGTGACGCCATTCGTCCTTTACTATGTGGCGGATCGGGTAGGCTTTTCGGGAATCTTGGCGGTTGTCGCAGCTGGCCTAGTTCAAGGTGGCGAGCGGGAACACCTGCGCATGACGTCCAGTCGCATGCAGATGGTCAGCGCCAACGTTTGGGAGGTTATTAATGGCATTCCCTCCAGCTTGGTTTTCGTGCTGCTCGGGATTTCATTACCACGGGTATTCCAGGCCGTTTGGCAAAATGAACAGGTCCTGTGGTGGCAACTCACCTTAGCGGGAATCTTCATTTACAGTCTGAAGTTCGTGATGCGGCTAGTCTGGTCGCGGTACTTTGTTTGGATGCATGCACCCAGCAAGCATCGGTGGTCGGACAGTTGGCTAATGGCGTTGAGCGGGGCTAACGGCACAATTACGTTGGCCTTAGCCTTCTCTTTGCCGCTGTTGATTAAGGGGCAACCCTTTGCGCTCCGGGGGTCGCTGATCTTTACGGCGACCGTGGTTATTTTGTTGAGCCTGTTAGTGCCGACCTTTGCCCTGCCACACCTTTTAAAGGCGGGGCCAACGGAGACCGAGTCGATAATGGCTTGGCACCACCGGATGCGGTTGGCAGCGATTGAAGATTTGGAAGGCCAAACGACTCATCCAAGTGAACGTCAGATTGTCATTGATGCGTTACTTCAGCAATTTCAATGGCAGCAGGCCCCGCGTCGCCGTCAGCAGCGGGCAGTGTTCCGTCAGGCCGATCAGGTGGAAGAACAAGCCGTAAAGGCACTGCATGAAGACGGTAAGATTACCGAGCAGGCGTGGAGCCACTATCGGCGTTTTCTAAAATACAGTCGCTTCACCGTTGATCAGCGGTGGTGGAAGAATCTCATTTTGCGTGTATGGTTTGGCGTGCACATGGGACAAATGTATCACGATATCCAGAAGGCTCAGGATACCTTCATGACGTCGCCCTTGGTGATGGAGCAGATCTATTGGCAGCGGTGGTTTGAGAAGCATGGCGAGGATATCCGGCCCATTGAGGCAGTCGGCAATCAGGCGGCTTCGGCAAAATTAGCGGCGGTGAAAACTGTCGAAAATCGTACGGCGGTTGACGTTGTCCAACGCTACTACAACGAACGCTGCCGGCAACTCAACGCGGCAGAGGTTGATCCAGCCATTGTCTACCAACTATTCTTGGCGGCGTTCCACACGGAGTATGAATTGGTCCAAGCCAAATTAGCCTCAGGTGAAATGTCGACGGTGGTGGCAGATGATTTGCAAGAACAGATTATTTATGATGAGATGAGTTATTTGCAGAATCGCGCGGCATTTTTAGCTTAATATTAAGTGCTTCTGGTAATTAAAGGAGGGTGACGTATTGACTAATAAAATGCAGAGGTCGAATCCTTGGTTGAATGGGTCTTTCAGTGATATTGATTTCCGGTCTGAGATAAAAGATATCGGTAACTTTGAGCGCAAAGAGCCGATTGGCAAAGAGAAAATTAATTAACACTTTAGGGATGATTCGCTACTAAATGAGGTAGCAATCATCTTTTTTGAATCTTTCAAACTTTTCCCTTGCCTTGAAGTACACATGAAGGTTTAACTTAAGGTCATTCAAGCGTGAGAAAAGGAATTTTAATAATGACGAAAAAAGTAATGATTTTAGCAGCTAACGGGCAAATTGCCCAAATCGTAGAACACCGAGTCTTAACGGAAGACCAATTCGCAGACGTTGACCTGACACTCTTCTTACGGAACACCAGTCGGCTCGCCAACTTGCAAAACAATCCACGAGTGACGCTGGTTGAAGGGGACATCACCGACCCCGCTGCCGTGAGTGCTGCCATGGTCGGCCAAGACCTAGTATTTGTTGCCGTCGTAGACCATGACCAGCAGAATCGGTTGACCAACAGCGTCATTGCCGGGATGAAGGCCAACAATGTTTCCCGGGTGCTGTTCGCTAATGTCCTAGGGTTGTACAATGAAGTCGGTAGTGAATTTGGTCGGTGGAATTCAGAAATGATCGGTGCTGGCATGGCACCGGCGCGCGAGTCCGATAAACTATTGGCCGATTCTGGCTTAGATTACACGACGTTGCGGCTGCCTTGGCTGAATGACCGCGGCATTAAATACGTGGTGACCACCAAGGATCAAGCCTACAATGGTGTTTCCGGGTCACGGCAGAGTGTTGCCGATGTTGTGTTGCACATTGTCGCTGATCCTATCCAGTACAGTCGCGATAGTATTGGGATGGCTGACCCTGATACCGAGGGCCAAGAGCGACCTGTTTATTAATCTGTGAGGAGCGAAGATAAAATGAATATTAAAGAAGCCAGCGAAAAGACGGGGGTCTCCTCCGCAGCGATTCGCTACTACGAAAAAGAATCATTGATTCCACCTATCGACCGGACCGCGGTTGGTAACCGAGACATCGACGACCGGATCATTCGGAGGATTACGTTTGTCACGCAAATGCGAGCAGCGGGGATGAGCATTGAAAATCTTCGGCGTTACATCGAGTTGTTTGATGCTCAGGAGGACAATACCAAGGAACAAAAGGCCCTTCTGCAGGAACAGCTCGGCGTGATGGAAGAAAAGCACGGTGACTTGCAGGCGGCCATTGACCACCTGAATTACAAGCTCAACCACTTCTACGACCACATGGAATCGACGGAACAAGAGCTCCGCGAGTTGGAGCGTCAACATGCTGATAAGGTTACGCAGAAGCCGACCGAAGATGGCGATGGGTTGACCAACTATTAATGATGAAGGATGGCCTTGTATGAGGGAGCCGTCCCTTTTTAGTCTATTTAGATTGTCGAGGAGCCGTGCATGGCAGGCACAATTGGTGAGCTGCCGAATCGTGTTAAGTCAGCGAAGTTTAGAATGGACTCAGTCACCGCGATAATGGGGGTGGCTGAGCCCTTGCTTTTCCTAAACAGTTAATAACTATAATAAATATATGGTTAATACGATTCCTGAGCTAAGCATTGACTTAGAGGGACTATAACCCGGTATACTAGACACAAGATGAAACATGAAGGAGATTTTCAGATGGCAAGCTCAGCTTTGATTGTAGACTATTCCTGGTCCGGAACGACCGCCCAGATGGCCGTTGATTTACAGCAGGTGACGGGGGCCGACAAGGTCAATTTGACCGTCACGCAAGGGACGTTTCCACCCGATATGTTTGCGACCGCTGACGTCGCCAGTCAACAACTTTCGAGTGGCAAGTTGCCGACGCTGACCAATGAACAACCAGACCTTAGTCACTATCAAACGCTGCTGGTTGGGGGGCCCGTCTGGAACGGTAAGGTTGCTACACCGGTGCGTAGCTTTCTGCAACAACTGACTAGTTTTCAGGGAATTGTCGCGCCATTCTATACGGATACGGGCAATCCTGGCGGCTATGAGGATGACTTCGAACAGTTGGTTCCGCGGGGAACCTTTGTGATGGGGCTCGGGATGATGGCTGGTGACTTGGCTCGTGACCAACAGGTGCTGCGTGGTTGGTGGCGTAATTTCCAGAATTAAGCAGATTTTGCTTGTCTTGAAGTCCACTTTAAGGTCTACACTGACTGTATCGATCAAAAATGGAGGATGAATCAATGAAAACAGCAGTATTTGTCGAACCGGGCAAGGTTGAAGCCCAAGAGTTACCAAAGCCAACGGTCAAGAACCCAACGGACGCCGTTTTAAAAATTGTACGGGCCTGTGTCTGCGGTTCCGACCTGTGGTGGTACCGTGGCATCAATGACCGTCAGAAGAATACGCCGGTCGGGCACGAAGCCGTTGGTATCGTGGAAAGTGTTGGGAGTGAAGTTACCAACGTTAAGCCCGGCGACTTTGTTATCGCACCGTTCACACACGGTTGTGGTCACTGTGCGGCCTGCTTAGCTGGATTCGATGGTAACTGTGAAAACGCCCGGACCGATGACGAAATCGTCGGCTACCAAGGCGAGTATTTACGCTTCAAGAATGCCAACTGGGCGCTGGTTAAGGTTCCTGGCCAACCTAGCGATTATTCCGATGCCCAACTCAACGACCTGTTGACGTTGGCCGACGTGATGGCGACCGGGTACCATGCCGCTGCCACCGCCGAGGTCAAGGACGGCGACACGGTCATGGTCATGGGTGATGGCGCCGTGGGTCTGTGTGGTGTGATTGCCGCCAAGCTTCGTGGTGCCAAACGAATCATCGCGATGAGCCGGCATGCCGATCGCCAAGCATTAGCCCAAGAGTTCGGGGCGACCGATGTGGTGGCTGAACGTGGGGATGACGCGGTTAAGCGCGTCATGGAACTAACGGACGGCGCTGGTGCCGATGCTGTTTTGGAATGTGTGGGGACGGCCCAATCTGTCGATACGGCCGTTAAAGTTGGCCGGGCTGGAGCCGTGGTTGGCCGCGTCGGCGTGCCACAAAAGGCTGAAATGAACACGAACAACCTCTTCTGGAAGAATATTGGCCTGCGTGGGGGAATTGCTTCCGTCACGACTTATGACCGCGACGTGTTGTTGGATGCCGTTTTGACCGGTAAGATTCACCCCGGTAAGGTATTCACCCAGCGTTTCGACCTTGACCACGTAGCGGAGGCTTATGCCGCAATGGATAAGCGTGAAGCTATCAAGTCATTATTAGTTATTAGCGATTAATTAATTTACAATTATTAATAATAAAGGCCCACGTCTGATTGACGTGGGCCTTTTTGTTTACGTGAGTTAGTGTAACAAAAGCAACCCTTTAGTTCCCCGCGAGGCGGCCACGTAACGCCGGTTATTACCGAATTGTGGGTCCTGATAGAAGCTGGCCTCCCAATCGGTCACTACGGCGAAGTCGAATTCCAAGCCCTTCGCTACGGTTAGGGGGAGGATGTTGATGCCGGGCCGGACGGTGCGTGTGCCATCGCTGGTAATCAGCTGTGCATTTGGCAGGCGTTCCGCAAGTTCGGCTGCGGCCTTTGCTGAGGGGGTGAGGATACCAATGCTTTGGTCGGTGGTCGCTGGTAGATCAGCGAGTGTGGTTTTCAAATCAGCGGCTGCGAGTTGGCGTGGCGGTGTCCCCGCAGCCTGTACCGCCTGGATCGTCGTTTGCCAGTCGCCAGCGAATTGCGCGAAAAACTGCGTAATCTCACCCGTCGCGCGGTAACTCGTGGTGAGGTGGAGGACGGCCGTCTTCGCCGGGTCAAAGTAATCGGAGATGGTGACGGCCTGTCCTGCTAGCCGCTGGCGGTGGTCGCCAACGATGGTCAGCTCGGCGTTATGATAGAGGGCGGTCAGAAAGAGCCAGGTATCGGCGGCATAGTCCTGGGCTTCATCCACGAAAAGGGCAGCCGTCGTTGTTTGTTGGTAGGTTGTGAAACGAATGAGCAGATACAATTGGTCATAAAGCGTCAGCTCAGCCAGGCCCAGTTGATGGGCCAATGCCGGCCAGTCGAGCCATTGACTGACGTCTTCTGGGAGGCGACCAACGGCTTGTAGCCATCGCCAGGCCCGCTGCATGCGGGTTAATAGGCTGTCGTGCACACTGGACTGGACGTACGCATCCTCGGCTAGGCCAGCTGGTGTTTTAGATAATGGTGCTTGGATGATTTCGGCCAGTTCGACGAGGTGGTTGCCGTGAGTGGTGGAAATGGTCAGCCCAAACCGACGCCCCCACGAGCCGACGAGATTCGAATAGGTCGTGCTCAGTGGTTCGGCCTCGCCTAGCGCCGGTAACACGCCGCGAATGTAGCGACTGAAGGCAGCATTGGGCGTTAAGATGAGGATATCGGCCGGCGTCCAGCTGTCTCGGTGACGGTACAGTTGGTAAGCCACGCGCTGGAGGAGCACGGACGTCTTGCCACTACCTGCTACGCCGTCGACGATGACCGTCGGCTGGCTGTTTTCGCGGATAATAGCGTTTTGTTCCTGTTGAATGGTGGCCGTGATTTCCTGCAGACCACCACTGCGATTGCTGGCGAGAACATCGAGCAAGAGGGGATCGCCGATGGCCGCGTCGGTGTCAATCGTCTGTTGGAGGGTGGCGTGGTCGATGATAAATTGTTGCCGAGAAACGACGGTGACGGGGATGGTGCGACCGTTAGCTTGATAGCTAGTAGCGCCCGTTCGGTTGGCATAGTACGCGTCAGCCACGGGCGCCCGCCAATCGTAAATAAGGTCGTTGGTATTTTCATCGGTGTAGCCGACCTTGCCTAAGTAAAGCGCCTCGTGGTCGCCATCCCCAAAGTCGAGTTGGAGTTTGGCAAAGTAAGCTTGCGGCAACAAGAATTGGGCGTGGGCCAGTCGCGTCACCGCGGTATCGTGGCGGGCATTTAACGTGTCAATCTGCCGATTATTGGCCTCAATACTGGCAAAGGTCTCCAACTGATCACTGAAGGTCCCTAAGTCGAGATGACCTTCGCTACTCAGCTGCTGTTTCATGGCGCGTGCGGACTGACTCAGATCAGCCAACTGGGCCGTTAACCGATCGATATCGCTGGTTAAACGCTGATAGATCACCTGTAAGTGGTGTGCCTCTGATTGTGACATCCAATCACCTCCGAGCCCCTAGTTTACGCCCTTTGGTGGCAATGACTAGTCTGTTTTTGTTAACGTGGCCATGGTATAATAATTATGGGGGAAAGGGCGTGGCCGGTTTTACCTGAGGCCAGATGCTCTCCCACAAAATGGGCTTGAAGAAAATCATAATATAATGATAATTGGCACGTGCTAACTTTAATGGGTTAGCACGTGTTTTTCGTTGCCCCTTTTTTCTTGCGAATGACTGGCGTAGCTTGAAAAATTCTCGCGTGTTGAATTTAAATGTAACTTTTTTCAAATTCCCCCTTGCCTTGAAGTGCAGATGAAGGTCTAAACTCCTAATCATTCACTTGAAAGATGAGAGAGGTAAAACAAACATGGCAAAGCAAAAACGATTCGACTGGATCTTACTGGTCATCTTAATGAGTTACTTTATGATTCTATTGGACAATTCAATTATCTTTACGGGAATGGTCAAGATTTCTCAGGACTTGAACTTAAATCAGGCGACCCTGTCTTGGGTCAGCAGCGCCTACTCCCTGACATTTGGTGGTTTCTTACTACTAGGTGGCCGAGCGGGTGATTTGTTTGGCCGGCGGCGGGTGTTCGAGATTGGGCTGGTGATCTTCGGCCTGGGGTCGCTACTTGTCGGCCTGGCCGTTAACGCGCCCATGATCATTGCGTCGCGGGCGTTTCAGGGTATTGGCTCGGCCATTCTGGCACCGACCACGTTAGCCATCCTGATGGACACCTATAAGGGGGCCGAACGGGTGAAGGCAATTGCCTACTACGGGGCCATGGCTGGTATCGGGGCCAGTGTAAGTCTGGTTATCGGTGGGGTCTTCGCCAGCCTATTGACGTGGCGTGTCGGCTTCTTCATGAACGTTCCCATCAGCATCTGGATGTTCTATTTAGCCACTAAGCAGTTGAACAGGGACAACGGTCAGACGGGTAAATTAGATTGGCTGGGTACCTTTAGTTCTCTAATCGGGATGAGTGCGCTGGTCTACAGCATCATCGGTGACTGGGCCAAGTTGTCAGTTTTTCTGTTAGCGATCCTGTTCTTGGGAATCTTCATCTATCAGGAACACCGGACGGGGCAACCCATCATGCCCTTGCGATTATTCACCGACCGCGAACGCATCGGGGCCTACATTGGCCGGTTTCTCTATCTGGGGGCGATGATGGGTTTCTGGTTCATCACGCCACAGCTGATGCAGAATCAACTCGGATTCAGTGCCCTGATGGCTGGGGTGGCGTTCTTCCCCTTAACCATCGTAAACTTTATCGTGGCCTTACAAGTGGCGCGGTTAACGGCGAAATGGGGCAATGGCGGCTTGCTGGTCATCGGGATTGCCCTGACTGCAATTGGCATGATTTGGATGAGCCGCTTTACGCCGGCAGTTGGCTACTGGTGGGGAATTGCCGCCCCAATGGTCATCGTCGGGATTGGTCAAGGCTTCTCGCTGAGTCCCTTTACGGCGGCCGGTGTGGCCCATACCCGTGGTACTGACGCGGGGGCAGCCTCTGGTGTTGTTAACGTTATGCATCAGATTGGGGGCTCTGTGGGATTGTCAATTCTGGTGACGGTGCAAGGGCTGTTTACCGGCCAAGTCGCTGGCTTCCAACACGCTATCTTAATGGGTGGTGCCCTGTTGATATTGGCTCTGTTAGCGGCAATCTTTCTGATTGTGCCGGGTGAACGGCAGTCAAAATAAAAAAGTTAAATTAATTTGCAAATAACGCTTGCCTTGAAGTAACTGCAAGGCACTACACTAGTTTTAAGCAATCACGAACGGAGGATATTCATTATGACAAACATCTTAATTATTGGCGCAACGGGTTCTGTGGGCAGTGTCACCCGGCAGTATTTCTTGGGCAATACGGACGATCACTTAACGTTGATGGCCCGGAGCACGGCACGTTTAGGCAAGTTGTCTGATCGCGAGCGGGCAGTGAGTGGGAGCGTCACCGATGCGACGGCTTTACAGGATGCTTTAAAGGGGCAGGACGTGGTCTTCGCCGCTTTGAGTGGCAACTTGGCTGGCATGGCCAAGAGCTTGATTGCGGGGATGGACGAGGCCGGCGTCAAGCGGCTGTTATTCATCGCCTCCATGGGTATCTACAATGAAATTCCGGCTAGTCTTGGTGCGAGTGGGAACCTGCGTAGCAACCCCATGTTACAGGGTTATCGGAACGCGGCCGATGCTGTGGAAGCCTCTGACCTGAACTACACGGTGATCCGTCCCGGCTGGTTCGACAATGGTGGCGACACGGATTACCAAGTCACTAAGAAGGGCGAGCCCTTCGGTGGCCACGATGTTTCCAGGCAGAGTATTGCCGACCTCGTGATGCGGTTAGCGCACGACGACACGCTGGGGTCACGAGACAGCTTGGGAATTAACCGGAAGTGATGACTATGAACGAAGAAATCTTGAATTTATATCGCGCCTACAACGTTGCCATGGCCGCTGACGATACGGTGGTATTGGATCGGCTGTTGGCACCAGACTTCACACTGACCCATATGACCGGCTACGTTCAGCTTCGCGCCGAATGGCTGGGGGAACTCCAACGGGGCACCATGCGGTACTTCTCATCCGTTGAGGATCACGTGACGGTAACGGCTGTTGGCGATGGCTGGCGAGTTGTTGGGCAGAACCGGGTTGTTGCCAGTATTCATGGCAGTGGCAAGAATGAATGGCCACTGAATACGGATATGATGGTCCAACGCGTCGCTGGCGAGCTGCAGATTATGGGAGCCGTCGTGACGACCTACTGACGGGTAAAAATTAAAGCAATGTCAATGTTTCATGTGAAACATTAGAGGCCACTTCCAGTGAGGGGTGGCCTTTTTGTTTGAGAAAATTTAGGCATCAAAAAGGGGCACCACCATAACGGCAGTGCCCCTCGTAAAATCGGAAGTAAGCAAACTAGATAAATTGAATCAATGACATCAAGATTGGTACCACAATAATGAACAGGACGGTACTGGTCGTGACCACGTTGGTGGCGTATTCCACGTCACCATGGGATTCGTTCGCCAGGATTGGCAGGACGGCTAGCATTGGTGTTGCGGATTGCACGATCAGCGTTTGTGAAGCCAGCGTTGGGAAGGTGGCGCCGAAATGACCGGCAGCCAGGAGTACCCCGACCATCAGGATAGGGGACAGGACGAACCGACCCAGCAAGGCGACAACGGTATCGCGGTCAAAGTGAATACTCTTCAACCCGGCATCGGCCAGGACAATCCCGATATAAATCGGGGAGAGCGGCGTTACCAGGTTTCCCACGTAGGTCAGCGTCGAGTTAATGAAGCTGACCTTGAGCACGGGGATATTGAGGAGCAAGAAGATCAGCGCAACCAGGAAACCGACCAGTGGCATCGGAATGACTTTCTTCCAGTCGATCTTGTTGTGGTGCTTTTCCTTCGGCTGGGTTGGGTCATCGTTTGAGATCAGGAAGACCCCGAACGCCCACGTGGACACGGTGTTGACGATATAGTAGACCAGAAAGTAGGTCATACTCTTGTCGCCAAACAGGGCGATGTTCAAAGGCAATCCGATGAAGATGGTGTTGGCGTTAACCATCGCGTTGATAAATATCCCCTTACGACCGGGCCGCACGTGCATGAGTCGCACCAGGCCAAACGCAATGACATAGCCGATGATAACGGCGAGAAAGGCGTAGACCAGATAGCCTGAGAAGGAGACCAGTTGCCCCCGCGTTAACCGACTTAAAACGGAAACGAAGATGGAAGCGGGCAGGGCAATGTTCTTAATAAATTTTGAGATGGTCCCGCCGAATTTATCGTCGAACCAGCCTTGTCGCCGGAGGACAAAACCGAGAATCATGATTAAAACAACGACGAGGACACTTTGAATTGAATTCCATAAAACAGCCACGAGTGACGTCCTTCTTTCAAATAATTTCTTTCAGCGACTTATGCCAAGTGCTGTAAGGTAGTGATTTATTTTTGAGATAAGTGGTTTTACTGATTAACTGTTATACTGCAATTTAATCATACACAATAGACCGTGACGCATTGTGCCAGCGGGAATTGGGGCGAACCAACTCCTGCTGGCACAAGGTGACATTGAATTAAGTTGTTTAGGAACAGGTTAGTCGAGGCTCTTGTATTCTGGAATCCACTTCATGTCAGCAACGGCTTGCTTGGCATCGGTGATGGGTTCCTTGTTTAATTTCTGGTCGAGGACGCTTTGGGCCACGATTTCAGCCAACTTTTGGGAGAATGCGGTCAGTTGAGAAACGGGTGGCAGGACGGCAGCGCCGGGTTTTGTGGTGTCGACGATGCCCCCGAGGGCGTGGCAAGCGGCGGATAGTGTTTCACCATTTAAGACCTTGGCCTTAGCGGCGATTAGACCGAAGCCCAAGCCGGGGTACATCAGCGCGTTGTTTCCTTGACCGATGTGGTAAGTGGTGCCCTTGTAGTCCACGTCGCCGGCAGGAATCCCGGTGGCAATCAGGGCCTTACCGTCCGTCCATTTGATCAGGTCAGCAGCCGTCGCTTCGGCCAGCTTCGTTGGGTTAGACAGTGGGAAGATGATTGGCCGTTCCGTGTGAGCCGCCATGTCCTTAACGATGGCTTCGGTGAAGGTTCCCGGTTGCGTGGAAGTTCCGATCAAGACCGTTGGATGAATCGTCTTGACCACGGCAGCTAAGGTCGTCAGCTCGTCGGCGTTGTCGAATTCGGCACGGTCGCGGGTGAATGGCTTTTGCGCTGCGGTCAGGTCAGGCGTGTCACTGAACAACAGGCCTTGCTTGTCAACAGCGTAGAAATGCTTGCGGGCTTCGTCTTCGGAAAGACCAGCGCGCTTCAATTCATCGAGAACTTGGTTGGCGATACCCATGCCGGCAGTTCCGGCACCGAACGTCACGAATTTTTGATCCTTGATATCTTCCTTGGAGATGTTCAAGGCGCCGAGGATCCCGGCTAAGACGACCATCCCAGTCCCTTGGATGTCATCGTTAAATGTGGCAATTTTATCCTTGTACTTATCGAGGATGACTTGAGCGTTGGAGCGCCCGAAGTCTTCCCAGTGCAGGAGTGATTCTGGGAATAGCTTCTGTTCCGCGGTTACGAAGCGGTCAATGACGTCATAATATTGGTCACCGTAGACCCGCTTGTGGTGGTTCCCTAAGTAGAGGGGATCGGCGAGTAGGGTTGCATTGTTAGTACCAGCGTCGATGCTGACGGGTAGCACTTGGGCGGGATCGATACCGGCGGCTGCGGTGTAAACCATCAGCTTACCTACGGCGATGTCGACACCGTTGACGCCCCAGTCGCCCATACCGAGGATACCTTCAGCATCGGTAACCACGACCAACCGGATGTCCCGGCCGTCAGCGGCGTTCTTCAAGGCAGCCTCGACGTTGTCGGGATCATCCACGGAGATGAAGGCGGCGTTTTGGGGGTCGGTGAAGAGGTGGCTGTATTCTTCGATGGAGTCGGCAACCGTTGGGTCATACACGATTGGCATGAATTCAACGACGTGATCGTCCATCAGCCGGAAGAAGAGCGTCCGGTTCTCATTGAACAGGTTCATCAGGAAAATGCGTTTTTCCAGGTCGTTAGGCTTGCTTTGGAATTGGGTGTAGGCTTGCGTGGCCTGTTCGTCCAGCGTTTGGACGTGACTAGGCAACGTGCCAACGAGGCCGAGTGATTGGCGTTCAGCCTGAGTGAACGCGGTGCCTTTGTTTAAAAATGGATTATTTAAGATTGAAGCTGTGGATTTCATAGATGATTTCCTCCAATTCGTGGTTAACTTTACAAGTCATACTATAACCGGTTACGAAAACTATAGTCAAATCTAGCAGTCGTTATAAAAATAATTTATAATGAGTCTATAAACAGTGCTAGAGGGAGATTCTGAAATGAACACAAAAGACTTAGCCTATTTCGACCGTTTAATTAATTTAAAAAACTTTTCGCAAGTGGCCCTAGAGTTTGGCGTGACTCAGCCGACAATTACCACTGCCATCAAGCGATTAGAAACGGAATTTGGGTCGAAGCTGGTGTTGCGTGACCGGGTCCACAACACCCTGACGGTGACGGCGAGTGGCCAGCAACTGGCGATTCACGCGGCGGCCATTCTGGAAAGATTGGCGCTGGCCCACCATGAGATCAGCAATCTGACGCAGCAGCGAACGGTGCTGGGACTGCCGCCAATCATTGAGAACCACTATTTTCCACGGGTAGCGGCGCATTTGCAGGAACTGGGCATGCTGGAGAATATCGAGACGCTGGAAGGTGGGTCGGTCTGGCTGCGTAACGCCCTGCGTGACGGGCAAGTGGATCTGGCTCTGCTAGGGTCGACGGCCCCCCTCGCGTACGAGACGCTAGTGGCCGAGGAGTTCGACCGCAAGCCGTTCAATATTTTTGTCTCGCGTCAACACCCCTTGGCATCGCGCAAGCGAATTTACTTCAGTGAGCTACGCCGAGAAAAGTTTGTGTTATTTAATAGTAGTTTTATCCATAACACGGCGTTCAATCAGCTAGCGCGACGCAACCATTTCCGGCCGGACGTGGTCTACCGGGCCCGCGATACCCATATCATCATGAATCTGGTCGCAGAAAATGTGGGCGTCACCTATCTGACGGCCCTGGTCGATCAGCACCGCGATGACGTGGTCCGGCTGGAACTGTTGGATGACGAGCAACCGGCGTTTATTTCCAGTATTGTCTACCGCTCGTCACACGTGCTGACGCCGGCGCAGAAGCAGGTGTTGGCGGTGCTGCGAGGGACACTGGAAGAAAAAGCGTAGGACCGAGAGCTATCTCTTTCTATTGGAGGCGCTTTGTTCTAGAGTATGTGTGGTAAGTTCTAGACGGTTGCGTTAACGGAGGAGCAAGAACAATGCGAACTGAGGCAGTAGATGATTTGATCCAACGCATGATGAAGGATCTGAAGTTCAAGGCTGGTTTTGAATAGGCAACAGTTCAGCTTGAGCTGGCAGTAACTGTCTTCCAAGCGCGTGAGGCTGCTGGGATGTCACAAAAGGAACTAGCCGGAGGGGCAAACATTGACTTAAACACGATCAGTCAGATAGAGAGTGGCACAGGCAATCCTTCAGTTAAAACGCTAGTACGGATTGCGCAAGCTCTAAATCAGTCGCTGTCCATTTCGATTGGCTAAATAAAACTGCCAGCACCCTAAAAAGGCGCTGGCAGTTTTGGTCTATCGTTTGGGAAAGGGAATAATATTTGAGGGCTTACCGGACTGATTGTTATTGTCATCTCGTAGGTAGCCAAATTCCTGTTCCATGAATTTGTCGAATTCTTCTGGCGTATCAGGAACTTCGTCATCGTCATCATCCGTGGTCACTTCGGTATAGAGGTTATGGGCCTGTGCGTACTGGATCAGCTGGCCCACGCCCTCGCGGTTGGACTTGTAGGCGTAGAGCACGTGATCGATGCCCAGTGCGTCTGGAATCTGATCGATGGCATCGGCCGGCACATTCTTTTTAATCTGTTTGTAGGCTTCGTTATCAATGAAGGAAAATGAAAATTTAGACGTCGTCACGGTCAACGTATCGTCGTCGTTACTGAGATCCTGAAGGTCACTGAGGGGGATGGTAAATTCTTCCCGCTTGTTGGTCATGAGATTTTTCGTGATTAATTTGAGAGTATCCTGTGGCGTCAACAGGTTGTCTTGCCGCCGTTCTTGAGCTTCGGCCAAGGCATCAGTCACCAGCTTTTCGAATTGATCGTCGGACAGGTGCAAGACATCCTGGGATGCCTGCATGGAGAGCATGAGTAGATTACGGAAAACGTCGATGTTGGCGTAGTCGGGGGTCTCCGGGGTAAATGTGATCTGCGGGTCGCCCTGTGGGGTGAGGCTGGCTTGATAAATGATGTGGTCGTGGCTCATAGTAATCCTCCTGTAAAGTTTGTCTTGCCCCCATTATACCTGGGATTGGCGGAGTTGCGACTGATTTTCAGAACTTGTATGATTAATTTTAAAAGGAGGTTTCCCCATGAACTTACAAGAAAAATTTGCCTACATGGCGACTGGTAAACCTTACAGCGACCTCGATCCCGTGTTGATTGCCGCACGAGATCAGGCCACGGCAAAGACCAATGCGCTCAATGCCGCGGATGATCCGGCGGAACGGACGCAGTTATTTACGGCATTGGTGGGGAGCACCGGCGCTGATCCAGTGGTCAATCCCAACTTTCGCTGCGAATTTGGCATGAATATTCACGTTGGTCAGGACTTCTACGCCAATTATGATGTGGTCATGCTCGATGGTGGTCGGATTACAATTGGAAATCGTGTTTTGTTTGGCCCCAAGGTGGGTCTGTATACCAGTAATCACCTGTTTGATCCGACTGAACGTCAGCTGGGTGGGTGCATTGCCAAGCCCATTACGATTGGCGATCAGTGCTGGCTGGCGGCCAATGTGTCGGTGATGCCGGGCGTTACGATTGGCGAGAACACCATTATTGGCGCCAACAGTGTCGTGACGCATGATATTCCGGCTAACGTGATTGCTGCGGGGAATCCTTGTCACGTGTTGCGGCCAATCACGGCAGCGGACAAGACCGGATTTGTCGGGCAAGACTTCGTTTGAAATTAGGCTGATAGGCTAGAAATTATCAATTGACAGAGATCCGTGTTACACTGACAGCTCGCCTGGGGGCTGTTTTTTTCGTTCAGGTGGTGTATCATCATTAGATAGTGCAAAATGAGAGGATAGAATTTCTATGTCGATGTTTTTCCGCGGGCTGTTACTGAGCATCGCGTTGGTCTCGTCAATCGGGATGCAAAATTTATTTGTCTTTAATAACGCCATTAATCAACGCCTACCGCGGGCCGGCATCGTCGCCGTGATGGTCTGGATTGCCGATACGGCACTGACCTTAGCCGCCTTCTTTGGGATGGGGGCACTGATTGGCGCCCACGAAACGGTTAAATTAATTATTATGCTCCTCGGGGGAATCCTGGTCCTCTGGATTGGATTCGGGATTCTGCGGTCCGCCAGTAGTTTCCGGTTGGCGAGTTCCAGTCAGACCATGCCCATGGGTAAATCGCTGGTCAATGCGTGGGTCGTGACCTGGGCCAATCCCCAAGCCATTATCGATACGAGTCTGATGTTCGGGGCTCTGCGGAGTACGCTGGCCGACGGAGAAGTCTTTCCTTTTATCACTGGAGTCATCACGGCGACCGCTATCTGGTTTGCCAGCATCACTTTGATTCTGGGACTGCTGAAGGAACGGTTGCCACAGAAGCTGATGCTCTGGGTCAACATTCTTTCTGGAATCGTCGTCATGTTTTATGGGGCCTACCTGCTCTGGCAAGCCGGCCAACTCTTTTGGTAAAATTCAGAACTATGCGTCAAAAAAGCGGCACGTTCGGGCAGAATTGTCTGAACGCGCTGCTTTTGTTTCACATGAAACATTTTAGAAAAGAATGATCAATCCTACGAGGATGAAGAGGAGCGGTGACAACCACGCGCCAAACCGGGCGAAGAAGGCAGTCGCTACCGTTGACCGGGCAAGACGGTGGCTAACAAACAGCCACAGGGCGACCAGCACCATGAAGATGAGGAAGACCCCACCGAAATCGGTGACTGTTAGACCGGTGAAAAAGGGGATGTAGATGCTGAGGTTATCCCCGCCGTTGCCTAGCGTTAGCGACCACATCAACGGCAGACTGACAACACGGGCCAGTTGGGGCGGCAACGTTTGGTTATGCCGTGCTGGCCACCAGTTGACGAGGCCCGTCACCCCCAGAATGAATGGCACCAAACCCAGCCAGTGGGTCCAGTGAGCCACGTTGAAGTGGAGCATTCCCCGACTGATCAGCCACGAGGCGAGAATCAATGTGATGATGCCCAGGTATTGGCCAATGATGATGGCTCGGGCCTGCCGGCGATTCTTGGCGGCCAGCCAGAGGAGCAGGAGCACGATGAGATCATCGGTATCCGTGACGAAGAAGATGCCGATGCTGGTGAGCAGTAGTGACAGTGACATGAACAGACCCAACCTTTATGTTGAAATGAAAAAGCGGCCGTCTCCAGCGAGATGACCGCTTCATTTGTCTAGTTACTTAGCTTCTTCTTTGGCTTCAGGCTTGTGCTTGAAGACGACCTTCATGGATAGGAAGTAGTTGACCGTGACGGCAACCGCGTGACCGATAATCTTGGTGATGGTCCCGTTGGCGCCCATGACGGAGATCCCTAACCACAGCATGACGAATTCAATCAAGTACGTGGCAATCCGCGTGCTGTAGAAGGTCCCCATTTCACGAAATGGGGTGTTGGACTTGTGCTTGAAGACAAACGTCCGGTCCAACCAGAATGACCCTTGGACGACCAGAATCCAGTCAATAAAGTTGGCCAGTTGGTATTCGATGCCCAGGGTGTGGGATAGGAAGTAGAAGAGGGCGATGTTGACGACGACGGTCAACGCCCCGAATAACAGGTAACGTTGGACTTGGCCGTGAACCTTGTCTTCGACTTCTTCTAGTTGTTCTTCGAATTCTGCTTCCGTTTCAGTTAACTCCGCTTCATACTCTGCTTCAGTAGTAGGGTAATGGTCGTGCCGTAATGGCGTTTTGTCTTCTGGTTCGCTCTCCATAACTTCTGAGACCTTTCTGTGACGTTCTAACCCTGAGGCATACCGTTACGAGAGTTTTCAGCGGTCAACCTGAGTTATGAAAACGTGTAATTAAGTTGCTAATTTAATTATACCGTTTTTAACCGTCACTGCAACGCAACACCACCTTTAATTTGAAACTTACTAAGGGTTTAACCAATATGGTTCGCCTATGGCAGCCAAGGATTCCGCCTGCTGTGGGGACCGGTCCAAGCCAAAGTGCGGTCTTGAACCTCGACTTGAAACCTCGCAAAAACCGCGAGTTTCCAAGGTCGTCCCATGACGTAAGCACGGGAAGAAGCAAGCGCCCGTCCTAACGTCATCGTCACGGCTGGCTACATCCTTGGTTGCCTTCGGCTTAGATAGTGTTTAAACATTAGTAAGAGGATGTGGTAATAAGCTTGTAATTAACGTGACAGTATTGGTGGCTTTATATGAGAGTCAAGATTATCTAATTAGTTTTGCAAAAAACAACGCGCCCATAGATTTCATGAGCGCGTTGCGAGGGGCTACTGTAAATTTGTGGAACAGGTGTTAATTGGCAACGTAAGCGGTGCGGTAATCCGCGTCACCGTTGAACTTGTTGTAGACGACACCCTTGATCTTAGGGTTGATCAGACTGCTGGTTCGGCTTTCGTAGAGTGGGGTGACGGCTTGGTCCTTCAGTGCGGTCTGTGCAGCAGCGACCAGGTCTTGGTAACGGGCGGTCTTGTTGAGCGCGTCCGTTCCTTCAGCGGCTTTCAGTGCACCATCGTAAGCCTTGCTGTCGTAGTGGCCCATGTTAGAATTGTTCGCCGATTGTAGAATCTGTAGGGATTGAATTGGGTCGGCGTAATCCATGCCCCAGCTGGTCAGGTTCAGTTGGAAGTTGCCCTTGGAAACGTTGCTGAGCATGGACGGGAATGGCATTGCCCGGACTTCGACCTTGGCACCTAACTTGCTGGTGATAGCACTTTGAACAAATTCAGCGATGTTTTGGCTGGCGTCGTCGTTACCACAGGTAATGGTCAGCGTGACGGACTTCTTCCCGAGTTGCTTCAAGGCACTCTGGTAGAGCTTCTTCGCTTGTGCTGGTGCGTAATCTACGGTGCCCTTGGTGTAGGCGTCGCTGGTGAAATCAGCACCGGTCTTGGGGTTCTTCATCATATCGTGGACACCGAACGTCTTGGCTGGCACGGAGCCGTTCTTCAAGACTTTCGTCGCCAATTGTTGCCGGTTAACAGTCAGGGAAATGGCCATCCGTAAGTCCTGGTTAGCAGCGACCTTGTTGTTTTCGTTGTATTGAATGAAGCCGATCCGGCCGGCGGATAGTGACTTCAGGTTGGCGTTATTCTTGTTTTGCGTCGTTTGTTCGCCGCTCAACGTGACTTGGTCAAGCTTCTTGGACTGGTAGAGGTTGTAGGCCGTGGTGCTGTCCTTGATGACCTTGTAGTCGATGGATTGCAGCTTGACGGACTTGGCTTCGGCGTAGCTGGCGTTCTTCTTTAACGTCCAGTTGTCGCTGGTTCCGCTCCAGTTGGCGAGGGTGAATGGCCCGTTGTAGACGGTCGTCTTGGCAGAGGAACCGTACTTGCTGCCGTACTTGTTGACGGCCTTTTCATTCAGTGGGTAGTAGGTCGTGCTGGCCAGCATCTTCTTGAAGTAGGAAGCGGGTTGGCTCAGTGTGATCTTCAGTTGGTACTTGCCGACAGCCTTGACGCCGAGGGTCGATGGCGACTTCTTCCCGGCGGCAATGGCGTTAGCATTTTTGATATTGGCAAATTGATAGGTGAATTCCGACTTGGACTTCGGATTCAGCGTCCGTTCCCATGAGTAGACGAAGTTTTGGGCAGTCACGGGATCGCCGTTGCTCCATTTGCCATCGTGACGCAGGTTGATGGTGTATTGATGGCCGTTGTCGGAAACGGTGGTCTTAGTAGCCAAGGCGTTTTCGGCCTGACTGTTGGCATTCAGGCGGTAAAGGCCTTCGCCAACTTGGCTGAGCGTGTTACTGGAGATATTGTCGGTGATCTTGGAAACGTCTAGGCTGGAAATCGTGGCGGTCTGGTACAGGTTTAAGTGCTGGGCAGCCGCGGTCTTAGTGGACTTCGAGTGCGCAGTGACGGCGAAGATTCCGCCGCCGAGAACAACGATTCCGGCGCATAATAGTAAAGCTTTCTTGTGATCTAATAAACTCATGATGTATTCCTCCAAATTGTGTGATTGTCTGGGTTAGAAATAACATTGAGCTTTGCCATCGTTTGAGCATTAGGGTTCCTCCTCGGTTAGGTTAAAAATGTATGCAAAAAACCGTCCTCAACAGCCAATGTGTTAAGGACGGTTTTAACCGCGGTGCCACCTTAATTAGATGGGTCGTCGTCAAATAGACGGACCCCATCCCTCTCCACAGGAAACTAACATTTCCCTGACAACTGACGTATGTCGCACGTCTTCCCGTACTACGAATGTTTCGGGGAAGCCCTCGGTGGTCCATTTAACTACCTGCGTTCGGCCGTACTCTCAGCAACGACGGCTCTCTTTACGTGCACGATAATCTTGATCTCCACTTCAATGGTTTGTTTCGGACGATTTATTGAATTGAGGCTAGTGTACCCCGGAAAAAAGTTGGTGTCAACCCGGGGATTGGAATTTATTTTGGTTGGCTTATTTATTATTAATAATTAATTATTCAGCTTAGCCGACTAAGTTATAACTATCATCGATGAGCTGATAGAGGGTCTTGGTATCGGTCTGATCGTTCAGAACGATGGTGAGCCAGTGTTCCTTATTCATGTGATAGGCCGGGAGATAGCCGGGCTTCTGGCGTAGAATACCAGCGAGGTCGGGGTCGACTTTGAGGTCGATGACGTCGAGCTCATCGGTGCCGGAGAGGCCTAATTTTTTCTGAGGTACGTTCATGACCAGCGCGAACCACTTGTCTTGCGGTGTCTTGAGTACGGCATAGTGGGGGAAACTTTTGAATGTGTAGACGGGTTTAGTGGCGTAATTATTTGCGATGTAATCGAAGATATTTTGACGAGTTGCCATGGGCGAAAACCTCCTAATCATTTAGGAACTAATTTTAGTGTATGCGGTATCAGGGGCTGGGTCAATGAACGGGAATGTTTGGGCGGACAACTGATAAATGCAGAGATGAATGCGCTATGGATTAGCCCAGTAACTTGTTAGCTAAGTGGGTAAAACGATAGTTCTCGCTATTGCCGTTCGTTTCAGGCATACTGGGTGAAAGCTACAGGAGGCCCTCTCTGTCAAATTTGGCAGAGCACACAAAAAGTGAGATGCCTCACAGGACATCTCACTTTCCTTTACCTAAATATTAGCGTTTATTTACCAGGAACGTAGTCTTCATCGATGACCAAGACTGGCTTGATGGTCTTCCCGGAAACGGAGTCGGCATTGGCTTCGTTGATTTGGCTGAACTTGTAGAACTTTTCAGTCTTTTGATAGTCGAACATGCCTAACTTGTTGAATTCAATCAACCGCGGAATATCAACTTGAGGAATGGAGTCCCCCATGTTGACCCCGATGACACTCTTATCGTTGACACAGAGGTCGTTCCAAGTATCCAGGTCAATGTGGTGGTTCGTTACGGCAATCGCAGCAGAAGTCCCACCTTGTGCCAAGGCGTTGATGGAGTTGGAAATGACACTGGCAACCCCAGTCGTGTCGACCGCGTAGTTGACCCCGTAGCCACCGGTCAAGTCTTGCACAGCCTTGACCACGTCGTCTACGTCATTACTGTTGATGGTGTCAGTGGCACCGAGTTCCTTGGCTAACTTCAGCCGAGAATCCACGATATCAATGGCGATAACCTTGGTGCAACCAGAGATCCGGCCGGCCATCATAGCAGCCAACCCAACGGCTCCAGTCCCAAAGACGGCGATGGTGTCACCAGGCTTTGGCTTCAAGGTGTTCAGGACAGTCCCAGAACCAGTTACGTAGCCACAGCCCAGAGGACCTAAGCCCCGCAAATCCAAGTCCTTGTCGACTTTAACGGCGTTCCGTTCCCGAACGACCGTGGTTGATGTGAAGGAACTTTGGTCGAACATGTCGGCAACGTCATGACCGTTTTCGGTAAAGTGCGCGGTCCCATCTGGCCGAACCCCGGAAAGGTTGTTGGCAGCGTAGTTTTCACACTGCGTTGGAATCCCCTTCAGGCAGCTCTTACAGTTCCCACAGCCGTAGAAACTCAGGACAACGTGATCGCCTGGCTTGAATTGGGTAACTTCGGGGCCGACTTTTTCAACGATCCCAGAGCCTTCATGCCCCAATACGATAGGGTAGTCAATGACGGCGACTCCGGTACGGAGCGCTTCGTCGGAGTGACAGATCCCACTGGCAACCATGTGGACTTGAATGTCATCTGGGCCCATCTTGGCCAGTTCAACGTCATCACGAATTTCAAAATCAGCATTTTGCTTATCAACAACTGCAGCTTTAATCTTCATAATTGGCACCTCGGTTTTAAATTTATGTTTACATTGATAATTATCACACATGTAGCGAGAAAAGCAAGCGCTTTCATAAAAGCCAGTTGCTACCTATGTCCTTCTAATCACCGTCATACCGGTGTTTATGATACTGGCGTCAAAACATCGAAACTGACGGAATTAATCACTTTTTTCACATTCACAGGAAAAAAGATAATTCCTGACGAATTACCTTTTTTCGACGCTATGACTAGCCGTTGGCCTTTTCAGGATGGCCTTGCAGGTAGATAACGTGAGTGTTCAGGAATTCTTCAATCCCATGCTTCCCATCGTCACCACCGATACCAGATTCCTTCCAGCCGGAGTGAGACCCGTTCATGGCTTCAAAGTTGAACCGGTTGATGTAAGTTTCACCATCTTCAAGTTCCTTGGAAGCACGCATGGCGTTGTCGAGATTCTCGGTAAAGATGGAAGAGGTCAACCCGAAGTCGCTGTCGTTAGCCATTTCAATGGCGTCATCCAACGTCTTAAAGGTCAAGACAGGGAGGACTGGACCAAAGATTTCGTCTTGCACGATTTCGGAATCTTGCTTGACGTTGCTAATGACGGTTGGTTCGAAGAAGAAGCCTCTAGCGATCTTAACGACGTGGCCACCGGTTTCCAGCTTGCCACCGGCCTTAACAGCGCGGTCGACCATGCCAGATACCTTGTCCAAAGCGGCTTGGTTAATCAGTGGGCCCATGCCAATGTCTTCGTGAGCCATTGGATCGCCGACGGTAACTTCGCCCATCTTGGTTGCCAACTTCTTCGTGAATTCATCCGCAACGTCTTCTTGAACGTAGACCCGTTCACAGTTGTTGCAGAGTTGCCCGTTGTTGTCGACCCGTGAATCGATGATGGATTGGACGGCCAAATCGATGTCGGCATCCTTGCAAACAATGGCAGGTGCTTTCCCACCAAGTTCCAAAGATACCTTGGCCATGTGGGTGGCAGCGGCAGCCATGACCCGCTTCCCGGAGTTAACGGAACCGGTCAGGCTGATAATCCCGATCTTCTTGTTCTTGGAAAGTTCGTCCCCGATGACGGCACCAGGTCCCGTAACGATGTTGACGACACCCTTAGGAATGCCAACCTTTTCACAAATCTTCCCAAATTCAAGGCCTAAGTTAGGCGTATCGGTACTTGGTTTCATGACGATTGTGTTCCCGGTAACCAAGGCTGGACCCATCTTCCGGGCAATTAAGAAGAATGGGAAGTTCCAAGGCAAGATCCCGGCAGCGACCCCGATTGGTTGCTTGTCGATCATGATGCTTTCGTTAGGGTTATCGGATTGGAGAATTTCTCCTTCATAAGTCCGCGAAGCACTGGCCATGTAGTCAAAGTAGTCGGCAGAGAACATAATTTCCGTGGTGGCTAATGACTTGATCTTGCCTTGTTCCTCTTGCAGCATGGCAATCAAGTGAGCGGAGTCTTTACGAACTTCGGTGGCAACGTCGTGGAGGTATTGCCCACGGGTTGCGGCAGGAACCTTCTTCCAGGATTTCTGAGCTTCATAGGCAGCGTCGATGGCTTCACGAGTTTCATCGAGGGTTGCGCTAGGAACAGTGGAAATGGGTTCCCCGGTAGCTGGGTTGATCACGGTGATCAAGTTACCAGAAGTGGAGTCCTTGAATTCACCGTTAATGTACATTTGATAATGTTTCAGTGCGACAGAGTTCTGTGTCATAATGCGAAATACTTCCTTTCCCAATTATCCAAATCGGTAGATGCGATAACATCGAATATATCTGGGTAGTAAACGAAAAAACGTCACAGATTGTTACAACGTGAGCAAAACATAATCAAAACTAAACGCGCGTATTTATTTGATTACTCGACATCGTTATAGTCCCTTTTGTGTTTGATTGCAAATTGATTCACAATAATTTGTGGCCGAAGTCGCCCTTGAAATTTGGCAAACGTCAAGAGCGACTAGAGGTTCATAAATTTTGGAAGATTTGTCGGAAACTTTCTAAACTACAGGTCAGCGGGAGGGACCGCTAGATTCCAAAAATTCGGGATGGTTCTGAAGAAAGGCCGCAGCACTAGGATGACTTGCTAAAAAGTCGTGGCGCTTAACCGGATCGGCAGTGAGTTTCCGCAATTGTTCAAATTCAGAGGGGGAGTTTGCGGTGGTGCCTGGATAAAATATTTCCGTTGTGCTGCGGTCTTTCACGGCCTTGACGTAGATCTGGGCAACATTCGCGGGAAGCATGGCCTCACTGGTGCCAGAGATTCCCTGAATCGTCAGCAAGCCCACGTAGGTGTTGGTACCAGCCATTTCGGCAGCTAAGGAAAGGACATAGCTACGGAGGGCTGCCTTGGTGAGTGAGAGGGTTGTCGTCGTTTTGTCAGGATGGTGGGCAGCGCCACCACCCGTGAATAGGATGTTGCGAGGGGTGTCAGTTGGGGCCAGTTCCAAGAATTGCCGACTGGTGGTAATGGCACCGAGAACGTTGGTATCGAAGCGTTGGCTAATCTCACTAGTGGGCGTGGTTAAGGGGCCGTCCAGTGCGGTATTCGCAACGTTGTAGACGAGAGTCTGGGGATGGCCGAATTGTCGGGTCACCTGCATGAACAAGTGAGCCGTTTGCTGCGGATCAGTTGCGTCCGCAGCAATCCAGTCGGCCGCCAAGCCTTCCGTATGAAGTTGTTCCGTCATGGTCTGTAAGTTCTGCGCGTTACGGGCGACCAGGACAGGGTGGTGGCCGGCCTCGCTGAAGGCTCGCGTAATTGCGAGTCCAAAGCCAGAACCGGCACCAAGGACAATAACTGTCTTTGTCATGAGTTTTGCCTCCGATATTCGATGGATACGAGCTGTTTCACGTGAAACATACCCGCCTGAAGGTACCATACCAGCTTAAGCGGATTGGTGCAAAGAATGGGGCCATAAACCCGAACATTTGTTGAATAACCGAATCAAGTTAACCATTAACAATTTCACTAGTGACGCCGGACGAGAGCAGATTGTAGCTAGTGTTGTGGTGTTTAGACGTATTATTGTGACGTAAAAAAAGTCCAAGACAGTTGCGTCTTGGACTTTAACGATTAGCTCCTTGGAGGCGTGCTAAACGCGTTACTTAATTTTTTCGTTGGTAATGGCTTCGATATCAGCTTTGGCAATCTTAGCCATATGCTTCTTGAGATGCTTAACATCATTCTTGTTGGTGATGAAGCCAGATTCGACCAAGCTGTAGTCGATACCACGATGGCGTAAGACGTTGCAGTTGCGTAGGTTCGTCCGGTAACTGAAGCCGTTGTAAGCTCGGTTCAAACCGACATATTTCTTAATGACCTTAGCTAAGCGTCTGTCACGCTTCGTGGGGTGCTTCTTGTGAATGATCACGTGGCCACCGTGACCAGCGGGGGCATCCAAGTGGAACATGATGACCGTAGTCTTTTTGTTGAGCTTGTAAGACCCCTTGTGGTGGTACAGGGTATCGCTGACTAAGTTCTTCTTAGGATTATAGAAGGTAATCGTACTGCCCTTGACTTCCTTCGCGTACTTTCGTAATTGTGGCAACATGTGTTTCCGCAAGAAGGTCGCTTCCGTCGTCCCGTTACCACGGGCACCGGGATCGCCGGCGCCGTGGCCCATGACGATTAAGTAGTGTTTCTTGGCCGTTTTAGACGTGGTCGTCTGACTAGCGGCATTGGCAGTGGTGACCGTCGTGGTGGCAAGTGCTAGTGGTAAGAGTAGCATGATGCCGGCAACGAGGCCCATTTTCCAGTTATGTTTCATTCCTGATCGACTCCTTATGTATTCTTGTTAACGCCTTTAATCATACGCCAAAGGCACGAAATAAGGTAGTGTCGTTTACAAAAAAATAAGGTATTGCGAGAGAAACACGGTGAAAATAAGATTAGTGGTAGCGTGCCGCCATCTCTGCGAGGGTAGTTTTCATCTCGGTGACGAAATCAAGTGGTGCAATGGCCTCGACATTACTGCCTTGGCTAAGTAGCCACATCTTGGCACCGAGGTCGAAGACGGTCGCCTCAATGACGACGTAATCTGAGTGACGGACGGTGACTTTGGCCGTTGGAAAACGGTCAAGCGCGGCCTCCACAATTCCCCAGAACTTAAAGCGGAGCGTGATTTTCTTGCCCGGGGTCATGTAGTGGATGAGTTGTCGTAGCTCGCCATCTTCAAAGCGCTCGGCCCGGGTGCGTGTGATGGCCTGACTACTGGTTTGGTAGTGGCGAATCCGATCGAGCCGATAGAAGAGGTTACTTCTGTATTTGGCGTTATAGGCGACGACGTAGAAGTAATATTCAGAAAAGATAACGGCCTCCGGCAGAATCGTGCGCGTCACGACTTCGCGGTGCTGTTTCTGATAGATGATGGTCACGGGTTGTTTCTGCGTGATGAATTGGCTGAATTGCCATAGGCGGTCCAGCAACGGCTGTTGATGTTTTAATGGTTGATAATAGAACGATTCATTTTTAATAATTGGTTGAATTTCATGTTGATCCTCGGCCGTGGTCAGACTGAGTAAATTGGTGACAGTTTGGTGCATTTCATCAGTGGCCAAGGAACGACTCGCTAATAATACTTTTATTAATAATAAAATTGATTGTTTAGTAACTGCAGATTGCGTTCCCTGTAGCCGGTAGCCCTTTAGGTGACGCGAGTAGGTTAACTGATAGTCAAGGTTCTCGGCTGTTAGGAAGTCACGCAACTGGCTGAAATCACGCTGGATCACCCGGGGCGTGACGTTGAAGCGACTGGCGAGCTCGGCTTTGATGGCAACGTGCCCCGTTAAAAGGGATTGAAAGATATAGAGTTGACGGTAGGCGGCATTCATAGCGGTTCCTCTTTTCGTAGATAGACGTATACGTTCTACCTACCAGTGTAAACTGAGGCCAATCAGTTAGCAATGGGGGAATCAATATGGATGATCCACAGAATTGGCAGGCCCTATACCGCGAGCTTTCGCAGGTGATTGGGCAGTCAGCAACGCTAAAACTCTATCATTATTTCCAAGGGATGCAGGTGAACTTTCCGCAGCGGCTCTTGGATCCACGCCGGGAAGCAGACCTCATGTATCAGGAATACTGCAGGGGGAGTAGTGTCATGCAGTTGGCGCGGCACCATAATTATGCCGAGCGGAGTGTTCGTCGCATATTGGCGAAAGTCAAGAAACGAGAAGAAAAGTCTTAGACAGAAATTGGTGAGGGGTAATGGCAGGCAATTGGGAAAATGCAGCGGATAGGTGGGCAGTCGCGTATAATCAACTCTAATAGGAGTGATGACAAATGGCGACTGAAGAAGAACGTGTTCTAGAGATTATTCGGACAACACCGGAGCTGATGCTGATTCTTAAATTGATTCGGGATTGTCATCTCAAGCAAGGTGCCCTGGCTGCTGGCAGCATTCGCAACACAGTTTGGCAAGTGTTGAGTGATCAACCGGTGGTCTTGACCAGCGACATCGACGTGGTCTATTTTGACCCGGAACGGCCGGCAAGCGATGACTTGAAAATTTATGCGGCGCTAACGGCACGTGCCCCCCAGTTCCAATGGCAGGTGAAGAACGAGGTTTACATGGCGCACTATAATTTTGCGGATGCACCGGACTTTACGTCGGTGGCGGATGCCATCGGCCACTTTGTGGAGGTGCCGACCTGTGTGGGCGCCTATCTCGATGCGCATGATGAGGTCAAGTTGATTGCCCCCCATGGCGTGACGGATCTATTGCAGTTGCACTGTCGGCCAATCTCGTTCTATCAACAGGATGACCGCCATCTGAAAATATTTCGTCAGCGTATGGCGACGAAGCAGTGGCAGCAGCGTTGGCCTAAACTAGTGATTACGGAAAAATAACCGGATGCTATTATTCCTGTAATTTTGTCGGGCACAATACAAGGTAGTGTGCACGGACAGTCCAAGGTAATCCGCATTTTCCCACGCCTTAACCCTTTGATACGCTATTGATGGCAAACAACTGTACTATGAGGAGGAATTGGTAATGGCAATGCGGGTGGATTTGTTGCAGGAATCATACGCCCAGTTATACGAGTTATTGGGTGAAGACTTAACGGCAAAGATTTATGACATGTATCGTGGCCGGCAAATTTCATTTCCGATGCGGCTCTATAACCGTGATAAGGTGGCTGAACAGATTGTCGAGGAATACGATGGGCATAACTTGGCGCAATTGACCCGGGAGTATGAGTACTCGCAGCGCTGGATTCGGCAGATTATTCAGAAGAATCGGGAACAAGAGGAAAAGTAAAATTGATTGGTGAATGTGAGAGCGCTTGGGCTTGACCGAGCGCTTTTTTAGAGGGGAAGTGCCGACCCAACAATTAAAAAACGGACGGTCATCATCAGCGATGGCCGTCCGTTGGTCGTTGTCGTGGGGACAACGACCATAAAATTGAAAAACGTCACCACTACTGATTGGTAGCGGTGACGTTTAGTTAGGTTAATCTTCGACTGATTCTGGTTCTAAGTTTTCGGTAGCGGGAGCCGTTCGCTTCTGAACAGCACCCAGGATTGCCCGCGCGATGGGACCGACCACGATTAATTGGAGTGGTAGGGCCATGAACACGTTGAAGATCCAAGTGTGCAGGTAGGTAAGGAAGAAGTTACCGCCAAAGTTTTGCGTCACGATCATCCCAAATAGTGACATCAGCGTAACCATACCCACGACCATCATGCATGAGATGGTCAGTGCAATTCGAATCTGCTTTTTCTTCATGTAATCATTTAAGATAAATTTGAAAAAGATGCTCTTAACGGTGGGACCGATGATCCCCAAGTCGCAGATTGCGGCGACCATGAGCGCCAACGGGTAACCCGTCAAGACTTCACGGATGAAGTGATGAGAGAAACCGTCAGCTAAGGCGATGTTGTAGCCAGCCATGACCAAGACCATCAGTCCGGCCATCACGGCAGTAAATAAAAGTTCTTCTTTAAAGTTTTTAGGCATTGTGTTGCTCCTCGTTTGAATTTCCCACGAGATGCTAGCGTACCATAGATATTTTCATTTCGTAAGGATTATTTTGAAAATAAATGAAAAGAACGCTTACTTCATGGGAATCCATGTCTGTTGGGGCAGTAAAGTTGCGTTGGTAGGCTAGGTGACGTGCCTCGGCGGGAAGTAGGTATTGCGTAGTCTGATTGCGATAATAATTAGACGATAAAGTCATTATAAGAATGTTGCTTTACAAAGAATATACATTAACTTTGCATAAATAATATGTGCGCCTGATATCCTAATCCCTGTAAATGATGTTTGGAAATGAGAGAGTGGGAGGGAAACAATTTGAAGCATAAATTGATTAAGTCATTGGGACTATTTGGTGTTTTGCTAGCATTGGCAGGCGTAAGCGGGCCAACTGCCTCAGCAGCGACTACTGCAGCAGTAGCGTCGACGGCGAAGCAAACAGTTGCTAAGGCTACCAAAACAAGTCTATTGGTTGATGGTTCTAAGCAAGAGGATTTGAAGAAGACCTTGGTCGCGATGCACAATACCCAAAACACCAGGGACTTGGGTGGCTACCAGACGGCCGATGGGAAGTGGCAGATTAAACCCTATCAGTTATTACGATCCGATAATCTTAGTACGCTAGATACGGACGATATTAAGACCTTAACTGATAAGTATCGCGTAAAATCAATTGTAGATTTTCGAACGCCGGGGCAGGTGGCAGATAAGCCAGATAAAAATATTCCTGGCGCAAGTGAAACTTACATTTCCATTTTGGGTCCGCACGCATTCAGCGATGGTGGCGGGGATGGTGATTTCTATAATCAGCGATTGGATTTTGGCTACCCAGCAGTTACCGGTTATCGGCAGTTCTTAAAAATGCTAGCAACTACTAATGGGGCGACGCTTTATCACTGTTCTTCCGGGAAAGATCGTACTGGAATTGCCACCGTACTCATTATGACCATTTTAGGTATGGATAAGCAGACCATTGTGAATGACTTCATGTTGTCGCAATACACGGGTCGAACCGTGAAGATTGACTGGATATCCAAGTATTATTATGATGTTGAGAAAAATTACGGTTCTTTGCAGAACTACATCACCACGAGTTTGGAAATTTCACCAGCAACTCAGGCGCGGTTACGGGCTAAGTACTTAGTCTCAACTGATGGTAAAGAAACGCCATATCCAGCACCATATGTGCCTAGTCGACCAAATCCAACGCCGGTTGTCCCTAGCCAGCCCACACCTGATCCTAAACCAACACCAGAACCACAGCCGGTAGAAAATGGGGCGGCGGATAAAGGTGTTAAGCCTAAGAAAAAAGCAACTAAGGTTAAAATCGTCAAAACCAAAAAGCTACATACCAAGTATGTTTACCATTTAAAAGCTCACAAAAAGTGGTTTAAAGATGCTCATCTCAAACATGCGCATGGTTATACGGCAAAGCATTCACACAAGAAGTGGCGGCTGCTAAAGTCTGAGAAGGTCAAAATCAAAGGGAAAATGAAGACGTACTATCAGGTGAGGGATCATAGCGGTCATACAGCTTGGATTTTGAAGAGCTATGTGACGAAGTAAGCGGAAAAAATGTTGCTCCAGAAATGGGGGCAACGTTTTTTTTAACAAGTCATTTCTATATGTGAAATTAATAATTGAGACCGGTTCATGTTTAACTGCTTTTTAGGTGGTTCGATTGCAACGTGGCCCTGGGTTTACTGGTGACCTGGGCCACTTGCTAATTGGGGAGCCGGAAAAGCTGGCGACAGAGAACTAGCGAATTTTGAAACAGTCGATTTCGGCTAAAATAACGTCAAAAGTCACCTTATCCATTGTCTCGGATAAGGTGACTTTTGAATTGGTCGCTAGTCGATCGCGCGAACGAGATGTTTATTTGCCGTAATGTACCCGCCGGCAACCTTGTAACGTAAGGTATCGCCCTTACTAAAGTCATTGGCATTTGAGTAGGCCCAACCTGTAACCTTAAAGGTGGCGTGAGCTTTCTTGGTATAGTGATGATTGCGCTTGGTCAGGTTAGCTGTACCATAACGGTTCAACGCTGTTTTGGCTTGAACGCGTTTGGGCATCGTCTGCTTACCAGTGGTGACAAGCTGCTTGTTGGCGGTGATGTAAGTGCCATTAGTAAGTAAGAAACGAGTCGTCATATTTTGAGTCACAACTTTTTTAATCGTCAGGACTTGGCCCTGCTGGTAGTGGGCCTTTTGATGCGTGAGATCTTTCTGGCTATAAGCATTAACGCCCTCGGGACCAATTACCGTAATCTGTTTGTCGGTCGGTGTGTCGTAGGCAGAGGTCATGTAATCAGTATTGGCCGTGATGTAGCCAGTTTGTCCGAAGGTGTCACTTTCAGAATTAACGTCTTTGACCTGGTAGCGTTTGACACCGGTCTTGGAAGTAGCGGTGCCGATCACTTCAAACATGGGCCGGTTCAGCCGGGACTTTTTGGCGTACCACTGCTTGAGTGTCTTACTGCTAAAGTCAGGAGAACTGTAGAGGCCAATCTTCTTGGTTGCGGACAGAACGGTTGCTTTGACGGCGTTCTTTGTATAAGTGTAGGTGACGGTTTGTGCGGTGTCACCGAACGTTCCCGATTCCGTTCCGGCCGTCTTGGCAAGTGTATAGCCAGTGATGGTGAGTGGTTCAGCCTTGTAAGTGCCACCTAGGGAACCCGTTAAGGATTTATCAGGTTTCAGCGCGTTACCTTGGTCATCGACGTAGTGGACGGTGACGGGCTGGCTGGTAGGTGCTGGAGAAGAAGGTGCTGGTGTTGAAGGGCTTTCATTTCCAAAGATGAGGTCGCCAGGTCCATTAGCTATCACCTGACTAGCAACTAGCAGACCATCTGCAGAATAGGATAGAACGTTGCCGTTAGCGTCAAGTTGTGGTGTTAGGTAGTCTTTTAGATACGTGGTTGTCCACAACTTATAGGAATTGTTGGCGGTTGCTTCTGGATTTAGTTGAGAGAACTCTTTGACAAAGTCTGGATCATTATAGTTTATGTAAAGTATTTGGCAGAAGGATTCCGCTGTGGGAATTACAAATTTTTCAAAGTTGGCTCGGCTGTCAAACGTGTCTTTAAATACATCGATACCGAAGTCAGATATAATCTTAGGTGACACATTTTGTACGTAATCTTCTTTTGCTTCTTCGAGGTTAAATGAATTTTTATCTAATTGATACGCAGCGCCTTCTTTAATGAACCAGAGCTCGTAATATAACTGTGCTTTTGACGCATCGAGAACAGAGGTAGAAGTAGAACCGAAAATGAATTCGCTTAAGGGTTCTTCCAGTGATTTGCCAACGAAGGTACCACCATCACTGACCATATTTTTAATGAAGCTCTCGGCCATTTTTGCTGAGTCGGCCCCTCCTATAGAGGGGGCAATAGATGCAAGGAAATTTGTCCCCCAGGCAGCGCCATTATCTTTACCAAGAATCTCATCGGACGTGTAAGAATCGTGTAAGCCGGAGAACAAGTAGTGTTGTTGTACTTCTTTACCATTTACGTAGTTGATATACGGCATTTGTTCAGAACTAATCTTAATGGGTTCTGTCCGACTACTGTTAGCTGTTACGCTAGGTGTTTCGGCGCTATCTGCCTGAACTAGTACCGGACTAATTGTGCCACCGAAGAGAACCAGGGAAAGGCCAGCGAGTAATAATTTTCGAGTTATATGCGACATTCAAATCACTCCTATCCTTTTATATCTGCTTGTTTACGGTTAGCTTACCACCCAATTCGTTTAATGGGTTGAAATAACGCTTACTAATTGGTAATGTCCAGTGTTAAGTTCGTGGGATGATTATTTTGCTGCATAAGCATTTGCTGACATCCTGAAAGTAAAGCAGCAAACTATTTTGCATCAAAGTTGACACCGTGTCATCGTCATGCTAAACTGCCTATCAGTGACACGATGTCACTTTCGTAAAAAAGAGAGGAGTTTTTCTAGTGCCTTCAACGACCTTTGATCATTTACCAATAGCTAAACGAGACCGCGTGACCGCGGCGTTACTCACTGAGTTCTCCGCACACAGCCTAGCCGATGCCCAAGTGGCGCGGATCGTGGCGAGCGCCGATATTGCCCGCGGTGCCTTTTACAAGTACTTCGATAACTTGACGGATGCTTACCAATACCTTTATCACGTGGCGTTACACGAGATTCACCGCGATGCCGGTGGGGATGAACGGACCACGTTTGACGCCGACCGCATCTATCAGGGGGTCGTGGACTTCGTCGATCAGATCAACGACAGCCAGTACTACGCCTTCATTCGTCGCCACTATGCGGAGAATGAAAGCCTACTCCCTAGCGCGCCCGTCTCACCGCGGCTGCCTGCTATTGCCTGGGCCGCCATGGTGTTGAGTCACGCGGCTATCAAAGAAATTCTATTAGATCCTGATAGCGAGGCCACCGTTCGCGAACGTTTGCGGACCACGTTAGCCTTGCTTCAGCCAAAGGAGGACAGACCATGTTTCTAGCTTTAAAGGAGATTCGCCACGAGAAGTTGCGGTACGGCCTGATTATCGGCATGATCGTGCTGGTCAGTTACCTTGTGTTTGTCCTGAGCGAGCTGGCATACGGCCTCGCCCAGCAGAATACCCAGGCCATTTCGTCCTGGAATGCCAGCAAGGTCGTTCTGAATTCGGACGCCAATGATAGCCTGTCGCAGTCGCTGATCACCAAGCAGACGGCGGATAAGGTCAAGCTGACCGCCCACGAAGCCTACATCGGCCAGGCGGGGGTAGTGGCGAAGGCCAAGGGTCAGGCAAAGTTATCCGCCCAATTTCTGGGCATCAATCAGAGTCAGTTTATTTATAAACGGGTCAAAGTGACGGCCGGCCATAAGCCCACAACCAATCACCAGATTATGGTCGACGATAGCTTTAAGGATAATGGCTATCGACTGGGCGATAAGGTCACGCTGAACTCGACTGACACGCAGTATAAGATCGTTGGATTTACACACAATGCCAAGCTCAGCGTGGCCCCAGTCATCTACGGGACGCTCGGGACGTGGCGGACACTAAGTCACGTGACTTCAGACTTTCAGGCGAGTGGCATCATCACCAACCGTGATAGTTTCAAGACCAAGACCAGTGGCCTGAGTACGCTGACGATGGGTAAATTCATTAACAAATTACCCGGTTATTCAGCCCAGAATACGACTTTTACCTTCATGATTGGTTTTCTGATGATTATTGCCATGGTCGTGATTGCCGTTTTCCTGTACATTTTAACCATGCAAAAGTTGCCAAACTACGCGGTCCTGCGTGCCCAGGGAATTCCCGCCAAGGTGTTGGTCACCACGACCGTGAGTCAGGCGTTGGTCCTCGTTATCGGTGGCCTGGCGATTGGGGCGACACTGACGTTGGCGACCGTACTGGCGTTGCCGGCGGGAGTGCCGATGAGTTTTAACGTGCCACTTTTGGCGGGCGTCACCGGGGGAATCTTATTGACTGGGGTCATCGGTGCCTTGATCCCCGTCAAAGTCATTTTAAACGTTGACCCCGTCAGCGTTATGGGAGGTTAGACCATGTCAGTTCTTGAAGTAAAGCATGTGACCAAAACGTTTGGCCATAATACTAATGAAGTTACGGTGCTCACGGACGTTAACTTTACGGCGGCCGCTGGCGAGGTCAGTCTGGTGATTGGACCGTCCGGGTCGGGGAAGAGTACCTTCCTGACGATTGCCGGTGGGATTCAGACGCCGACTGACGGGGATGTCGTGGTCCAAGGCAACGGTCTCGCTCAGCTTTCGGGCAAGGCACGGGATGCGTTGCGGCTCAACCACATCGGGTTTATTTTACAGGCCTACAACCTGGTGCCCTATCTGACGGTGAAGGACCAGTTCGCGCTGGTCGACCGGGTCAAGTCAAAGGGTAACCTGAGCGCAACCGACCTCCGCCATCTCTTGGAAAAGTTGGGGATTAGTCAGTTGATCAACCAGTATCCGGCCGAGCTTTCCGGTGGACAAACACAGCGCGTCGCCATCGCCCGGGCCCTCTACCAGAATCCCGACATCATCCTCGCCGACGAACCTACGGCGGCATTGGATAGCGAACGAGTCAAGGTGGTGGGTCAGCTTCTCCACGACCTCGCGAAGGAACACAACAAAGCTATCGTCGTGGTTACCCACGACCTGCGTCTCAAGGAGTTTGCGGATAAGACCTACGCGATTATGGATGGGAAGATGACGGTGGCTTAGGTACTGTGTGGAGACATTATATAAAAGAACATGACTTGAAAATTTAGCATCGATAAATCCTTATATTGTGGGATCTATCGGTGCTTTTAATGGCTAATCTGCTAGTTTATATAGAAATGATGGTCTAGACAATTGCACCTCACCCTAAGAACGGGTAAAATGTTTTATGGAAGCGGTTACATAAACAGCCTGATCGGAATTCTAAGGAACAGTGGAGGATGACAATAAGATGAATCGACACTTAAGTACCTTCTTTATTTTTACTTTCGGCGCACTTGGTGGATTATTGTTTGGATTTGATACGGGGATTATTTCTGGAGCGTCACCACTGATTGAAAATAACTTTAGCTTGAACATCGCTCAGACGGGATTCATTACGTCTTCCGTCCTGATTGGTTCGTCAGTCGGGGCGTTGGGTGTTGGGCCACTGGCTGATCGGTATGGGCGGAAACGCCTGCTGATTCTGGCGGCAATCCTCTTCTTACTCGGGTCATCGCTATCGATGGTTGCCATTGGCTTCTGGTCAATGGTCGTTGCCCGAATCATCTTGGGGCTGGCTGTTGGATCGGCGTCAGCGTTGACGCCAGCCTACCTGGCCGAATTGGCACCCGCAGAGCGGCGGGGATCATTGGGGACGTTGTTCCAGCTGATGATTACCTTGGGAATTCTGTTGGCCTACGTTTCTAACCTGGGCTTCCTCGACCACAACTTGTTGGGTATCCGAGATTGGCGGTGGATGCTGGGGTCCGCATTGATTCCAGCGGCGCTACTGTTAATTGGGGGCTTGCTCTTACCAGAATCGCCACGGTTCTTGGCCGAACAAGGTAAGAATGACCAAGCGCTCAGCGTCTTAAAAATGTTGCGGAAGAATACGACGGATGACCCCTCGGCCGAATTGGAAGAAATTAAGGTTGTTGCCAATCAGCCCAAGGGTGGTCTGAAGGAACTCTTTACGGTCGCCCGGCCCGCCGTTATTGTGGCGGTCGGCATCATGCTGCTGCAGCAATTAGTTGGGATCAACTCCGTTATTTACTTCCTTCCGCAAGTCTTTATCAAGGGCTTCGGTTTTGCGGAAGGCAGTGCCATCTGGATTTCCGTAGGGATTGGGATCGTGAACTTTGTTGTGACGGTCCTCGCCACCTTCATTATGGATAAATTCAACCGGCGGACGTTCCTGATGTTCGGGTCGATCGTCATGGCGGTCTCACTGGGAATCTTAGCCGTGATGAACTTCACCATGGATATTCACACGACGGCTATCCCAACTATGATTCTCATCGCCGTTTACATCTTCGGGTTCGCCATTTCCTGGGGCCCTATCGCCTGGGTAACGATTGGTGAAATCTTCCCGTTGAGCGTTCGGGGGATTGGGTCATCCATTGGGTCAGCGGCTAACTGGATCGGAAACTTCTTAGTGTCACAATTCTTCCTGGTCATGCTGGCCTACTTCCACAACAACGTGGGGGGACCATTTGCCGTCTTCGCTGTCTTTGCCGTCCTCTCCATGTTCTTCGTCCACTACCTGGTTCCCGAAACGCGGGGCAAGTCACTGGAAGAAATCGAAATGGAATTGCGGCACCAAGATAAGCAAAAGTCAGAAAATTAATCTAATTTCAAAGAAAGGATTGGTGACAGACGAAAGGTCTGACCAATCCTTTCCTGTTTTCAGGAAACGGTGATAAAATTAAAAATGAAAGCGCATTACTAAGGAGTGAATTGCATGTCAGATTTTAATCGTGATAGTTTTTCATTAAAGGGTCAGGTTGCCATTGTTACTGGTGGTGCCCGGGGACTCGGTAAGTTCTACACCACGGCATTGTCCCTGTATGGGGCCGACGTGATGGTTGTAAGCCGCACGCAGAATGGTTGGGATGAGATCCGCCAGGTCGTTGAGAAGAACGGTCAGCGCGTGGGCTTCTTCCAGCAAGACGTGACCGCACCGGGCGCGGCCGACCAGATCATCGCCGCTACCTTGAAGGAATTTGACCACTTTGATATTCTGGTCAACAATGCCGGGGTCATCATCAGAAACGATGTGCTCGACTACAAGGATGAGGATTGGCAGAAGGTCATCGATATTAACCTGAATGCCACCTATTACCTGTCTCACGCCGCTGCCAAGGTCTTGACCAAGCAGAAGCACGGGAAGATCATCAACATCGGTTCCATGCTGTCTTACCGGGCTGGGAAGTATATCTTCCCTTACACCGCCAGCAAGCACGCCGTCTTAGGCTTGACGCGGGCGTATGCCGACGCCTTAGCCAAAGATAACGTTCAAGTGAACGGGTTAGCCCCTGGTTATATTAGTACCGACATGACGAAGGCACTGCAAGAAGATCCCGTTCGGGGCCCAGAAATTGCCGCCCATATTCCAAGCGGCGACTGGGGTGTCCCAGCCGACCTGATGGGTCCCATGATTTTCTTGGCCAGTCACGCTTCAGACTACGTGACTGGAGTCATGGTACCAGTCGATGGCGGGTACTTACTGCGGTAATTGTGCGAGTAAACGCTGTGCGGCTTGTTTTAAAATAGTTATTAAAGGCGTCGGGGCTTGGACTATACGAGCACCGGCGCCTAAGTATAGGTACCACCGGCTAAAATCAGTGAGTTGTTGCTGATCGGTCGAATCCAGTGTGCATTCCAGAATCGCCGTCTGTTGAAAGGCGTCCTGATACTGCAGTGCCGCGGTTGGGTGGGGATGATTGTGCCACTGTTGAATGGCATCGGCATTTAATTTTAGTTTCACGTTGGGTCGTGGCTGAGCTCGTTTGATGGCGGCCTCGATGGCTGCAGGTTGGAGGATTTTCTCCTGGGCGACGGGCGCCACTGCCGTCAGCTGGTCGATGGCAATTTGAACCAAGCGGTGACTAGTCAGATCCCAGGCATCTACGTACCAGTTGGCCTGGCGACTGAAGACATGACGAATCCAGACGGTCTGGGTGGCGGTCGCGGTGGTCAGGACGAGTTGTCGCGTTGTCAGACAGGCATTCAGCAGGGGCTTTAACAGGGCCGGCGCGTAATCGGTCAACTCGGTCAACTTGGGATTGCGGGGATTGGTATGGTCAAAGACCAGCAGTTCCTGCAGCGTGAGCAGGTCGTCCTGCTGGGTCTGCGAAGCAATCGCCACCAGTTTTTCCGTTAGGGTATTGCGGTTCTGCAGGTAGGGTAGCTGGGTGTTGAGGGTCGCCAGAAAGCTGACAAACAGGGCCTTGAGCTCCTCGCTGTTGAACTGGACGGCCGGGAGTAATTGGTTCTGTAAGACCGCGTAGCCGCCGTCTCGCCCGACACTTGCTGTCAGCGGCATACCCAATTCCTGGATGGTATTGAGATCGCGGATGACGGTACTGCGCGAAACATTAAATTGCGTCATCAGTTCTCGAATCGTAAAGTATTGGCGGTTATTGATGTAGCGCATCATGGTATTGATACGATCAGTTTTATGCATGAGTAGTTTTTCTCCTAACAGTGTCAGTTTTTGAAACTATTAGACCGTATACTGAGTCTATCATCTTAAGGAGGCCACAACAACATGGCAAATTATACAATTGAAACGAAATCAGCATTCACGGTATTAGGGATTGGCACGGTTCTTACTGGTGGTTTTCCAGAAATGGGTCAACAGAAGACGGACTTTTGGCAGAAGATCAATGCCAATCACGCCCTCGACAGTTTGACTGGGGTGAACGACTATCCCTTTGCCGTCAATGAAGCCGTCAATGGTAAGTTCTGTTACTACGCTGGCCGCGAAGTTACGGCTGACACGCCGGTTGCGGATGGCCAACGCCTGATTGCATTCCCAGCTGGCAAGTATTTGGTAATCAAGGGCGCGGCGGCGGACCAGATGGGCCTGTACAATGCCCTGGAAGGACCTGCCTTCGGTGAAATTCTGCCGCAACTGACCGATTACGCCTACGTTGGTGGCCCCAACACGTCTTACATGACGGGCTCTGACGCTGACGGCGTCCACGGCGAGATGCTCGTACCGTTGGTTGAAAAGTGATGTGAGAGTGGGCCAAAAGGCGGTTAGCCGGTGAGCATTAAGGCTGATAACTGAATAATCCTGGGCTTGGATTGTTTGGTTATCAGTTTTAAGCGGAACCGACTGCCTTTTTGTCCACGTTTCGGCGATATAAAATTGAACAACGCTAGGGCCTGGGATTTTATCCCAAGCTCTTTTTAGCGAAGGAGGTTGTTTCACGTGAAACATGAATGGCGAAAGGCCGAGAAAGACTGGTATCTCCCTAAGAAGCCGACGTTATTGACGTTACCTAAGTTAAACTTTATCACGTTGGCGGGGACCGGTGATCCCAACCAACCGCAGTTCAGCGAGCAGGTTGGCGCGCTCTATCCCGTGGCTTACGATTTGCGGATGGCCTTGAAACGCGGTGATCTAGGAGACCCCTACGAGTACACCGTATATCCATTGGAAGGTGTCTGGACGACCGACGATGGGTCCCGTGGAACTGACCTGAACAAGGCTGCGCTACGCTATAAGATCATGCTCCGGCAACCGGATCGGCTGACGGCAACCGACTTTCAGGCGAGCTTGGCCCGGGTTCAGGCGAAGAAGCAGAACCCCTGGTTGTCAGCGCTGAAATGGGAGACATATGAAGAGGGCCAGGTCCTCCAGACGATTCATCACGGGCCGTTTGACGATGAACCGGCTACGTTCGTGCAACTCCAGGAGGTGTTGGTTGACCAGAAACTCAAGGTGGTTCCCACGATGGGCGACTACTGGCATCGCGAAATCTACCTGACTGATGCTCGTCGGACGGCACTAGAGAAGGCAAAGACGGTGCTCCGGTATCGGGTCGCGCCACAATAATTTAGTGACATCAAAAAGGGCCATCTCAGTGAGATGGCTCTTTTCGTAGTGTTAACTAATATTTTTAACTGACTGCAGGAAGTGGCGGCTTCCCACAATCAATGCTTATTCTTTATTCAGCGTCGTAAGCAGCTTGGAAGATCTTGATGATGTCTTCCTTGGTACCCTTACGAGGGTTAGAGAAGGCGTTCCCGTCTTTCAAGGCGTTTTCAGCCATCAGTTCGAAGTCTTCTGGCTTAGCACCGATTTCCTTGATGGAAGTTGGGATACCAACGTCTTGTGACATTTGCTTCATGGCCTTGATGGATAATTCAGCGGCGTCACGTGTTGACAAACCAGTAGTGTCTTCACCCATGATTTCAGCTAATTGGGCGAAACGTTCTGGGCAAGCGATGATATTGTATTGTTCAACGTAAGGGAGAAGCAATGCACAGCAGACACCATGTGGGGCGTCATATTGGCCACCGAGTTGGTGAGCCATGGCGTGAACGTAACCTAAGTTGGCGTTGTTGAAGGCCATCCCGGCTAACATTTCAGCTTCGACCATCTTGGTCCGAGCATCCAAGTTGTGACCGTTAGCAACGGATTCACGTAAGGAACCTTCAATTAACTTGATGGCTTCGATACATTGTGAGTCGGTGATTGGGTTGTGGTCAACGGACACGTATGGTTCGATGGCTTGGACGAAGGCATCCATCCCAGTTGCGGCAGTCAAGTTCTTAGGAATGTCGAGCATCAAAGTAGGGTCGTTGAAGGAAACTAATGGAATGTTCCGCCATGAAACGACAACGAACTTCAAGTGGGTTTTTTCGTTAGTGATAACGGCGTGACGGGTCAATTCGGAACCAGTCCCGGCAGTCGTGTTAACGGCAATCAGTGGTGGTAAGGCGTGGTCGAGCGTTTCGATCCCGGCTAACTTGGTAATGTCATCGCCGTTGGTCAAAATGTCACCAGCACCCTTACCAGTATCGTGAGCGGATCCCCCACCAATGGTGATGATGGAGTCGGCTTCAGCTTCTTCATAAAGTTTCTTAACTTCTTTGATATTCCGGATCTTTGGGTTGGGTTCAACGTTATCGTAAATCACGTAGTCCACACCAGCCGCTTCAAGAGAAGCAATGGTTTGTTGAACGGCACCATTTTCCATGCTTTCGAGAATCTTCCCAGTCACGATGACGGGCTTCTTCATCCCTAACATCTTTGCACGTTCACCAATCTTGCTAATTACGCCAGGGCCAAAAAAGTTGACACTGGGCATAAGAAAGTCATAACTACGTTCAGCCATAATTCAATTTTCCCTCTTTCAGAAGTTTTGAAAATCCTTAGTACCAATTTCACAAAGTAATTATAACTTAGGTGATTACAGTTTGCAATAGGTTTCGTTCAATTTGTGAATTTTGGGGAGCGTGCAACCGGATGAAATGCTGATGTGAAGGGGATGTAGTAGATGCTAAGAAAAATGAATTTTTGGTATAAAATTGGATTTTTGAAATAATGAAAAAGCTAACAAGTTGACTAGTCAACACAACAATGACGCCCAATTAGTGGGTAATTTGGCAAAACAAATTCTCTAGGTACACGTTTCTTTCATCAATATGGTTATAATGAAAGTATCTTAGCATGTGAGAAGGAATGGGTATGAAGGATATGGATGCGCACCGCCGCAGTGAGCAGGCCGTGTGGCAGGCTCGGCAACAGACCGAGCTGGCGAAGCTAAAGGGTGCCCAGCGACATTTGGTGTTAAACGTTGGGGCCTACCTAGCAATTTCAGTGATTGAATTTTACCTTGCCATCGTTGGTCACTCGCAGACGTTGCGAGCGGATGCATTTAATAATTTATCGGGGATCATTGCGTCCGTCCTTCTGATGGTCGGGCTCTACATTGCCCGGGATATTCACGACGATGACCTGATGGGCCAGCCATTACCCGAAGATTTTGAGAACAGCGGTCAGCGCTTGCAACTGACACGGTTTCACTACGAGACCGTCTTCACCCTGATTACGGGGCTGGTAATGATCGTCATTGCCGCCAGCGTTATTTTTTCCGGAATCAAGAGCCTGATGCATCCGGATACGCAGGAGATCCCTCGGGCAATCACGTTGGTCGGGGCTGGGATTGCAACGGTTATCATGCTGGGGGTCTGGTGGCTGAACCGGCGAGCGGGTCGAAAGCTTCAGAATGCCGCGTTGACGGCCGCTGCCCAAGATAGTCTGAGCGACGCCGTAACCAGTCTGGGCACGATGGTGGCTATCGGTGGCGCGCTATTTTTCAAGCTGAGTTGGCTGGATGGCGTGGCCAGTATCTTGGTCGGGTTCTTTCTGCTCGCGGCGGGGGTTAAAATCTTCCGCGAGAGCAGTCTGAATTTGGCGGACTACTTTGATCCGAAAGTGGAGGATCAGTTTCGCCAAACGGCAGAGAATTTCCCAGAAGTCGAACGCGTCACAGAGCTGAAAGCCCACTACAATGGGAACGTGGTGACGTTGGAGCTGGTGATTGCGGTTGACCCCCACATGGAAGTTCAGGAGAGCTATCGTTTAGGGGAAGAAATTGAGGCAGCAATGCGCTTGCAGTTTGGGATTGTGGATACCGACGTGATGGCGGTACCGGCAAGTTAGATCGTATATGAGGAAAGGCACTCGGTCAATTTGACTGAGTGCCCTTTTTTGAGACTATTTTGAAGACGTTGTATGCTAGGGTTCTTTTTAGACTTATTTGGATGTTCTAAGTAATGGTTGTGACTAGTAATTAATATCTGGTTAGTTGCAAGCTAATAATCAATATTTAATTATTAATAATTAAGGCAAATAATAGTGTGGGATAATATGGTCAGCAACTGCTTATTTTGTAACAGCTCCCGCAAAGAACGGCTCCGTCACCGTTAACGTCTTTGCCGTGCAGTCCAATTCCGCCGACAGACCATAGGGCAAGGCGGTTCGAGGATAGGCGTGGCCAAAGTTAAAGTTGGTCATGATGGGTGTGTTTAGGTCGCTAGTCGTGGTCAATAGTGCCTGACAATAGTCGTAGTAGTAGCGCTCGTTCTGCGGTTTGCCGGTGATGATGGCGCGGACGTTACCGAGGATACCAGCATGTTTGAGATTCTGTAGCATCGTTTGGTAGGCGGCCGGTGTCGGCTGCTCTTCGCTGGTTTCTAGGAAAAGAATCTTGTCACGCCACGTCTCCGGTGCCGGTAACAAGTCATATTTCTGAGCAATCTTGGGTTCGTCAGGGTAGCGGGTGTCCGTCAGCAGGCTGTTGAGACTGTCGATACAGCCACCCAGGAGGCGACCCGTGACGCGGCCCGTTCCGCGAAGGACTTCGTAGCCACGAGTCTCGGGATGGCTACGCCGTGGCGTGTCCAGTGCGGCTGGAGAAAAGTCCGTGCGTTCCTCGTACCAAACGGGACTACTGGTAATTGCCGTGGTGGCTGGGTTTTGAAAATAATGGGTTAACGTCTGCCGCGTATAAGGCAGCAAGTCTGGGCCAAGTTCGGCCAAGTCATTCAACAGATTCGGGCCATAATAAGTTGTAAGGCCTAATCGATACAACATCAAATGGTCGACTGTGGTGTCGGAAAAGCCCGTGAATAATTTGGGATGCGCCTGAACGGCCGCAATAAATTCCGGGTCGTCCAATAAGTAGGGAGCCAGACGGTAGGTATCAATCCCGCCAATGGCACAGATGATGCCCTTGATTTGGGGATCGGTGAAGGCCGTCTTCAGGTCGGCCGCACGGGCTTCTGGGTGCGCCTCAAGATAGTCGAGTCCCTTGAGCGCGTTGGGCATGGTGACAGATGTGAGGCCCAATTCTTGCAGGCGTTGTTGGCCGCGAGTGAGCTCGTGGGCGGCGAAGTCCTCACCTAGAACACCACTGGAAAGACTGACGATGGCGACGTTATCGCCAACGGTTAACGGATAAGGTTTAAGCATGAACAGACCTCCTATACGAATAAAATTATCGTTATTCTACGCCTTTTAGAGGGGAATTTCCATGGTTACCAAAAGGTGCCTACTCCCCAAAAGGCGCCTAACGCGGTAGAATAGGAAAAAACACCGGGAGGTCATCACGTGAAAAAGTCATATAACAATGGTGTTGAAGCCACTTTGGGCGTTATTAGTGGCAAATGGAAGCCCCAACTTCTCTGCCATTTGGGCAATCGACCACAACGGACGTGTGATCTCCGCCAAAAGTTACCGGCCATTTCGCAAAAGGTTCTGACGCAACAGCTGCGGGAACTTGAAGACGATGGCATCATCAAACGGTTGGTATACGGCGACCGGGCACCTTTCAAGGTGGTCTACGAGTTGACAGACTTGGGTCGCTCGCTGGGCCAAATTCTGGTGCAGATGTCGCTGTGGGGCGAGCAACGGGCCAGTCAGGTGCCGGATATGGAAATTCAAAATGACCATGATGGATTTGCTAAATTATTACAGAATTAGTGGGAGGCACTTCAAAGTGCCTTCTTTTTTTATGGCCAGCGAGCCTTTATGCTAGGTGATGTTGAGGAGGTGGTTCCATGGAACCCACAATTCGTGGCCTCGAAGCCACGCGGGCAATCGTGACCCAGCCCATGCAGTGGCAGGTTCTGTTGCTCCTGGCCGAAGCGCCCCAATCGCCGGGGATGTTGTCCCGTCAGATTCCGATTTGGCAGCATTGGCGGTGTTGGCGTGGCCTACTGCGGCTCCAGCGCCACCAACTCGTGATGTTTCACATGAAACAATGGTGCTGGTCGTTGACCACCGCGGGGGAAACGCTCCGGCCCATTTTAAACGCAATTCAAACCTGTAACGCAACTCAGAAAGGTGGAAAATCTAATGACACATAAGTTTATGGCACCCTATACCTTTAAGAACGGCATCACACTGGAGAATCGGATGGTCATGTCACCAACGACCACGATGTCCAGTTTCTATGACGGCCACGTGACAAACGATGAAATTGCCTTTTATGGCGCTCGTTCCGGTGGTCTGGGCATGATCATTGGCGAAGTGGCCAACGTGATTGCAAGTGGCAAGGGCTTTGAAGGCGAGCTATCGATTGCTAATGACAGCGATATCGCTGGGCTGAGCGAACTGGCCCACGCCATGAAGCGTAATGGGACCAAGGCCGTGCTTCAGATTTTTCACGCTGGGCGTAAGTCTAACGACCAGATTCTGCGGGGCAACCAGCCCGTCAGTGCCAGTGCGATTAAGGCCGCTTATCCAGCCGATTCTCAGACGCCACGGGAGCTGACTGCCGATGAGATTGATGACATCATCACGGCCTTTGGTGAGGCCACGCGCCGGGCGATTACTGCTGGTTTTGACGGGGTCGAACTCCACGGCGCCAACACCTATTTGCTGCAACAGTTCTTCTCTCCTAATTCCAACCAGCGGACCGACAAGTGGGGCGGCGACCGCGATGACCGGATGGCGTTTGCCAAGGCCGTCATCGCCAGTGCACATGCCGCCATTGACCAGTACGCAGATCAGCCATTCCTGCTGGGTTACCGGATTTCACCAGAAGAGATCGAAACGCCCGGTATCCGCTTAGCCGATACCTTGGCTTTCGTGGATATGCTGGGAGATTCCGCAGTGGATTACGTTCATACGTCGATGGGCTCTGCCCAACGGACGTCGCTGAACGACAAGTCCGATCACGAGCCAATTATTGCAAAGCTAGTGGCACAATTGGCTGGCCGTAAGCCATTGATCGGGGTGGGTTCCGTGGAAACACCAGCGGATGCCGATGCCGTTCTGGCCATGGGCACCGACCTAGTTGCCATGGGACGTGAAATGATTCGCGAGCCCCAGTGGGTGGAAAAAGTTGTGGATGGGGATGAAGCCAGCATTCGCTACCAACTTTCTCCGTCCGAAATGGATGAGTTGAAGATTCCACGTGCCATGCAGGACTACCTGAACGGGGCCTTCTATTCCGTGATGCACTTTACCACGGATCCCGAGGTCGCAGCCGATTATCAGAATCAGGCGGCACCGATGGAAGGGTTTGAAAAGAAGATGTAAAGAGTTGGCGGCGTTCGTCGCAACTAGCTAAACTATGACAGAAGGGTGCCGAGACCAATCGTCTCAGCACCCTTTTTTTAGGAGTTAGTCGCTATATTAACTTGTTCCAAACCGCTTTTAATGGTCGATGGATGGTTGCCAGTCTACGTGATGGTTAGGCTGGTTGACTGTTAATTTTCCGAATTTTACTGGTACTGTTAGCGTAAGAACAGGTGCCTTGCCGATTCGATTTGATAGCGTTCGGCACTGATCTTGGTTTGCCAAGAAAAAAGGCTTGAATTGACTTCAAGCCTAGGATGACACGCTTATTGGTTAACCGCAGTTCTCTGTTGTAAGTTCGATGGCAGGAAACTATCGGGTTCATGATTCTCCATTAATTGGGCATAATGGTCAACCTTGAAGTTAATCGTGGCGAGATGCTGTTGAAGATCTTGAATCTCTTGCAAGGTTCGGGCTTGCTGTTCCTTCATCATCTCGTAGCGTTCTGGGACGGTGTCATCGCCGTCTTGTGCGAGGTCGAGGTAATGCTTGATCCGTTCGACTGACATCCCAGTTGCCCGTAAGCAAACGATGATGTTGAGCCATTCGAGGTCACTGTCCTCAAATACCCGGTTGTTATTGGCGTCACGCTGGACAAATGGCAACATGCCATGTTCATGGTAGTAACGGATGCTGTAAGTGGAGATTCCCATTTTTTCGGCGACTTCGTGAATGGTATAAGACATTTTGAATTCCTCCCGACGAGATTGACCTTCGAGTTACTCGAAGCAATTGTTCATTAGCATACGGGAAAGTGGCGATAATCGCAAGTATTTAGGCCTGAGAGTGGTTGTGGGGCGTGACCGATCGTGCGACAAGTAGTCGTGAGTTTTAACTATATACGAATTTAATAACGACTTTTATATTTATTATTCGTAAAAATGAAAATAAATGTAGACTTAAATCGGTATATACCGTATGATGGTGAAGAAATACGAATAAACCGTTTCTAGTGGGGAGGAAATGATTATGCACTGGGTAGCCGATTTGTTAGCGGCCATCGGGGTAGTATTAAACGGCATCCCGCAGGGAATTATGGCGATGTCGCTCGGTTTTGCAATTTTTCCAACGATGTTTTCTTTTATTTTTGCGTCAGCGATCAACGGTGCCTTTAGTTCTGTCGCACCATTATCGTTTCAGGCAGAGTCGCTGGCCCTAACCGGTAAGTTGGGTCGGGACTTACGCGAACGGACCTCGATTATCTTGGGCGGGTCCATCGTGATGTTGCTGATCGGGGTCACCGGAACCCTTACCAAGATTGTCGACATCCTCGGTAACGGCATCATGGCGGGAATGATGGCCGGGGTGGGCATCATGCTGGCCAAAATTGCCCTGGGGATGGCGAAGACTGAACGTCTGACTGGGTGGCTATCGGTGGCGTTGGCCGCCGCGACCTACCTGATTACCAAGGATTTGGTGTGGACTATCGTCGTTTCGGTAGTCGGGTCCAGCCTTGCTGCGGTCTTTGTTCAACACTACCGCGCGGAGCTACCCGAGCACGTGACGGCCCGGCGGTTTGTCTTTACCAAGCCGACAGTTAACGTGCGCGTGGTCCGTGGAGCGCTGAGTCTGGCATGTTTGAACATCGGTGCCAATATTTCTTACGGCCTGATTACCGGTCAGATGACGGGTAAGAAGCCGAATCCGGTTGATTTAAACTTACTGACGATTACACAATCCATCGCCGACATGGGGACCAGTCTGTTGGGTGGGGCCCCGGTCGAGGCCATTATCTCGGCAACGGCCAGCGCGCCTGAGCCAGTCGTTGCCGGGATCATGATGATGCTGATTATGGCGGCGATTCTGGCCGTCGGGTGGTTGCCCAAGCTGGGTAAATACGTGCCGAGCGCTTCGATTGCTGGTTTCTTGTTTATCCTGGGGACAGTCGTTATTTTCCCGGTCAACGCCGGTGTGGCCCTACAAGGACCTACGGCAACTATTGCGGCGATTACGCTGGTGATTACGGCGGTGGCCGATCCCTTCGCCGGATTATTGGCCGGAGCAATTCTGAAATTCTGTTTGCCACTTTTGGGACTGGGGGTTTAAGCGTTGAAAACTTTTGAGATTAAGATTGGGCCGTTAACCCGGCGCCTGCCGATCATGCCAATCAGTGACACGACATCGATTGCGTCCTTCGTATTGCTGGGCGATGCTGAACTGACGGATTATGCGGCTCAGGCCTTAGCGAAGCGCGTGCCGGCAGATTTCGATTATTTCGTCACCTTAGAGAGTAAGGGAATTCCACTGGCGCAAGAATTGAGTCGCGTCACGAATCACCCCCAGTTCGTGGTCTTGCGGAAGAACGTGAAGGACTACATGGTAGCGCCGCTGACGGTGCCGGTAAAGGCCATCACAACCAGTGCGCCACAGCAATTGGTCCTAGACGGAACCGATGCGGACAAACTGGTCGCTAAGAAGGTTGTCATTGTCGATGACGTCATCAGTAGTGGCGGCTCACTCGCGGCGGCCCAAGCCTTGATCGAGAAGGCTGGCGCGACAGTCGTGGGGCAGCTGGCTATCCTGGCCGAAGGTGACGCGGTTGACCGACCGGACATTGAATTTTTGGCGGAACTGCCTTTGTTTCCGCGGTAAATACGCCTTGATCTAAAAATTAAACAAACCTGATAAACGACAATGACCGGTGCCGAGAAAGTTGAATGGGCACCGGTCATTGTCGTTAATGTAAGCGAACTTGTTGGAAGATGTTGTAGAATTGCCGGTACGTCGGCAGTTATTTAGGAGCGGTATTCACCCGATAAGTTAGTTGTTTTCATTTACTAAGGGCAAAGTATTATCGCGATAACCCCCGTTACAATAGGGATTATCACCAATATCAGTTAGCAAATCGTTCATATCCCCCGATTAGTTTATTTTCTTAAAATAACATTTAAAATCATGACTTTTAAAACTTTCATAAAATATTTTTCACAAAACATACAAATTCGTAAAATAAGTAGTAATGTCTTTTGGAAAGTGCTTTCATAATTAAATATTCCATCTGAAACCAGCATGTCCAACTCCTTCGGCCTCTTGAATTGAAATCGCTTCCTGATATACTTCGAGGTGGTTAGTTTAATATTTTAAATTTATAGTCGAAGGAGATGCCTCATTCATGGAAAATGCACAACCAAAACGCACCATTAGGCCCATTGGTCAGATTGGTGTGGGTGAAAAGGTTGGGTTTGGGCTTGGTGATTTTGCCTGTAATTTAATTTACGCAAGTTTGTCGAGTTACTTACTCTTCTTTTACACCGATGTCTTTGGATTGTCGGCTGGTGCCGCTTCATTACTGTTCTTAGTGGTTCGGTTTATCGATGCATTCAGTGATCCTATCATTGGATTCTTCGTTGATAAGTCGAATACCCGCTGGGGGAAGTACCGGCCATTCCTGCTATATGGCGCGATTCCATTTGCCATCTTAGCTGTTCTCTGTTTCACGGTACCAAGTTTCGGTGGTGTGGGTAAATTAGCTTACGCCTACGTCACTTACATTCTGTTGTCCGTTTGCTACACGTTCGTCAACGTTCCTTATGGGAGCTTAACGTCCGCCATGACCAACGACCAACAAGAATCTGTTAGTTTAACGACGTACCGGACCTTCTTGGCCAACGTTGGTCAAGTTATCGTGGCGTTCTTCGTGCCATTCTTAGCCGATCTCTTTACGAAGAGTATGGGCGCTGCCAAAGGCTGGCAACTGACCATGGTCATCATGGGTGTCATGGGTGGCCTGTTACTCTGGGGTTGTTTCTTCTCCACTAACGAACGGGTTAAGGTACCAGCTTCACATACGAAGATCAAAGTTAAAGATGTCTTCGAACAATTATTACATAACCGTCCCTTGGTCATCTTGTGTATCTTCTTCTTTGTTATTTACGGGGTTAAGTCCATCGTTAGTTCAACTGGGATCTACTACGTCACTTACTATGTTGGCCGTGCCGACTTGGTTAAGTGGTACTCCTTAGCTGGGACCTTACCAGCCTTAGCCTTCATTCCAGCCATTCCTTGGTTAGCCAACCATATGACCAAGTTCCAATTGATCATCGTCTCCGTGGCTGCCGACATCATTGGGATGATTGGTCTGTTCTTCGCTAAGCCAGAATGGATCGTCTGGATCTTTATTTCTCGTGGAATCGCCTCAGTTGGTAACGGGATGATTTCCGCTTACATGTGGGCCTTGATTCCAGAAACTGTTGAATATGGTGAATACAAGACGAACAAACGGATGGGTGGTGTCATCTACGCCATCATCGGCTTCGTGTTCAAATGTGGGAACGCCTTAGGTGGGATGATTCCTGGCCTGGTTCTTTCCGCTACCGGTTACGTGGCAACGACGCAGCATCAAACTGCTGGTGCCTTACACGGGATCGTTATCGCCACGACAATTGTGCCTATTATCATTTACTTCATCGCTATCTTCTCCATGAAGTTCTACAATTTGGATAAGGAAACCTACAAGCGGATTTCTGCTGAATTGAAGGAACGGAACGCTAAGGAATTAGCTGAAGAAGCCGCTGCCAACGAAGAAAAATAGGAGCTAGTTGCCATATGAGAAATATTCAAAATCCTGTCCTGACCGGGTTCAATCCCGATCCCGTACTCTTTCGAGTCAAAGATAAATACTACATTGTAGTCTCGACCTTCGAGTGGTTGCCCGGTATTCGGGTCTACTCCTCGGATAACTTGGTCAACTGGACCTACGAAACGTCGGTGCTCCAACCAGACAATAACATCAATCTGCAAGGGAATCCGACTGGCTGCTCCATCTGGGGGCCATTCGCCAGTTACCACAATGGCAAATACTACATTGTTTACACCAACGTTAACGCGACTAAGGTGCCATACAAGGACGCTGACAACTACATTGTCACGGCCGATGACATCCATGGCCCGTGGAGCGAACCCGTTTACATCAACAGTTCAGGCTTCGACCCTTCGATCTTCTTCGATGACGATGGGCAAGCTTACTTCCTGAATGAAATTTGGGATTACCGGCTGTCGACGCACAATAAGTCTGCGGGTATCGTGGCCCAAAAGATCGATGCCGATACCTTGGAACTTCAAGGTAAGCCACGCGTGATCTTCAAGGGAACGGCTGCTCGAAAGACAGAAGCCCCACAGATTTACAAGCACGACGGCTATTACTACCTATTATGTGCCGAAGGTGGGACGGAAGCCGGTCACCAAGAAACGGTGGCTCGGAGTCGCAACGTTTGGGGGCCTTACGAGGTCGATCCACAGAACCCAATGTTGACGTCGGCCAACGACCCCATCCTGCCATTGCAGTGTGCCGGTCATGCCAGCATCACCGAAACACCCAATCATGAGTGGTACATGGCGCACTTGTGCACCCGGCCACTCAAGGGTGATGACCCCGTTTTGGGCCGTGAAACCGCTATTCAAAAGGTCGTTTGGACCGATGATGGTTGGCTGCGGTTAGCAAGCGGTGGCAATCATCCTAGCCTAGAAGCCCCAGCACCCGCTGGCGTGGACAGTACGCCGATTCAGAGTCACAGTTTTAGCGATAGCCTGACTGGCGACCACCTGAACACGGAGTACTGGAACACGTTGCGGCAGTTCCCGAACAAGACGTGGCTACAGCCAAGTAAGTCCGGGTTAACACTTGCTGGTGGCCAGTCGCCCCAGTCGGCGTTTGACCAACACCTGATTGCTACGCGGCAAGTGGACTTTTACTGCCGAGCCGCCGTTCAGATGCAGTACAAGCCTGAAAGCTACCTGCAGATGGCCGGGATGACGCTGTACCTTGATCTGGACAACTACGTGCTATTAATGGTCACGCTGGATGAAAATGACAAGCCATGTGTCATTCTCCACCGCTCAATTGCCGGGGAGTTTGAACAGATCACCAAGATTCCGGTCAGTGGTGACGGCACGTATAACTTCAGCATTCAGATCAACGAATCGCAAGCCGAATTTATCGTCAACGATGGGGTCAAGCAGACCTCACTGGGGGCGATGGATGTCAGTTTCCTGTCCGGTGGGTATACCGGGAACTTCATTGGCTTAGACGTTATTGATATGTACAAACGTAACAGTACCCAGGCAACGTTTACTGACTTCACGTACGATGTGACGCGGTAAGCGCGGGGAGAAAATGGTCTAATCTCGCACAGAGGTTAGATCATTTTTCGCCGCTGGCAATAGTCGTCACTGGGACGGGGCGGCGCACTGTCAAATGAAAAGAAAGAATCGTTTAGTGCTACTAGCAGAGTGTGTTAAACTTTTGGTACACACGTGAATTTGTGAAAAAATCAGTCGGGAGTGGACGTTGTGGCGGAATCAGCGAGTCGAAGTAATTCACATGATTATAACTATCAAAGAATTGTTGCGTATATTTTTAATCACCGTGCAACGTCGCGGTCGGCGATTGCCCGTGATCTGGGGCTGAACAAGGCCACCGTGTCGCTACTGTGTAGTGAGATGCAGGATCGAGGGGTCGTCTCCGAGATCGGTTCCGGGTCGGCGTCCTCAAATGGTGGCCGAAAGCCTACGTTGATTGAGATTAATCGGCACTATGGGTATACGTTGACGGTTGAGCTAGATTCCCAGGTGATTCGGGCACTAGCCTGTTACCTAGATGGTGAGACGCTACAGTTCCAGCAGGTCACGACTGCGGGCATCACGGATCTCGCGACAACGTTGGACCAGCTGATCGGTCAGTTCACGGCGATTCTCGGCACGACTCGCGGCTTGGTGGGCATCTGTTTTGCCATCCACGGCATTACCAATGGCACGCAGGTTCAGGAGTCCTTTCTGGATCTCGGCGACTTGGACCTCAAAGCTTATTTCGCGAAATACGGCGTGCCAATCTTGTTGGAAAATGAGGCGAACCTTTCTGCTATCTACTCCCGTGACTTTGTGGAAGAGCTGGGACTGGAGAACACAGTGACGCTGAGCATTCACCAGGGAATTGCGGCCGGTTTTATTTTGGAAAACAAACTTTACCGGGGGTCACAGGGCCGAGTTGGTAATCTCGGACACAACATTGTCATGCCGGCGTTCTCCATCAATAACAGCCGAAGCCAGGTGACGTACCAGGATGTCTACTCCGAGTACGCCGTTATTCATCAGATCAGCGATTTGCTGGGTAAAGCGGATATGTCGTTAGATGAAATTTCTAAACTATATGCCGACCACAACGCCGAGGTGATCACGGTGCTCTCGCAATTTGCCAATGGCATTGCCGGCATTCTGAACAATGTGGTGGGGATGCTCGATCCCGATGTTTTCTACCTGAACTCACCACTCCTTCATCAGATGCCCAGTGCCATTCCCCAGGTCCGTAACTACTTTAAGCGGTTGTCGGGCTACGATATTCCGGTGAAGCTGATTCCGAATATCCAGTTGGCGACCCTGTTGGGCGGGGCGGCGCTGACCAGCCATACTGTGCTGGGGCTGACCGGGATGAAGCTGCACTTCTGGGACTATACGGATAATTAAAATTGTTGGTAAATTGGACGGTTGGTCAGCCTTTACCATAGAACTAAAAAAAGATGTGGGTGTTAGCTGTAGTTACGGTTGACATCCATTTTTGTTCTGAGAGACACTTTAGACAAGCTGGACAAATTAAATGGTATAAATCGTGTCAGAATAGCAAATGGTCAAACTAATCATATTAAAAATAGCTTGTTTAATTTACCGGGTTGACCTATATTTAAGATAGTTAGTTGCGGTAACAATTATTTCGGAAAGCAAGGGATGCCGATGCGAGGGAAAGAATTTGTCTTTGGTTTAGCGGGTATCTTGTTGGGTGGGGCACTACTGACGGTGCCAGCCCAAGCGGATGCACTGCCAAGCCAGTATCAGGGGACGTGGTACGGCTACATAAGTTCGGAAAAGAGCCATCACGTGCGCCATTACGATTTCAGTAAAATTACGGTCAAGTCAAAGCGAATTTCGTTTGATTATCTGTCAACGACGAATGCCCGCTTCAAGAATCTCAAGTGGACCTGGGGCGCGTCTTCATTGGCCACATACAAGGCTAAGAAAGACAAGAAGAATCGCCAGATCTACAAGATTTATTTGCCCGTCGAGGAAGACGATGCGGTCGCTAAGATTCGACTGGGAACGGTCACCGGAACGGGCGCCAGCAAGCAGGTGTTGATTTTAAATGAAGGTTACGAGAATCTCTACCTCTTCCGCCAACCCTTGCGTAGTCATCCGTGGGGCATCGGTTATGAGGATTCATTGGAGCTTTACGATTAGACGGGGAGATAGTTGGCTATGAAAAGGACACAACAATTAATGCTGGGACTGGCGGGATTGGTCGTGGCGATTCTCGCCGGTAGCGTGACGGTTCAGGCCAAGAGTAAGCTTCCGGAGAGTTATCGGGGCAACTGGTACGGCTACGTTTGCTCGGAAAAGGACGGTCACGTGAGAACCTATTACGCCGTCAAACTACGGTTCACCAGCAATCGGATGGATTATAATTACTTACAGACGACCAAGTCCAACCTCAGCCAGCTCGACTGGCAGTGGGGTGAGAAGTCCCTTGTGACCTACAAACAGCGGACCGATAAGCATCATCGGGCTTACTACGAATTGAATTCCGAAGCCTTCATGGACGACTTGAATGCGTTGCAATTGACGACGGTCAAGGTCAATGGTAAACGGACGCAGGCGCTGAACGTCTGGGGCGAGGCGGATGCCGTCTATGCCTTCCGCCAACCGGTCCGGGCGCATGCCTGGGGTTGGGATTTTCAGGACTACATTCCAACGGATGAATAGTGAGGGTCGGCCCTTTAGGTACGGTCATTCCCAGAAGTTTAAATAAATCGTAAACGAAAACCAGGTTCCAACCGCGCGCACTTCAAACGCTGGTTGGAACCTGGTTTCTTCTATATATAATGTTTTTAATGAAACAGCTTAAGTCGTTTGGCAGTCGCTAGTTACTTGGCAATGTAAGTCGTCTTGAAGTCGTAAGGGACCCCGGCGCCGTTGTAAACGATGCTCTTGACGTTGCTCCGTAACAGTTGTGACTTTGCAGCCTGGTACAGTGGAATCGTGCCTTGGTCGTTGATTAAGATCTTTTCGGCCTTGACCAGCTTGTTCCACCGAGTGGTTGGTTTGTTGCCGTCTTGGTTTTCAGCTTCGTCGAGGAGCTTGTCAAACTGTGTGTTCTTCCAGCCGGTCGTGTTGTAGCTGGAGTCGGCTTCGAAGACATCCAGGAAGTTGATTGGGTCGGCGAAGACGGATTGCCAGCCGGCTAACGTTAACTCGTAGTTACCGTTGTTTTGCTGGGTAATCAGTTGCACGTAAGGTACCGTCTTGATGGTCACCTTAACGTTTGGCAACTTCTCCAAGGAGCTTTGCAGGAATTCTGCGGTCTGCTTGTTGGTGTCGGTATCGGAAACGGAGAGGGTGACGTTGAGTTGCTTATCACCGGTCTGCTTCAGGCCCTTGGCCAGTAAGCTCTTGGCTTGTTTGAGGTCGTAGGAAACGCCGGACTTGACGTAGGCTTCCTTGTTGAAGGCCTCGCCCGTCTTAGGGTTGTTGCCCATGCCACCAGGAACAAAGCCCTTAGAGGCAACTGAGCCGTCTTGCAAGACATCGTTGACCAGTTGGCTACGGTCGATGGCTAAGGAGAAGGCTTTGCGGACGTTGGCGTTCTTGAAGGCGGCGACCTTCTTTTGGTTCAGATCGAGTCGTTCGGAACCGGTTGGGAGGCGCTTAACGAAGTCCTTGCTGTTCTTGTTGTTCTTGATTTGTTGGCCACTCAGCAGCGTCTCGTCGGTCTTCTTGGCGTTGTAGAGGTTGTAGCTGGTCGTGGTGGATTCGGTGACCTGCTCGTTGATCTTGGTCAGGTGAACAGCCTTCTTATCCCAGTAGGTCTTGTTCTTGGCCAGCGTCCAGGTCTTGCCAGTCCCGTTCCACTTGGTCAGACGGAAGGGTCCGTTGTAGACTGTCGTGGCGGAACTAGTCCCATACTTCTTACCGTATTTGTTGACGGCGTTTTGGTTAACCGGGTAGAAGAGGGGCCAAGCGAGGAGTTTCTTGAAATAGGAAACGGGTTTGGTGAGTTGCACGGTCAGCTTGTATTTGCCATCGGCCTTGATGCCCAGGGCGCTCAGAGACTTCTTACCCTTGTTGACGGCCTCGGCGTTCTTGACTTGGTAGAGGTAGAAGGCGTCTTGTGAAGCCGTCTTCGGATTCAGCGTCCGTTGCCAGGAGTAAACGAAGTCTTTGGCCGTTACGGGATCGCCGTTGGACCACTTGGCATCTTTACGAAGATTGAAGGTGTAAGTCTTGCCGCCGTTGGTGACCTTGGTGCTGGTGGCGAGGGCGTTGGCTGGTGTGCCCTTGCTGTTGAGGCGGTAGAGACCTTCCTGTGTGTTCTGCAGGACGGTAAAGCTCAGCGTATCTGTGGCCTGTGCGAGATCGGAACTGGCTAACTCTGAAGATTCGGTCCAGTTCAATTCCTGTTTGGCGGCGTACTTGTGACTGCTGTTACTACTGCTGGTTTGACTCCCACAACCTGCTAACGTTAAGAGGCTCAGTGCGGCAATGGTTAAAATCGTTCCTTTTTTCTTCATCCCAAAACATCTCCTAAAAAAATAAAATCGTCCTTATGTAATTTACATAAGGACGATTTCACTCGCGGTACCACCTTGTTTCATGGGGGGCTCACACCCACCATCTCCGTAACTTCTGTTGCCAAAAGTCGGAAGCGGTAACGGGCTTCAAATCGAACAATCAGCTTTCACCAATTGTTAGCTACCAGGCTCATCTTCGCGGTTCCGTTGTAAGCCACCTTTTCAGCTACCGGTGGTCTCTAGACTTAGCGGGAACAACTACTCTTCCTGGTGATGCGTTCATGTATTTCTAACTTGGCTCTAATAATAGTCGTTGGTTGGGGAGATGTCAACAGGAAGACTTTAGAAAATTAAAAGGCTTTGTAGCAAGGATTGACGGCCATTTATAGAAAGAACTCGTCAAAAAAAACTAAAATATAAAAATATTTATCATTGTTCTCACACTTTAGAAAAGCGAATGAGACGGTCTCTTTAAACTGAATGATAGTAGCTAAAAAAGAATCACCATTCAATCTACCAGGGGGTAGGTTGAACGGTGACTCTTGTTTTAGTCATGTAATTTTAAAACGCTTTACCCAGCCGCATAAGGCACCGGTTTACTGTAGTAATACCCCTGAGTCATGCCAACATTGTAACGCTTGGCCAAGTCGACGTCGCCCTTGTCCTCAATACCTTCGAGGGTGAACTTGAGATGATATGTATCGGCAACATTACGCCAGAAGTTGAGGCTGGTCATCATCTCTTTTTGCCGATGTTGGAACCGGTAGTTCTGCATCGCAAATTTAATGCTGTCCATAAAAGGTAAGACATCCTGAATGGCTTCACACCACGGGTTGTCCGTGCCAACATCATCTAGGCTCAGCTTGATATCGTAAGCCTGGTAGATAGCGACATAGCGGTGAAGTTCCTCCAACGAAGGGGCTTCCGTCAGCTCGACGATTAAATTTAAATTTTGAACGGACTTCTTCAGGTGAATCAGGTGGCCAATGGTCCGCCGATCCGTGAATTGTTCGCGGTTTAAGTTGAGTGAAATTTCGGGGTTATCTTGATGATCCTTTAAAATGTTCGTGATCTCTTGATAGGACAGTGAAACCTGCTGGTCCATTGGTAGCGCAGTGAAATCAGTTGGCGTTACCCAGTAGTCATGGCAATATGAGCGTAATAACAATTCATAACCCGCTAATTTTTGCGTAACCGCGTTGATCTGCGGTTGGACGAAGAATCGATACATTTTAAAAGAAAATCCCCTTTCTGTTGAAACGTGGACTCAAACAATAGAGCCTATTATACATCATCACTTAATTAATTTACAGCCATAATGATGCAGGACTTTAGCGAATTTTGACCCCACTTTTCGGGTGTCGTCCGCTAACTGATTATGTTACCGCTTTACCGTGGCAAATTCAATTCATATGCTCGGCGGGCATTATCCCCGGGTTCAGCCACGTGGACGATACCACGAAACTGGTAACCCAAGCTGGTTACGATGGCCTGCATCCGTTGGTTCATGCGGTGCGTATCGATTCGAAAATTGCGGACGCCGTTCTGATAGGCTTGGCTGATTAAATTGGAGAAAAAGGTGTGGCTAAGGTGTTGGCCAGCGAAGTCCTTGCTTAGCGCGATCCGATGAATCGTGGCGTAAGGGTCCGTGTTATTTTGCCAGCCGTCGCCACTGATTTCGTGGTAATTTGGATCGTCGCCCACCACTTGTGCCGCGGTTCCGGCGATTCGGTCATCGACCATCAAGACCCAACTGCGTTGCGCCATAATGTCTTCGCGAATGGCCGTCTCATCGGGATAGCCATCTTGCCACTGCGGACTGCCATCTGCTTTCAACAGCGCTTTTGCATCGTCAATAATTGCCATAATGGCTGGCACGTCCGTCTTGGTGGCGTGTCGTAAATAAACTAAACTCATCAGTCGTCCTCCAATTGTTCACTTTAAATTTAAAGACAAGAATACCACTTTCTGTGGTCGAACGAAATATTTAATTTTTTCATCAGTTCGGGCGACTTTCCCGCTGAATTTTGCTAGAGTTTAGGGAGAAGGAGTGTGTTCGAATTGGTGAAAATTACTGCTTACGGCGTCCGTGCCCTGGAAGAGCCGTACTTTGACCGCCTGAATCAGTACCAGTTTACCTGTAACTACGTCCGGGAACTCTTGACTCACGACAATGTGGCCGCTGCCAAGGGGGCTGACGCTGTCCTGGTTCGAGGCAATTGCGTGGTTGATCGACAGAACCTCCAACAGTTCGCCGACTGGGGGATTCGAGCAGTCTTCACCCGTTCGGTTGGCTATAATCACCTGGATTTGCAGGCCGCAGCCGACCTCGGCATCACGCTGGCCCGGGTACCCGGCTATTCGCCAGCGGCTGTCGCTGAATTAGCATTGACGCTAGGAATGACGCAGTTTCGCCACGTTAATCTGGCCGCGGAACAGACCCGCCAAGCCAACTTTACAATCAGTGACAATCTCTTTAGCCGAGAGATTCACACCGCCACAGTCGGGATTCTCGGCGCTGGGCGGATTGGCCTAGCCGAGGCGAAGTTATATCAGGGACTGGGCGCCCAAGTATTGGCGTATGATCCGCGGCCGTCTGCGGCAGTGCAGGCAGCCGTGACGGTGGTATCGCTTCCGGAATTACTCGCGCAAAGCGATATTGTTTCAGTTCATGTGCCATACTTCCCCGGTGAAAATGACAATCTGCTTGATGCAGAATTTCTCGCACAAATGAAGTCTGGCGCCGTTCTCGTCAATACTGCACGAGGCGAGTTGGCAGATGTGCCGGCTATTCTGAGTGCCTTAGACAGCGGTCAACTCAGCGGCTACGGCACCGATGTCTTTCGTGATGAGGTGGCACTGTTGGGCAAGCAATTTGCCAGTCTGGATGAGGTGCCCAATCCAGAGGCCCGCCAGTTACTGGCGGCGTACCCCCAAGTGCTAGTCACGCCGCACGTCGGGTCGTACACGGAACCAGCCCTCGTCGATATGATTCGTATTAGCTATGACAATTTTCACGACTTCTTCACGACCGGAACGACCAGCAATGCCATTCGGGTGCCGATTTCGAAGGCGGATTGAGGTTTTTTCAGTAAATCATTAATTTAAAAATGAATATGAAAAATCGCAGAATATGGTTAGCTGGTTGGCTGACAATGTCCTGCGATTTCTTTGTATATGGTTAATAATCAACGTTTAGTCTAAGTTCAATTCAAACGCCAACCGAGAGGCATCGCTGGTCTGTTCCGTCACGTAGATGGTACCACGATGCTTATAGCCAAAGCTTCTGGCAATCGCCTGCATTTGCTGATTCTGCGCGTGAGTATCCATGCGGAAATTGCGGACGCCTTCGTGGTAGGCCTCGCTGATCAGATTGGAGAAAAAGTAGTGGCTCAGGTGCTGTCCGCCAAAGCCAGCGCCAATGGCGATTCGGTGGATAGTTGCGTAAGGGTCTTGGTTATTCTGCCACTGACCGTCTTCGATGTCGACGTAACTGGGCTCGTCGCCAATAATCATAGTTGCCGTCCCAGCCACCTGACCATCAACCACCAGTAACCAGCATTGTTGGCCGTCTACGTCCTTCTTCAGTGCCGCAGCATCCGGATAGCCATCCTGCCATTGCGGACTCCCAGCGGCCTTTAATTGGGCCTTAGCGTGATCGATAATTGCCATGATGGCTGGTAAGTCACGTAGTTTGGCCCGTTTGATGAAAATTAAACTCATTGTGATGCCTCCTCAGTAAAAATTCCTAAGTTCTAGGATACCACTTAAATATTGACAGTGTAGTGTAAACAAAAAACGCTGGCTAATTTTTAGCCAGCGTTAAGAGAAAATGTGGTGGTCAGCGGCGACAAGAAGCGTGTGTCAAAGAAACAAACCCTGTTACGTCGTCAGAGCGTGAACAAGTGGTAGGCGGCAGTTACCCCAGAAAGTATCCAACGCCGTCTTATATTTAGAGAAGTAGGGACTTTCGCCGAACCAAACCCAGTGTCCGGTCACCCCTGCCGCTTGAAATATGGTAGCTTATGGCTAATCAATTTCAAGGGAGGCGGGGAGGCATGTGGTTTCACTTCAATCGACAATTCTACCGGACCGTTTCGTTTTGGTTAGGGATTCTCTGTGTACTGGCCGAGATCAGCATCTGGCATTTTGACACGGCCACCACGCGTTCAGTGGGCTTCGGGACGGGGGCTTTTCTAATCTTGGTGAGTCTGGGTTGGGATACGAAAGAGCATAAATAAGAGAGTGGGACAAAAGGTGGTTAGCAGTTTTAAGCGGAACTAGCTGCCTTTTGGCGCACGTTTCAGCCATATAAAATCGGATAGGGTTGCATACAAATAGAGCTTGAGACAAAGTCCCAAGCTCTATTTGTAATGCTCTGCCAAAGGGATGGCGCCAACCGTGAAAACGGTGTTAGACCGGGCGCTCGATTTTTCCCGGCCTTACAGCGTGGGACGTGCTTGGAAACTCACGTGTATTTCGTGAGGGTTCAAACCGAGTCGGAAGCCCGTTCTTTGGCTGCAGACGATCCCCACAGTGGCAGAATCCCTGGCAACCGCAGGCGACAGTTTTTAATCCTTGGCAAAGTAGTCCCGTCCCGTAGCTAACATATCTGCTGTTTGCTGATTTAACAGGGGTGGCAGGTTGTCGAAAGGAAAATACTGCAAATCCAGTGTCTCGTCGGTTTCTTCACGCAGCGTGTGCCCGCCGACCTGTTTAACGAGGTAAAGGCGCGAGATCACTTGCGTTTCGTCACCATTGGGATAGGTCGTAAAGCCTTGATCGAACAGTCCTAGTGGTTGAACGATTTCGACGTCAATACCGGCATCTTCCTTATACTCGCGAACACAGGCCTGATCGAAGGTTTCGCCGTATTCGAGGTAGCCGCCGGGCAGACTCCAATTGTGGGTATCAGTTCGCAAGTTGAGCAGTACTTCCTGCTGATCATTAACCAAAATAGCACCGGCAGCGTTGAGAATTAACGGTCGGTGACCAACAAGGCCACGGATTTCTTGAATATAATTTGCCATGAGTGGATGACCTACTTTCTATCGGATTAAGTCCTAGTATGCCACAAAATACGGCGGGGTGTTTTACAGGATGAAAAAAGCGGTGATACACAGTTTAACTTAAACTGAATATCATCGCTTTTAAAGGTCGCTTGTATGAGATTACTTCACATTTGTAGGCGACGATGTTATTTTCAATTACTTGTTAATCCGCTTGTAGTTTGCATCGAAGTACTTGCCGGCACGGATGTCGTCTGGCAGGCTAGCGTAAGGGGCTTCGCTGATGACGTCCTCGTTGTTTTGACCGGCATCGCCCATGTAGGTGATCTTGGCAAATTCTGGAACGACCAGCTTAGGGTAAGTATCGTACTTTTCCCGAGCAGCTTCCATCACGTCAATATGTTCGTTTTGGTAAGTCACCGTGATTTCAGGATGATCTTGAACCCACTTAGGGAAGAAGATGGTCCCGTTCAGCTTGCCTTCGTTGGGAACAAAGTCCAAGGCCACGTCGGTCCCGGTTGGTTCCGTCCAGGCAATCTTGTAGATGCCAGGAACCAGCATAACGATGTTGGCTTCTTGATCCGTCACCCAACGGCCAGCGACCATGCCGCCGTGAATCCGGTAGTCAACGGTGTGGTCGTTCTTCGCGTACCATTCATATTCCCAGCCGTTGTCGTAAGTGTAGATAAAATGGGTGCCTAAAAAGTCATCTAAGGTTTTAAATTCTTTAGTCATAAGTTGTGTGCTCCTTCTATTCTGCCTAAACGAACATGTAATTAATTACATGCTTTGATTTACTTGATTAGTGTAGTCAGAATTCACGTCTTTGTCAACAATTTTTCTTGCAGTTTTGGGTTTAAACTGTTTCAATAAAGGTAAATAACCGCGTGAAATCAAGGGGGATGCCAACTATCGGACAACGTAATCGGCTACAATATATTATTTTAGGCTTGCTGAACCAGCACCCACAGACGGGGTATGACTTGGCTAAGGCTTTTGAAAATGAAATCGGTGAATTCTGGCAGGCCCAGCACAGTCAGATCTATCCCATGCTGAAGCGGTTGGAAGCGGCCGGTGAGATCAGCCATGAAGATACGGTGACCGGCGAAAAACTGGCTAAGAAGAAGTACACGCTGACGTCGGCAGGCCGGGAAAAGTTGGTGACCTGGGTCAGCCAACCCTCGCCGGAGCTGACGCCCAGCAAGGACGAATTTATTCTGAAACTCTACTTCATCAAGACGGCTAACGATCCGCGAATTCAACCAATGTTGCGGGAACAGTACCAACTCCATCAGTCGCAGTTGCACCACTTGCAGCAGCGCCAGGAGACAGTCTTTCCCAATCAGAAGGCAATTGATCAGGCCTATGGGCACTATCTGATTCTGGACCACGCGATTGAGCGCGAGAGCCATTACGTGGAGTGGCTGGCGCAGTATTTGGAAAAATAAGCTTTGTCTGTAGGAGCTAGCTGGTTTTGAATTATGGAGGTTAATATTTTGCGAAGAATAGGGGAGGCTGTCAAAAGAAGCACTTTTAGTATTAATGCAAAATATAAAGTGACACAATTAGTTGATGAATCTGTACTTTATCAATTGAAGAAGAAAAATATTTTTGATTCATTGGATTGGCAAAACTACGATTATAAAAATGAATTGGCACACAATCCAGAGCGTATGGAAGTCATGCCGATTGGCAGAGAGAAATAGCATCTAAAGCATCGTAAAAGCACCGCCTCATCCAGGGAATTACCCGGGTGAGACGGTGCTTTTTGTGACGGCTCAACGCAAGACGTGTGTCATCAGTGTTAGATCTCAGCGTGAACGGGCTCGCAGTCACGTCCACGAAGAAGAATCAGTTAATTGAATCGGTAAACCTTAGTTTCGTAAGGCCGTAGCGTGGCTCCCAGGTCATCGGCGTAGTTGCCGATTAACTTCTGGTCCGCTTGGTCTTGGTGGTAGTCTCTGGTGACGGTCTGGTCGGTAAAGTTACTGATGACCAAGAGCGTCTGGCCCTGGTAGTGCCGGTGGTAAGCAAAGACTTGGTCGTCGTCTGGGTCGATCTCTTCGTAAGAGCCGTGAACGATGAGTGCGTTGTTGTGGCGCAAGGCAATCAGTCGTTGATAGTAGCTGAAGACGGAGTCCGGTTGGCCCACTTCGGCCGCGGCATTAATCTTGGTGTAGTTTGGATTTAAAGCGAACCATGGTTTGGACTGAGAGAAGCCAGCATTGGTTGAGTCGTCCCATTGCATTGGCGTCCGGGCATTGTCGCGAGACATGTTGGCCAAATACTTCAGCATGGTTGGTCCGTCAACGGCTTTTTCCTGTTCGACGAGTTGGTGGTAGGCGTTGATACTTTCCAGGTCTTCGTATTGGTCGAGACGCGTGTAGTGGACGTTGGTTTCTCCAAGCTCCTCACCTTCGTAAACGTAGGGCGTTCCTTGGAGCATGTGTAGCGTTGTTCCCAACATTTTAGCCGAGAGTTCGCGATATTCCGGAGCGTCGTTACCGAAGCGTGAAATCGTCCGGGGTTGATCGTGATTGTTCCAGTAAAGACTGTTCCAGCCGCGACCATCCAAGGCCTTTTGCCACCGGGAGAGGGCGGCCTTTAATTCGGTCAGCTTGACTGGCGCATCATTCCACTTGCCCAGTCGTTTGTCAGGATTTGGCGCCAACGAAACGTGCTGGAATTGAAAGACCATGTTGAGTTCGTGGGCATCAAAACCGGTGTAGTTGATCGCGTCTTCCGGCGTTGAACTTGGCATTTCACCCACTGTCATCACATCGTAGTGGGACAGGACTTGTTCATTCATTTCCTTAAGGTAGTCGTTGAGCTTAGGTCCGTCGGCAACGATTGGTTCCACGTTACCGTACAGGGCGCCCGGTGCTTGCGGCGCGTCGGGCAAGCCGGCTGGCTTGGAGATCAGGTTGATGACGTCCATTCGGAAGCCATCGACGCCCTTGTCCAGCCAGAACTTCATGAGGCTGTAGACTTCTTGGCGGACCTTAGGATTTTCCCAGTTGAGGTCGGGTTGGCCCGGTGCAAAGAGGTGTAGGTAATACTGTTGGCGCTTGGGTTCAAAGGTCCAAGCTGAGCCGCTGAAGTAGGAACCCCAGTTGTTCGGTTCGTGGCCATCGACCGGGTCGCGCCAGATGTAGTAGTCGGCGTACGGGTTGTCCTTGGATTGACGGCTTTGTTGGAACCAATCGTGTTTGTCCGAGGTGTGGTTGACGACCAAGTCCATCAGGATCTTTAACCCCTGTTGGTGTGCGGATGCCAGCATGTGGTCGAACTCGGCCATGGTGCCGTAAGCATCCTGAATGTGGCGGTAGTCGCTGATATCGTAGCCGTTGTCCTTGTCGGGGGATTTGTAAATTGGATTGAGCCAGATCACATCGGCGCCCAACTTCTTAATATAAGGTAAGCGTTGGGTGAGGCCGGGCAGATCGCCGATACCATCATTATTGCTGTCTTGAAAACTACGTGGGTAAACTTGATAAACGACGGCGTTTTTCCACCATTGTGTTGTTGCCATAAATAAAACCTCCTGAATTTTAGATGAGTGATTTAAGTGTTAAAGCTTACTTGTTAATTCCAAAGTTATCAGTCAGATGTCGTGTATGAGTCTAATGATCTCGCTATTCAGTTAATAATTTAGGTTAAAAATTAGCTTAGCCGAAGGAGGCCAGGGAAGCAGCCATCCGCAGGCGACAAAGTCCAATGCTTAACCGTTAAAAATTAATTAGCTGAATTTGCGGATAATTTGGGATGAATGACGCTGACGGATACGGCCCCTAATAACAAGGCGATTCCGGCGATGACTAACATGCCGGGCATGGACTTGCCGATAGCAGGGAAGATGGCGAAACTGGCGATGGATGCGATGATTTGTGGTAGGCAAATCCCACAGTTGAAGAGGCCCAGGTAGGCACCTTCATTTTGACCGTTGAGGGATTCGGTGAAGAGGGACATCGCTTGCGTCTGCATCGTCAGGTAGCAGATCCCAATCAGGCAGAATGGCAGGATCAATAGCCACTGTGAGTGAATGAAGTAGATCCAGATCATCCCAGCACCACCGAGAACCAGGCTGACGCGGAACCAGAATTTCCGTTGGCTAGGCTTGGTGTGCGAGAGAACGGCGAAGCCCCAGACAACGGCGGCCAATGACTGAATGCAGGAGAGAATCCCGAACCAGTTGCCGGCTGCTTGGTAGCCAGCGGAAGCGGCGTTAGCGGTGTGCCAAACGTTATCGGCAATGGCACCGGTCCCGTAAGTCCACAGGTATTGAATGGCAAACCAGTCGAAGAGTTGGACGAAGGAAATTTCCCAGAAGGCGCGGGGGGCTGTCTTGACTAAATGCCAGAGGCTGGCGGTCTCCTGCTTCGTTTCCGCCTTGACGTGGTGGTAACGGTTGTAAGTTTCAGGATCGTATTCTTTGACGGAAACAATCGTGTAAATGGAAGTCAGAAGTAAGATGCCAGCACCAATGTAGAAGGCTAATCGCACGGATAAGGGCACGGTCCCTTTAGCAGCAACGTTAGACACCCCGAACCAGGTTAACAGGAAGGGGAAGATCGTGGCTAATACCCCACCCAAATTGGAGTAGGATTGTTGCCAAGACCACGCGAGGTCCTTTTGGTCTTCGTTGACCATATCGCCAATAATCATCTTGAACGGTTGCATGCAGACGTTAGAGGACAGGTCCATGAAGAGAATGGCGATGGCCCCAAATAACAGGGCGGCAAGCGAGGCGTAACCGAAGCCAAACGACCCGGCATTTGGCAAGAGAATCATGACCAGCGCTGCGATAGGTGCCCCGATAATCAAGTAAGGCATCCGCCGACCAAAGCGGTTCCAGGTGACATCGGAGTATTTCCCAATCAACGGTTGAACGATCATCCCGGCTAATGGGGGTAACAGGAAGAAGAAGCCTAGTTTGGTTGGATCGGCACCGATGGTCTGGAAGATCCGGCCCATCTGAGATGACTGAAGCGAAAAGGCCATGTTGACTCCGAAGAAACCGAAAGTCATGGCGAAAATCGTCTTCAAGGGTAGTTTGGGGAGTGAGTTATCGCTGACCGGCTTATCCGGGACAGCTTGCTCGCGTTCTAAGGCTGCGTTTTGAGACATAATAATTCCTCCTAAATAAATGGAATAATAGCAGATGCTCACAATTTTCAAGTGATTAAAGTAACCGCTTTCAAAATGAATCTTAGCACTTTACACAAACGTTTGCAATGCCTCTAAACAATAAAAGCAAACGTTTGTGTAAAAATAGTCATTTTGGCGGCAAATGACTTTGTTATTTCAGACCATTAACGGTAAAATGGGACTTAACAAGAAAAACGGTGAAAGTGAGGTGGCCGGGATGGCTGCAACAATCAAGGACATTGCGAAGCTAGCGGGGGTCTCGCCCGGAACAGTTTCACGGGTGCTCGCCAATAAGACGGGATTCTTTAGTGAACCCACCGGAGAAAAGGTACGGGCAGCTGCTGCAGAGCTCGGCTACCAGAAGAATACGGCAGCGGCAGAGCTCGTCACGCAGCAGAGTAATGTGGTGGCAGCAATCGTGAATTCAACGAAGACCAACTTCGCCAGTCCCATCATTGAGGGCATTCAGGCCGAGGCCCATCGCCATGATCTGAACGTGATTATTTTATACGCTGGGGACGACGATTCGGAGCAACAGCGCCGGGCGTTGACGACGGTGATTGAACGGCCGGTCCGCTCGATTCTTCTATTGTCAGTCGATCTAGCGGCAGAAAATTTGGCACTGCTCCAAAATTCACGGATTCCTTTCTGTTTCCTATCGATTTCCTTCGATGAGATTCAGGTGCCCTACATCACTTCGGATGACTGGCAGGTGGGGTATCAAGCCACCCAGACGCTACTGAAATTGGGTCACCAAAATATCGGTCTCGCCGGTGTTGATAGTGATTTTCACACCGGACGTCAACGTGTGGCCGGTTACCGGCAGGCCATGCAGGAGGCTGGGATTACGATTCAGCCCAAGTGGATTCAGCTCGGCAACTATAGCTACGACGCGGGTCAAACGGCCATGCAAGCGTACGGTGCCGACTCGGGACTGACCGCCATTATCGGCGGCAGTGACATGGCGGCAGTGGGTGTACTCAATGCGGCCCGTAACCTGGGCTACCGCGTACCGACCGACCTCTCGATCCTCGCAATTGACGGCACGGAGATCTGTGAATTGGTGCAACCGGCACTGTCCAGCATCTCGCAGAATTTCTACGAGATGGGTGTCGCGGGCGTCCAACAACTCTGCGCACCGGGAGAATTACCCCAGAAGATTACGCCAATCAAGCTGGTGGAGCGCGACAGTCTTCAACGCAATAGCTAAGGGCTATAGATTGTGGCTGGCGGGACCAGAATTTAGCGTCATTGCATGCCCGAGTTCAGTCAAATTGTTCACTTTGTAGAAGAGATACAGATAGGTTCTATTTTGCCGAGAGTTAATGGCAAGGTGGAACCTTTTGAATATTTGAAGCGATGTATTAGATTGGTTGGGACAGCGCCACCGTAGATCAGGTTTAACGCGACGTGATTGCAGAAACTCACGGGTTCAGCTCCATCACATGATAGAGTCAGAAATGTTTCGTAGCCGGAGGAGGCCAGGATGGAGCCGGCCGTGACGATGCCGTTAGCCCGGGCGCTAGGTCCTTCCCGGGTTTACAGCATGGGACGAGCTTGGAAACTCGTGATTCTCAGCGAGGTTTCAAGTCGAGGTGAAATACCGATCCTCAGGATTTCACCGGTCCCCACAGCAGGCGGAATCCTGGCAGCCGCAGGCGGGCATACTTTGGCCAATTCCCTAGTAGTATTTAAGGGCTGAACCAGTGAGTTAGCAAGGAAAACTAATGAAGGCCTTCAACCACTCTTCATCCCCTAAAATCGGTTATGATAGTGGCGGTAACTAGGTTTGTTTGTCAATTTTACCCAACGAATCTACTTTGGGGGACGAGTTGGTTAGAAAAGGTAAGCTCTTAGCCAAAAAGCTGGATTACCAGCAGACGAATAGACCGGTATGCTATACATGTAAGCGGTTACAAGTCAAGCACATAAATTCTATGGGGGAGGGTTTCATCATGAGTAAAGTGCAATTATGGAAACAGAGATTCTTCTATGGGGCCACCGATATGGCCGGAAACCTGATTTGGCAAATTGTTGGGCTCTACCTGCTGTTCTACTACACGACGGTTATGGGGATTTCGCCAGCATTTGTGGGGACTTTGTTCTTCGTTGTTCGGATCATTGATGCCTTTGATGGTGTTGTGTATGGATTTTTGATTGACCACACCCATTCGAAATATGGGAAAGCACGGCCATACTTCTTATGGTTCGGGATTCCACTGGGGATCTTGACCATGCTGCTGTTCTTTAACCCATCGTTTGGTGGAAATAAGGCCTTCCAACTGGCCTGGATCTCCGTGGTCTACACGCTGTTTAGTTTAGTTTATTCTGGGGCCAACACGCCAATCACGGCGATCCTGCCAAGTTTAACCAAGGATCCCGACGAACGGACGAACTTAGCCAGTGCCCGGATGGTGATGACTAACATCGGGACGGCCGTTATCGGGGCGATTTCTCTGCCAATGGTTGCGAAATTAGGGGGTAAGAACGCTGAAAAGGGATGGATGATCTGGGGGATCTTCATTGGGTTAGCCATCATTGTTCTCTTCCTGAGTTCCTTCGCAAACTTACGCGAAAAAGATGACATTGTTGAGGACACCACGAACGCACCGGAAATCAAGGGGCATCTGTCCGTGAAGGAATCCTTAAAAGGTGCCGTTAAGAACAAGCCATGGGTTGCCCTGAGTATCAGCTTCATTCTGTTACAGACCTTCTGGGTAATCCGGATGCAAACGGCCGTCTACTACCTGACCTACGTTTACCGGCGGGCAGATTTAGTTGGGGCCTTCAACGGTTTGGTAATTGTCGCAGTTATCGGGAACGTTTCGGTACCATTCTTAAGTAAATTCATGAAACACAGAAACGTTATGATTCTATCGTTGGTCACCTTCGGTATTGGTGAAGCCATCATGCACTTCAACAGTATCCCAATGTTATTTGCCGGAAACGTTATCGCGTTGGTTGCCATGGGGGCAGCGTTCTCCATCTCCTTCGTCATGATTGCCGACACAGTGGAATACTCACGTTCCGAACTCCGTATCGATGAACCCGGCATCTTATCTTCAGTCCCAATGGTTGGGGCTAAGTTGGGGATGGGCTTTGGTGGATTGGTCTCCGGTTGGTTACTTTCCTGGGGTGGTTTCCAAGCGACTGCTAAGGTGCAAGGTGCCAAAGCGGTCACGGCGATTAGTACCAGCTTCATCTGGTTGCCGATTATCTTGGCTGTGATTATCATTGGTATCCTGTACATCTTCTACAAGTTGGATGAAGACGAAATCACTTCTGCCAAAGCCATCAAGGATAAGGAAGTCGCAAACGATAAAGCTAATGAAAACGCGTAAACTAACGTGCGGCACCGCCTACCCGGTGACCGTCACGTACTACCAACCGGCCGCCATTGCTGACTTTCACAATCAGCCGCGGCGGCCCTTGGTCATTCTTCTACCGGGTGGGGGCTATCAATTCTACTCGGATAGGGAGAATGAGATCATGGCGTTGCAGTACCTGGCACAGGGATTTGCGGTCGCCGTGGTGGCGTATCGTCTGCGCGACGAGCCACCGGTATTGCCCACGGCGCTGTATCAACTGGCAAATGTCGTCGGTGACTTTCACCGGAACGCCGCGACTTATGGGATTGATGCCGATAAGATTCTCCTGGCGGGATTTTCGGCCGGTGGGCATCTGGCAGCACTGTACGCCGACTTGTGGCCGACGCTGGGGGTAGCGGTGGCTGCTGATTCAGACGATTTGGCAGTCAGTGCCTTGATGTTGGCCTACCCGGTGATTGGGTTACGGTTAGGCTGGCCGGCTAGTGAGGCTGAGTTACAAGAAATCACGGCCGACTGGTCGCAACACGAGGCCGATCTGCTGGTAACGCCACAGAATCCGGCGACTTTCATCTGGGCCACACGTGAAGATGAGCTCGTGCCAGTTACCAACACCCAGCATTACGTGACGGCGTTGCGTGAGCAGCACGTGCCCGTCACCGAGATTATTTATCCGCACGGCCCGCATGGCTTGAGTCTTGCCCGGGCAGTGACGGCATTTCCAAGAAGTTTTGATCCTCGTGACCTGGCCTTTGGGGAGCACTTTATTCGGCCAGACGTCGCGGGTTGGTTCCCCCGTCACCTGAATTGGTTGGCGGCAAGGTGGAACCTCACGAAATTTTGGCTTCAGCAATAACGTAGCTAACGAGAGGGGTAATCGACATGTTGAATGATACGACAACGAAGCAGTCCTTGGGGTATGCGGACGAGCTAAAACGACTGGCAAAGATGCGGGCAACCGGTGTAGAAGACGGGGTCACCAAGTGGATCAAGGAGCGAGATCCAGCCCACACTTACGAGCCATTGGTATGGGAAACGGTAGCCGAGATCGAAGAGAACCCGCAGTTGCCGACCGACCTATTCAGCCTGCGGCAAGGGACCGAAACGACCGGTCAGAAGGATTTGACCAGTGTTGACATGAAGATTGAGATGCAACAGATTGTGGCCATGAATCGGCGGGTCCGGGTCATTCGGATTGCGCGGATGGATCACCTAACTGCAGACAAAGCCTTGATTTATTTCCACGGTGGGGCCTACTATGGTGGGACGCCAGAAGATGTTTTACTGGCGCTGAAATACGTGGCGGAACAGGCGAACTGCGTGGTCTACAACGTGGATTACGCGTTGGCACCAGAACAACCTTATCCGGCCGGCATTCTCGATGGTTTGGCTGTAGTTGCCGCCATGACTAAGGACTACCACCATATTTCACTGGGCGGGGACTCCGCCGGGGGCTCGATTGCCTTAGGCGTTAGTCAACTCTGCAAGTCCATGGGCATCTGCACAATTGACTCACATCTGCTCTTCTACCCGACCGTGATTCAGGGCTCCGACCTGGGTGGGCAACTGTGGAATGATGATAGTATTGACATCGTTCCCGAACAGCGGGATGCTTTACACAGAAGCTACCAGTTGTTTGAGCAGCTCGATGAGATCATGAGTGGTTATTACGTGGCAGGTCAGCCATTGGATCTGACGGCACCACTGCTATCGCCGATCTTAGCTGATCCACAGACGTTCAAGAAGACCACGCTACTGGTGGGTGAGTACGACCCATTCCGCCTGCAAGGTGAAGCCTTCATCGATCAGGCTGGCCGGGCCAATGGTGATGCCAACTACCTGCGTTATGGCGGGATCAGCCACGCATTCCTGAACTTTACGGGGAACGTGCCGGCAGTCCAAGACGCTCTACGTTCCGCAGCAAAATTAATCTGAGTCTAGAATTTAATTGGGGGAGATTATTGTGGCTTTACGCGATTATCATTTAACTTTACGCGACGTTTCGGACCAGCAACCGGAATATTTAGAGACGGTATTTTCGCTGGGTAACGGGCACTTTGGCGTCCGGGCCAACGATCCTATCAGTGGAAATCCGATTGCGGGAACTTTAATCAACGGTTTTTATGAAACCGCCCCCATTACTTATGGGGAGGCAGGTATCGGCTACGCCAAACAACATCAGACGATTTTGAACCTGCCAGATCTGCGGCATATTCACGTGTCGACGAGTTCTGGACACCAATTCACCCATAGTAAGCGGACGGCCGCTGATCTCGACCTCGGGACTGGGGAGTTGATGGAGCACTATCAGATCAGTACCGACCAGGGTGAGACCATCATGATGGGTGTGAAGTCAGTAATCGGCCAGGAACAGACCAGCATGTGGAGTGCACAATATACCTTCACGGCGGGCAACTATGCCGGTGGGTTGCTGGTCAGTAAATCAATCGCAGTGCCTGCCGAAGCCGAAGCCATCATGTCGGCCGACCCCCGGAAGACTCGGATGGCGGGCCTGCCCATTTGTGAAACGGAATTCGTGACGCAGGACCTGCAACGCTACCACGTGAAGACCCGGTTGACGAAGCAGGCGGTGACCATGTATCTGGGGATCTTACTCCCTCATGGGCAACTGCTGCAACAGCCACTCGACTTGAGCGATGAGCAACCACACAGCCTGGAATACGCGGTGTACGTAGGAACGGTGGGCAAGCATAATACGATTGATCCCGCCGCCATGTTTATGGCGAGCTCACTAGCGTCGCTGACGGATGACAGTCGGACATTTTGGCAAGGCGTGTGGACCAGAAGTGAAGTGAGCGTCGGTGGCAACGATGAGTTGGATCTCGCGATTCACTATAATATCTTCCAATTGAATCAAGCGGCTGGGCGTGATGGCCGGACTAACATTTCCGCCAAGGGGTTGAGTGGTGCCGGATATGAGGGGCACTACTTCTGGGATACCGAGATGTATATGCTGCCATACTTCACCTACACCAATCAACAGATGGCCCGGCAGTTACTGGTCTATCGCTACCAAACGTTGCCAAAAGCACGGGACCGCGCACGGGCCTTGGGCGTTGACCAAGGGGCGCTGTTTGCTTGGCGGACAATCAACGGTGAAGAGGCCTCGGCCTACTTCCCAGCGGGCACGGCGCAGTACCATATCGACGCCGATATTGCCTATGCGGTCGGCAAGTACTTTGAAATCACACGGGACTTAGACTTCGTCATCCAGTGTGGGTTTGAAATGGTGCTGGAGACGGCACGCTTCTGGGAAAACTTCGGGTCCTGGCGACAAGTCGGGGATGACTGTCGCTTTGAATTCCACACGGTTACGGGTCCCGACGAATATACCGCGTTAGTCAACAATAATTACTACACCAACCGATTGGCAAAGCATAACTTTGAATTAGTCGTTGAATTGGCCCATCAGATGATGAAACGCTCGCCACAATTGTTATCGAAGTTTGGCATGAGCGAGACGGATTTGGATGTTTATCAAAACTTAGCTGATCACGTTTACCTGCCATATAGCGAGGAACTGGAAATTAACGAGCAGGACGACAGCTTCCTGGATAAGCCTCGCTGGCCAGCGGAGAAGTCCACACCGGATAATTTTCCACTGTTATTGCACTACCACCCACTGACCATCTATCGCTACCAGGTGGCCAAGCAGGCCGATACGCTGCTGGCGGACTACCTGTTCCCAGAGGACTTGTCGGCGGACCAACTGAAGCGCGAATACCGCTACTACGAAGGGGTGACGACCCACGATTCTTCATTGTCGCGGTCGATCTTCAGTATCTTAGCGGCACGGATGGGCGATTCTGAAAAGGCCTACCGGTACTTCATGGATACGGCGCGGATGGACCTGGTCAACCTGCAAAAGAACACTGCGGATGGCCTGCATTTGGCTAACCTTGGCGGAAGTTGGTTGGCACTGGTTGCCGGATTCTCCGGTTTCTACGTGCAGGACGAGGTCGTTCACTTCGCCAACCACTTGCCAACGGAATTGAGTCGGTTAACCTATCGGATGAAGATTGCCGAGAGTGTCTTGGAGATTGACCTGACGGCGGATAACCTGGATGTGACGGTTATCAGCGGGCCGATTCCAACTTACGGCGTCAGCGTTAACGGTGAACTGATTTCTTTAGTAAAGGTTAGCTAGCAAGAGCCGCTAGCTAACAATTGTGGGTAATGGGGTCGCCTGCGGCTGCCAGGATTCCGCCTGCTGTGGGGACCGGTGAAATCCTGTGAAGCGGTATTTCACCTCGACTTGAAGCCTCACTAAATCCGTGAGTCTTCAAGGTCGTCCCATGCCGTAAGTACGGGAAGAATCGAACGCCCGCACTAACGGCATTGTCACGGCTGGCTACACCCCCGGCTGCCTCCGGCTACGCTGACATTAGTTGGATTTGTAGAGGTTTAGCAGCTAGCAATTTCATCATTAAATAGAGAGTTTAAAAATGTCATCCAATTTTAGGATGACATTTTTTAGGTTTAATTATGATAGCTTTGGCATTAGAAAAGCCAACACAGTCCGATTGGCGCAACTTCGGTAAAGGTTCCACCAATCTTAGCCGGAGGCGGCCAGAATGTAGCTGGCCGAGCCGAAAGCCAGTTTTTCGGTTGCAGGCGGTCCCCACAGCAGGCGGAATTCTGGCAGCCGTAGTCAACTGAGTTGAGCCAATGGCCAATCACGCATATACTAAGCGCAGATAGAAATTCAGGAGGTTTTCAACATATGTCCCTTACCATTAATCCTGTGCAAGCCGCAGATCTAGATCAAATCATGATCATCGAGCACGCCGGATTTTCACCAGCCGAGGCGGCAACTTCTGTCAGTATGGCCGAACGAATCGCTTTGATTCCCGATACCTTTCTCGTTGCCAAGCAGGGGGCGACGGTCGTTGGCTACGTGGTCGGGCCAGCCTTTGATCAGCGCTATTTGACCGATGCACTCTTCGAAAAATCCACGCCCAATGCGGCTGGGGATGCGTACCAGACCGTGTTGAGTCTCGCCGTTAGTCCCGACCATCGCGGGTCCGGCATTGCCAGTCAGTTACTGACGGCACTCGCCACCGTGGCGCGTCAGCAACGCCGCCGGGCCATCACACTGACCTGCCTCAAACGATTGGTGCCATTCTATGAAGCTAACGGATACGTCAACGAGGGCGTTTCTGCTTCCACCCATGCTGGGGAAACTTGGTACAATCTGGTACTGCCACTAACTGATTAGCTTGAGGCCCATCACGGCAATTAGGATAACGCCGACCCAGATCAGCTTGCGCCAGTTCCGGGATTCGCCGAAGAAAAGCATCCCCGTCAGGACACCACCGGCCGCACCGATTCCCGTCCAGATGGCATAAGCCGTGCCCATCGGCAACGTCTGCAGGGCAAGGTCGAGAAAGCCAAAACTGAGACCATAGCCCACCACCATTGCCAGCCAAAGCGGCCAGGTGCGGCGTTGCAGCGCCCAGTTCATAAAGGTCACGCCGAGCATTTCACAGAGGCCCGCGATGATTAAAAAAATCCATGCCATGTCAGTGCTCCTCTCTAGCGGTAACTACCTGGAGCCCGCCAATGCCAATGAGTAGTAGGAAAATAAGAGCAACCTTGGCCGGACTGACCGGTTCTCCGAAAGCCAAGATTCCCGTGACCGTGGTGCCGAGCGTGCCCAATCCCACGAAGACTGCGTAGGCCGTGCCAGCCGGCAATACTTCACCAGCCTTGATCAGAAAGTAGAAACTCAGATAGACGGCGAGGGCGGTCAACCCCCATTCCCAGAGAGTGGCGGCGTGCTTGAAGCCCACGACCCAGCCAACCTCGAAGATCGCGCCGTAAACGATGCGTGACCAGTGTTTTAGCATGATTGTTCCTCCTAAATAGACGTGAAAAAAGCCTGAGAAATGTTGTCTTAACGACGACATCTCCCAGGCTTTTTCCCTTCCGTGTCTACGGGACCACCCGTAGGTTCCCTCTCGGACCAGGCCTGCACGTGCAGCGGAACCCTAGAGAACAGAATATATGATTGATTCGGTAGCAATAGCTTAGCACGGATGATGATTTGAGGCAACCGGTTGTATGAAAATAGTAGGTAAACCCTTTCACTGAGTGGCCGATTTGGTGATTAAGTGACCTATTTCACTAAAAAATGAAATTGATTACATTTGCGTCATTCTTCACTTTTTCGGTATTTTCTGAAAATTACCGGGCAAAAAAAGGCCTTAAAAGGGCTGATCGCGATGCTATACTGAAAACGATTTAAAAATGGCTGTACGGTCATTCATCACTTAGTAATTAGGCGCTGTGGGTCACGACCCCGCAGCCACACATGGAGGTAGCGACTATGCAACTCGGAAGTATTGAAGCTGGTGGAACAAAGTTTGTTTGTGCAATCGGTAACGAAGACTATCGCACGGACAACCGGGTGATTATTCCCACCACCACTCCAGAAGAAACGTTAAGTCAATGTATCGCTTACTTTAAACAGTACCCAGATTTAAAAGCTATCGGGATTTCTTCATTTGGTCCCATCGAACTCCGGCGTAACGCCCCCAAATATGGGTACGTGACGGACACACCTAAGGCCCACTGGTCCAATACCGACTTCTTAGGTCGGCTTAAGCAGGACTTGGACGTGCCAATGGCCTGGACGACTGATGTGAACGGGTCTGCTTACGGTGAGTATGTGGTTTCCACGCTGTTCAATGAAAAGATCAACTCACTGGTCTACTTCACGATTGGAACCGGCGTTGGTGCTGGAGCTATCGTGAACGGTAAGTTTGTCGGCTCGATGGGCCACCCCGAAATGGGTCACGTCCGCTTGAAGCGGCACCCTGATGACCTTGACTTCAAAGGCATCTGCCCATTCCATGGCGATTGCCTGGAAGGCTTGGTCAGTGGGCCAACGTTTGAAGCCCGGATCGGTAAGCACGGCCATGAAGTCCCGATGACCGATCACGTCTGGGATATCATGGCTTACTACGTGGCTCAGGCAGCCTTACAGGAAACGTTGATGTTACGTCCCGACAAGATCATCTTTGGCGGTGGCGTTGTTAGCGAAGCCTTCCTGGTTAAGGTTCGCGCCGAATTCACGAAGCTCCTCAACGGTTACGTTGATGTGGGCAACATTGAAGATTACATTGTGATGCCGTCCGTCAAGGAAAATGGCTCAGCTACGCTAGGCGACTTTGCCTTAGCACTCAAAGAATACAACAAATAAGAGAGGAAGAATTACCTTATGAAAGCCTTAGTCTTAACTGGAACGAAAAAAATGGAGATCCAAGATTTACCTACCCCAGAAGTAAAACCTAATGAAGTACTGGTCAACACCGCCTACGCTGGTATCTGTGGGACCGACCGCGCATTGTACGCTGGTCTTCCTGGTTCAGCCGATGCTGTACCACCAATCGTCTTAGGTCATGAAAACTCCGGTGTCGTTGCTGCTATCGGTAGCGAAGTTACCAACGTCAAGGTTGGCGACCGTGTGACCGTTGACCCTAACATCTACTGTGGCGAATGCGAATACTGCCGGACTGACCGTCCAGAACTGTGTGACAACTTGTCAGCCGTTGGGGTTACCCGCGATGGTGGCTTGGAAAAGTCATTCACTGCACCAGCATCCGTTGTTTACCCACTGCCTGACAGTGTTTCATTGAAGGCTGCTGCTACGACAGAACCAATCTCTTGCGCAGTCCACGGGGTGAAATTATTGGACTTAACGCCATATCAAAAGGCTTTGGTCATCGGTGATGGTTTCATGGGGCAATTATTTGTTCAATTATTACAAGCTTACGGTGTTCACCAAGTGGACTTTGCCGGCTTAAACGACAAGAAGTTAGCCTTCAACAAGGAAAAGTTTGGCGTTACCAACACTTACAACACGAAGCACGACAGCATTCCTGCCGACTACGACGTGGTTATCGAAGCCGTTGGTTTACCACAAACCCAAGAAGAAGCCGTTGAAGCAACCAAGAAGGGTGCGCAAGTCTTGATGTTTGGTGTTGGGAAGCCAGATCAAACCTTCTCCATGAACACTTATGAAGTTTACCAAAAGCAATTGAAGATCCAAGGGGCCTTCATCAACCCATACGCCTTCGAAGACGCTATTGCACTGTTAGCTAGCGGCCAATTGGATGTTGAATCCTTGATCAGCCACGAAGTTAGCTTGGAACAAGTTGAAGACGTTCTGAACGGCAAGGTTGCCGGTGTCAGCAAGGCTGTTGTTAAAGTCAGCGACTAGTAAAGGTAAGGGATAATTGTGAAAGTTGAAGCAGCAACTGATTTGAACGAAGGGGCTGAAACAATGGATGTCACCAGTAATGGGCGGACAATCTCGATGGGGAAAGCCATTGCCTACTTCGCATTATCACTAGTGATCAACTCGGCTGGGAACGTGCTAACGCTGGTTACTAGCGCCAAGATTCACCCGTCCTTCTTAGGGGCGGCCTATTGGTCAGCGGCCGAAGCCAACTTGGGGACCGCGTTTCACTGGAATCTATTCTGGGCGTTTCTGGTCATGGGTTTCTTGACGGCGGTGCTAAATGCCATCTTGATTCACCACTGGGATTGGAAACGAATTGCCGGAAACATGGTCTTCATGGTGCCATTCTCCGCGTTGATCCAAGTGTTTGAAGACTTCTTCACTGGAAAGTATCCGGGCTTGTTTGCCGGCCTACCGGAGGCACGCAGCATGGGGATGGTCATCCTTTATATTGGGCTGAACTTCTTAGGGGTCGCCTTCATTGCCGTTGCTATTTCCATCTATCAACGGGTCAACTTGGTACTCCATCCAGCCGATGACTTGATGCAGATTCTGCGGTTCCGCTACTTTAAGGGGAACGCCGCCAAAGCGATGTGGGCTTCCTACATTCCACCGACCATCATGGCCATCATTGCGGTAATCATCACCCATACATTTGTAAACTTTGGTCTGGGAACGGTCTTTGCCTTCCTGGCCCAAGGTGGGATTACGGGGATTGCCGACAAGACGATCTTCCCAAAGCTGAAACACCAAGCAGTTGACGTAGGTAAAATTGACGATTAAAGGAGCAAATTAACTTATGGCAGTACAAGATTTCATTACCGGCATCCAACATGTCGGGATTCCATCAAGTGATTTAGACAAGACGATTGCCTTTTACAAGTCCATCGGATTCGAACAAGCCGGGTTATTCCCTAACGGCGACAACCGGTGTGCCTTCATGCGATTAGGCAACCTGACGATTGAAACCTGGGAGGGCGATCCAACCAATCCCCAAGCCGGCGCCATCAATCATATTTCATTGAACACGACCAACATCGATCAAGCCTTCGCTGCCGCTAAGGAACAAGGGTTAGATCTGGTCAACGATGAAATCCAATCTATTCCAACGTTCTGGAGCAACGGGATTCGTTTCTTTAACATCCTCGGCCCGAACCACGAAACGATTGAATTTTGCCAGATTCTGGATTAATTAACATCCGGCTAGAGCATTTAAGAGAATTGCATTAGAGACAGAGAATCCTCGTCGATTGCGGCGAGGATTTTTTGCGTCATGACTGAGAAATGTCGCCTGCGGCTGCTAGGGTTCTGCCTGCTATGGGGACCGCCTTCAGCCAAAGACCGGGCTTCCGGCTCGGTTTGAAACCTCGCCAGGATCGTGCGAGTTTCCAAACACGCCCCACGCTGTAAGGCCGGGGAGAAGCAAGCGCCCGACCTAACACCGTCGTCACAGCTGGCGCCACCCTAGCCTCCTCCGGCTGAACTGATCTTCAGCCATGGCAGTAACTGGTCCTAGATGATTAATTACCTTCAACGATGTCGGCAAAAAACAAAGCCGCGAAAACGGTTTCATTGCCTATACGTGGCCTGCAAGCAAGTCCGTACTATTTTCTATTCACCATCGTTTATAGGAATGTGGCTCGAGATGTACGAAAAATGTAATCGATTACATCCGGGCCACAGCGTGCTGCATTTGGGCTTTCTGAAAATTTTAGGTTGGTGAAAGGGGCTTATTCAGGGTATTTCTGATGTTATACTGAAAGCGCTTTAAAGGTGAATGGGCTAGTGATTCATAGCCTATTAATTATGTGTCGTGGGTGATGACCCCCGACGAAAGATGGAGGCAATATTTATGCAACTAGGCAGTATTGAAGCTGGGGGAACGAAATTCGTGTGTGCCGTCGGTAATGAAGATTACCGGGTACTGGACAAGGTGCGGATTCCGACGACGACCCCTGAAGAAACGTTAAGTAAAACTATCGCCTACTTCAAGCAGTTCCCGGATGTTAAGGCCATCGCAATTTCGTCGTTTGGTCCTATTGAGCTCCGGCATAATTCACCGAAGTACGGGTACATTACAAATACGCCTAAGAAGGGTTGGGCCGATACGGACTTCGTGGGCCGGCTCAAACAAGACCTCGACATCCCCATGTTCTGGACGACCGATGTGAATGGCTCGGCTTATGGCGAATACATCATGTCGACGCTCTTCAATGAGAAAATTAACTCGTTGGTCTACTTCACCATTGGGACTGGCGTGGGAGCCGGGGCTATCGTCAACGGTAACTTCATTGGGAGTCTTGGCCATCCTGAAATGGGGCACGTCCGCTTGAAGCGCCACCCTGATGATTTGGATTTCCCAGGTATTTGCCCGTTTCATGGCGATTGCTTGGAAGGCTTGGTCAGTGGCCCAACCTTCGATGCGCGGCTGGGAAAACCTGGCAAGGACGTGCCGTTGACGGATCACGTCTGGGATATCCTCGCGTACTACGTGGCCCAAGCCGCCTTGCAGGAAACGCTGATGCTTCGGCCCGACAAGATTGTTTTCGGTGGCGGTGTCGTTAGCGAAGGCTTCTTGGTCAAGGTTCGCGCCGAATTTGCCAAATTATTAAATGATTACGTCGACGTTGGCAAACTCGAGGATTACATCGTGATGCCGGCGGTTAAAAATAATGGTTCTGCAACGTTGGGTGATTTTGCCCTCGCACTTAAAGAATACAAAAAATAGAAAGGGAGATTTCAATTATGAAAGCCTTAGTCTTAACTGGAACGAAACAAATGGAAATTCAAGATTTGAAGAAGCCAGAAGTTAAATCGAATGAGGTCTTGGTCAACACCGCTTACGCTGGTATTTGTGGGACCGACCGTGCGCTGTATGCGGGTCTTCCTGGCTCTGCCAATGCCGTGCCACCAATCGTCTTGGGACACGAAAACTCCGGGATTGTCGCCGCTGTTGGTAGCGACGTCACCAACGTCAAGGTTGGTGACCGAGTCACCGTTGACCCTAACATCTACTGTGGCCAGTGTAAGTATTGCCGGACGGATCGCCCAGAACTCTGTGATAATCTGTCAGCCGTCGGGGTTACCCGTGATGGTGGCCTGGAGGAATCCTTCACCGCACCAGCATCCGTTGTTTACCCGATTCCTGAAAGCGTTTCCTTAAAGGACGCCGCAACGACGGAACCACTGTCCTGTGCCGTTCACGGGATGAGCCTGATCGACGTTAAGCCTTATCAAAAGGCCTTAGTCATCGGTGATGGGTTCATGGGCCAGTTATTCGTTCAGTTATTGCAAGCTTACGGTGTTCACCAAGTAGACTTTGCCGGAATCATTGATGAAAAATTAGCCTTCAACAAGGAAAAATTTGGCGTTACCAACACTTACAACACCAAGCGTGACAGCATTCCTGCCGACTACGATGTTGTTATCGAAGCCGTTGGGTTACCACAGACGCAGGAACAAGCTGTTGCCGCTACCAGAAAGGGTGCCCAAGTCCTGATGTTTGGGGTCGGCAAGCCAGATCAAACCTTCTCCATGAACACGTACGAAGTTTACCAAAAGCAATTGAAGATCCAAGGGGCCTTCATCAACCCATACGCCTTTGAAGATGCCATTGCCTTAATGGCCAGTGGCGAAGTGGATGTCGATTCCCTGATCAGTCACGAAGTTAGTTTGGAACAAGTCGAAGATGTCCTTAACGGTAAAATCAAGGGTGTCAGCAAGGCAGTCGTCAAGGTTGGCAACAACCAGTAAAGGTAAGGGATAATTATGAGAGCTGAAGCAGTAAGTCAATTCAACGATGGCGCGCAGAGTCGTGACGTCGACAGTGGTCGAACCCTTTCGATGTCAAAGTCGTTAGCCTTCTTCGCCCTGTCGATCGTGATTAACTCGGCCGGGAACGTCCTCACGTTAGTCACCAGCGCCAAGATTCACCCGTCATTTTTGGGAGCGGCTTACTGGTCAGCTGCCGAGGCTAATCTAGGGGCGGCCTTTCACTGGAATCTCTTCTGGGCATTCCTGATCCTAGGGTTCCTGACCGCCGCGCTAAACGCCGTCTTGATTCATCATTGGGACTGGAAACGCATTGCTGGAAATATGGCCTTCATGGTGCCATTTTCCGCGTTGATTCAGGTCTTTGCGGACTTCTTCAACGGGAAAACTTCCATGTTTGCGGGACTCCCCGTTGCGCATAGTGCCGGGATGGTTGCCGGCTACATTGCCCTGAACTTCCTAGGGGTGGCATTGATCGCCATTGCCATCTCGATCTATCAGCGGGTCAACTTGGTTTTACATCCCGCCGATGATTTGATGCAGATTCTGCGGTTCCGTTACTTCAAGGGGAACGCGGCCAGAGCGATGTGGGCATCGTACATTCCGCCGACCATTATGGCCATCATTGCCTTGTTGATCACCCACTCATTCGTGAACTTTGGTCTGGGAACGGTCTTCGCCTTCCTTGCACAAGGCGGAATTACGGGGATTGCCGATCGGGTAATCTTCCCGAAGCTGAAGCACCAACAGGTCGATGTTGGTAAGTAGCGGTCACGGGAAACTTCAAAGGAGCGTTAGATATGTCAGTTAGTTCGTATATTACTGGGATTCAGCACGTGGGAATTCCGTCAATTGATTTGGATGCCACCATTGCTTTCTACAAGTCTCTGGGCTTCACGCAGGCCGGGCTCTTTCCTAACGGCGAGAACCGTTGTGCCTTCATGCGACTCGGAAATTTGACGATTGAAACCTGGGAAGGCGACCCGACTAATCCGACAGCCGGCGCCATCAATCACATTTCGTTGAACACGACGGATGTCGATCAGGCGTTTGCTGCAGCTAAGGAACAGGGCTTGACCCTCGTCAACGATGAAGTCCAGTCGATTCCATCGTTCTGGGATCATGGCATTCGGTTCTTTAACATTCTGGGTCCTAACCAGGAAACCATCGAGTTCTGCCAGATCTTAGATTAACGATAAATAAACTATAAAGTGTCGCCTGCGGCTGTCAGAAATTCCGTCTGCTGTGGGGACCGGCGAGAGCCTGTGAAGCGGTCTCTCGCCTCGACTTGACGCCTTACCAAATTACGGTAAGGCGCCAAGCTCGTCCCATGGTCTAACCTGGCTGAAAGACGCCAGCTAAAGCCATTGTCACGGCCGGCTACATTCCTGAAAGATAGTTGACTAATCATGAGAGTAGCATATTAGATGGTATACAGTTAATGATATAAGATTCCAAAATGGGGTTAACGACAGAAGTTAAGAAAAATGTTCGTTATACTCTAAAATTAGGCAATGAATGAAACGATTCATTTAGCTAATGCTCAGGTGAAAAATTAGCTAAGCCGGAGGGGGCCAGGGATGGCGCCAGCCGTGGCAACGGTGTTAGACCGGGCGATGGTTTTTCCCGGTCTTACAGCGTGGGACGTGTTTGGAAACTCGCCGGCTTTTGGAGAGGTTTCAAACCGAGCTGAAAGCCCGTTCTTTGGCTGCAGGCGGTCCCCACAGCGGCAGAATCCCTGGCAACCGTAGGCGACAATTTTTGACCTATAGCTTGGGTAAACACAATCAGTGACTAAGAAATCCTCGTCGATAACGGCGAGGATTTTTGCTTGGATTATTCAGAAATATAGTGATTGCTTGATGTCTTGAGTATACCTGAGTTTCAATCGGAAACCTAGCAGAGATGGGTGGTAACACACAATGGTTGTGGGAATGTGTGATCCGCTATAAGCCTGATTTGGCAAGGTTACCGGGCATTATCCGACCGCGGAATAATCTCAGCTGGTAGCCGGAATTCTTGCGTTGGGAGCTGATGGTCGGCTGCTCTGGCGAGAACTCGCTCAACGGCGATGCGGCCCAATTCAGAAATGGGTTGCTTGGCCGTGACGATGGGCTGGGGGAGAAAGTCAAACCAGTCGTTGTCATCGAAGGCGCCGAGCTGAAAGGCAGGGAGCTGAAGATCAGGAAGTTTGGTCAGTACGCCAGTCATGATGGTATTGTCCGCCGCAAAGAGCGCGTCACACTTCTGGTTGACCAGGAGTTGGCGGGTCATCTGGGGCACGTTACTGCCATCGGTTCGCGCTGTGGCTTCAATGGCAGGGTCGGTGGGTAGTCCGGCTTCTGCCAATGCCTGATGGTATCCCTGTAGTCGCTCTCTGGCAGTTGCGGAGACGGAACTGTTAATGATGCCGATGCGCTGAGCACCGCGGCTAATCAGGCAGTTAATGATGGCCTGGGTGCCCTGTGCGTTGTCCACGAGCACGCGGTCATACTGCGAGACGACATCGGCGGGGGGCATCCGATCCACGAAGACGGCGGGCGTGTTGCCCAGCATCTTCGGGTAGTCGGTGCTGTTACCAGCGCTGGTAATAATGAGACCATCGACCTGCTTCTCAAGCATCAGATTAATAGCTTTGGCTTCCTTATTGAGGTGTTCATCGGTGTTAACGATAAGGACATCGTAGCCGGCTTGACTAGCCGTGTCTTCAATGGCTCGGCTGAGCTGTGTGAAGAAACCATTTAGAATATCGGGGATGATCATTCCCAACGTGTGGCTCTTTTGGACCCGAATACTACGGGCAAGGCCGTTGGGCCGATAGCCGAGGTTACGGGCAATATTTTGGATTTTTTGGCGGGTATCGCGTTTGACCTGAGGGCTATCATTGAGTGCCCGCGAAACGGTGGCTTCCGATACCCCGGCCTGTTTGGCGACGTCTTTGATTGTGATATTAGTTGACATACAGTTCACTTCTTTATTATTAATAATTGTATTATCAAAGCACAAAAACGATAATTAGACAGCCGCGAGATCAGTCACCCTATTGATGGCTGTCATTATCAAGTATTTTATAGTTTATCGTAGCGGTTTCATGGGGGTGTCGTCAACTATTTCTGCTTATTGGACAAAAATCTCGAAAAAAAGGGTTGCATTTACCTAGGGTAAGATGATAGAATTATTCTCTGTTGGGGTAAGTAATTTATCCAATTCATTGGGCTATAGCCAAGTGGTAAGGCAACAGGTTTTGATCCTGTCATGCGCTGGTTCGAATCCAGCTAGCCCAATCAGAGGTTTACAGGAGTTTCGTCGATTAAGTTCGACGGAACTTTTTTGTTTTTTACAGAAACTTGTAAGCGCAATCATCTTAGCATAGAATGGAAATTAATCGAAATGAACAGATAGGAGCGATTTCCTTATGAAAAAAATAATTATGGACTGTGACCCCGGTCACGACGACGCGTTAGCCATGATGCTGGCGCTGGCAAGCCCCGAGATTGATCTGTTGGCGGTAACTGCCTCTGCCGGCAACCAGACGCCGGAGAAGACCTTAAACAACGCTATGCGGCTATTGACGCTGATGCACCATCAGGAGATTCCCGTTGCTGGTGGTAATCGGACACCGTTGATGCAGCCACTGGAAACGGCCGGGAACGTCCATGGCAAGTCTGGGTTGGATGGGGCTGATCTGCCCGATCCCGACTTTGCCGTGCAGGATATGACCGCTATCGAACTGATTGCCAAGACCTTGCGGGAGAGTAGTGATTCCGTGACACTGGTGGTGACGGGGCCGATGACTAACATTGCCCTATTCCTACGGGTCTATCCGGAACTCAAGCAAAAGATCGAACGGATTGTCTTCATGGGTGGTGCGATGGGTCTTGGCAACTGGACACCTTCCGTTGAATTCAATATCTACGTCGACCCCGAGGCGGCCAAAATTGTCCTTAATGCTGGGATTCCGCTAACTATGGCACCGTTGAACGTGACGCATAAGGCCCAGATCCTCAAACCTGAAATTGCCGCCATTGGGGAGATCAATAATCCCGTGGCTCATGCCTTTCAGGGCCTGCTGAACTTCTTTGAGGTCTACCATGAGAATCCTAAATGGGGATTCAAGGGGGCACCGCTCCACGATCCGTGCACGATTGCTTGGCTCCTTCATCCAGAAATGTTTAAGAGTGAGCTGATGAACGTGGATGTTGAAACGCAGGGCGAACTGGTTCGTGGCGAAACGGTTTGTGATTACTACGAATTGACCGGCAAGCCAAAGAATACGGACGTGCTGTTGGATATTGACCGTCCGGCCTTTATTCAGCTGATCACGGATTCTTTAAAGACTTTTAAATAACGCGTTAAAGTAAGCCACAGCAACAACCGAGCGGAGTGTTGCTGTGGCTTTTTGTGGGTCTTAATCAAAAATCAAATAATTTCAGCTACACTATTTGAACGCAGAAAGTTCAGAGAGGTGAGTTGAATTGAGACAAATAACATTTCCCGCCCACGAACAATTGCTGTTCGGCTGTGGCTTAACCATGGTTGCGGGGGCGCTAGACGCCTATTCCTATCTGGAACACGGCGCCGTTTTTGCTGGTCTCCAGACGGGGAACCTGATTCTATTGGGTATTAGCCTGGGGCACTTCCAACTGGCCGTAGTGGGCCGCTACCTGACATCACTCCTCGCATTCGTTGTGGGAACGGTCATTGTGCGGATGCTTCAGCATTTTCTAGAAAAATCTCGTGTGAGTTCCCAAATGAGCGTGTTGAGTTATATGCTGGTATTATTAATGATTGTACTATTATTAAATAATCATCTGCCGAGTATGGTGCTAGCGGCATTATTATCATTAGCGGCCGCGGCGGAACTGCAGGAATTTCGGCAAATCAAGGGAGCACCGTTTACGCCGCTCATGATGACCGGCAATGTGCGGAATATTTCGGAGTCTCTGTACGATGGATTGCGCTATCGCAATCGTGATGCTCGTGCCAAGGCGTTGGATACCGGTGCCCTCATGGTGAGCTTCATCGGTGGCGCATTGCTGGTAGCCGCCTTCACATCGTTTATGGCGGCTTACGCGGTGCTCTTGCCGGCAGTGCTGGTTGTTGCGCTACTAGTTTGGCTGTACCAGCAGAACCGCCGCCGATGGAAACATTAATTGGGAATAAAGGCGCTTCGCCTTGTGGCTGCCAAGGATTCCGGTTGCTATGGGGACCGTCTCCAGCCGAAGTACGGGCTTACGACTCGGTTTGAAACCTCGCCAAATTCAGGCAAGCTTCCAAACATTGCCGACACAGCTACCTGTATCCCTGGCCTCCTCCGGCTTAAATTGATGTCACCATCATCGTCGTTTCTTAACAATGTAAAAATGCGATTCCATTAGGGAACCGCATTTTTTAATATAACTATCGTTGAAGCAAAGTACTTGTCCCATTCAGCCAGTTTCAAGTTAAAATGCAAGACTGCTTTTTCACAACCGCCGGCATCACTAGCAGCACGAGACGGTATTCTAACCCTTACTTTGTTGCATCGAAAGCGTAAGCGCTGTTGTAGAATTGCACGCGGTAAGCCCGATAAGCGTAAGCCTTGGATGAGGCGTTCTTCATTGTGGCATTGAAGACCTGTTCACCACTCTTCGTGACTTCGATGATATTACTCTGTTGGCCACCGGCCTTGTAACCGAAGTCAATCAGGACGTTGCCATTATTTTCCTTTTCGGCGTAGCCAATCACACTGGTAAAGTTGGTCTTACCCAACGTCTTGCCGTAGGACCAGGTCGAGGTGATGGTCATCTTCTTGGCGTTGACGTGGTACTGAACGGCTTGCGAGTACTTGCCAGAAGTACGCTTGTTTCCGTTCGTCACGTTAATGTTGTTGTCGTACAACATGAAGTTTTCGCTGTTGGCCGAGTTCTTGCCACCATTATTCAGGAGGTATAACCCGTGTTGGCCACCAGTCGTAATCGTCCCTTTGGTGGGAGTCAGAACGTACTTCCGGTAAGCCTTAGGCCAACTGGACTTCTTCTTGCCACTGTACAGCCATTTAATATGGCCCGTCTTGTAATCGAGCTTCATGATTAAATCTTGATTCCGACTGGAGAGCACGATGGATTTGTCATTCTTATTGTAGTCGACGGCGTTGTTATGCAACCAGTCGATCTTGCCATCGGAACCCTTCTTGTAGTTGGCCCACATGGACTTCGGCAGAATCTTTTTCAAGTCGATGACCTTAACGATCTTCCCGGTCTTGTGGGAAACCTCAATCAAGGTGTCTTCCTTATACTTCGATCCATCGGAAACGGTGGCTAAAAAGTTGTGGTTGGGCAGCTCGACCAAGTCATGGTGGATGACGGTCGTTTCGACGCCGCCATCGGTACTACTGGTCTTGTTGGCAAAGCCGTATTCCTTGTAAACTCTCCCGAGATAGTCGGTTTCAATCAAGTCGTTATAAACGTCGGAGTTCTGATTCTTCTTGGAAAGAATCATGATGTGGCCGTTAGACCACTGTTCGATGGTGTGTTGGGAATAGTTGGTATCGTACCACCGCACAGCGCCGTCCGCGTCGATGGCGAAGGGCTGCTTGGTCGTCCGGTTGATGACGGTCAGCTTATTCTTGCCAATAGCCATCTTGGTTTTGTCGACATTCTTAGTGGTAATCGTCGCATTCTTAATATATTTAGGGAGCGCACTGGTTTTTAGTTTTAACGTCTTGGTCTGGATTTTCCCAGCCTTTGTCGTGGCGGTGATCTTCACGGTATTGGTGGTGTCCGCGTAAAGGCCAACTACTGGAACCTGATGGCTGGTAGTGTAGCCACCCTTGACCGTGTTGGTGATCGACGTCTTGTCGGTCTTACCGACGACGGTGTAGGTGACTTTCACAGCGTTGCTAGTCTTAAACGTGACCAGGGCGGACAGCGGCGAAGTACCATATGGATTGACCTTCACGTAGGGACTGGCCAACGTGTATTTAGAACTCTCCGCGGCGGCCTTGTATTTAGCAGTTGCGGTTTTTTGCGAGTCTTGGCGGGTAGTGATGATCTTCGTATCCAGATTCTTCTTGATCTGCGAATCACTCAACGCAACCTGGTTGTTCTTGATGGCGTAGTTTGATCTACTCTTAGTCGCTGAGCAGCCGGCGATGCCAACTATCAGAATGACTAGGAATGTGGCTGCAAAGGCAGTTAGTCGGGGGTATTTAAAGTGCAAGTGAAACATCTCCTTCGTAAAATATGCAAAAAAGGGGCCACTGATCCGTAAGATCAGTTCGCCCCTTATATGTAACACATCTAATATATCACTGGTATAAAACAGGCATATTACCAAAGATTGAGACTTCAGGGAAGAAAATGTGATCATCTTGTGAATTCAAACTGTTGGTTTAGACGGAAATCACGATAATTGCCTGGAATAGCAGGGGCGTGTGACGATGGACAACAGTGAACTTTGTGAACGGAATTTCACTAGCCAGTAGCAATCTGACTATGGCCTTGGTTACGGTATAATGGAGAATAATAACCCGGGAAATACGACGATTTTGAAATATTCCCCGGGAAATAAACGGTTAATTCTAAAATGAGACGTTTGGCCCTTGCACGTTACGCCACGTCATCGGGTATACCTAAGGTAGGAGGTGAAAGCCATGTCTAAATTTACAACGGGTGAACTGGCCAAGCAGGCTCACGTGTCGGTGCGAACCTTGCAATATTACGACAAACGTGGGCTCCTGCGACCAACCGAAATCAGTGAAGGGGGTCGGCGTCTGTATACCGCGGCGGATCTGCAACGATTAAAGCTGATTCTTTTGCTTAAGGGAATGGACCTGTCCTTGGCGGCTATTCAGGAAATCATAGACAGTGACCAGGCATCTCGCGTGTTAGGACTCGTGTTGGATCAGCAGGAACAACGATTGCGAGACGAACAAGCAGCAAATGCCGAGAAGCTAAAGACGGTCATGCAGGTACGTGCCGGACTCGCTGACTTTGCCACGGTGCCCATCAAATCGATTGAAGACATGGACTTAATTATGGCAAACAAGAAGGGATTACGTCGGATTCACGTGAACATGGTAGTTAGTGGATTGGTGATGGATGCGATTGAAGTAGCTGCTCTGGTTTACAGCATTGTCGTCGGTAACTGGTGGATCTTTGGGGCAGCGATGGTGATAGCTGTGATTTTCGCGGCACTGACCGTCCGTCATTACTTCAGGGCGGTCGATTATATCTGTCCGGCCTGTTCCAGCCAGTTCCGGCCGCAGTTTAAGGAGGCCTTCTGGTCGGGGCATACACCCAAGACGCGGAAGCTGACCTGTCCAGTTTGCGGGAAGACTAATTATTGTGTGGAGGTACTGGGGCGGATGAAGCAGCAGTAAGTTCACAATAATTTAGGTTAGTGAAATGAAATATCCTGGTCAGCGGGGAAACTGGCCAGGATATTTCGCATTTAGAGGAGGAGTGGTGCTTTCAAAACAAAGGGGGAGGAGAATCTGAATTGTTTGTGTTTGGTGAGGGGAGTACCAAACTGATGGCCAATGCCATTCAACAGAGCTTAGTTTACAAGTAATCCTCAGGAGAAACTACGGTGCTACGATAAGTGTTAGGTAAGAAATTCTTAGATTGGTAAAAGAGTGCGGAACAAGGCGGTTAGGTCCTGAGCATTAACGTCAATAAGGGCAAAATCCTGGGCCTGGATTTTTCCTTATTGGGGTTAAGCGCAGGGGCCTGCCTTGTGGAGCACGTTTCGGCAACGTGAAATTAGAGAGATAATCTTTGAATGAGTAGAAAAGTCGCGACACTACAGTTAAGGAAGAAAATGGCAGCACAAAAAAGCCGCTACGCATCAGTCATCTGATGTATAGCGGCTAATAGACTGTTTTCAGTTAATCACACCTAATTAATAGATTGTGATAGCTTGCTTACCGTATTCCTTGTTGAAGTGAGAAACAGTTTCCCAGCTAATAGCACCGTGGTCGTACTTCATGTTCTTACCACCGGTACCAGCCTTAGCAGTTGAACTGTAGTAAAGGGGATCGTTAACCTTGAATTTACCATTCTTGTAACCAACGATAACCTTGCAATGATTCCGCTTCTTATCACCGTTCTTTTGGTAAGAAGAGTAACCGTAGAACAAGACAGGGTAGCCACCTTGAACGTACATCTTGATGGTGTTGGCGTTGGCCTTGGAAATGTTTGCGGTTCGCTTCGTCCAGTGGTGAGAGTACTTGGTTAATGCGGCAGCGGTAATGACGTGGCCGAAGCCGACACCTGTGTAAACATTACCCTTTTGACCACCCTTGGTTGGAACCATTGGTAAATGATCTTGTGCGTAACGTAAGTTAACTTTCACACCACGGTAGCGAAGTAACATGGTCATCGCAGCTGAGGCACAGCCCCAAGGCGCAAAGACGGGTTTGTATTGACTGACATAAGGAACCTTCAAAACCTTGCTTGCCGTGCTAGTGGCTACAGCATGAGCGTTAACGTAGCCTAAGTAAGTCTTCTTTGAGTTGTAGAGCCGGTAGTAAGTCCGACCATTACTCAACTTGTACTTGCCATTTGCTTTGTAAGCCTTGTGGAAAAGCTTGTTTGAAGATGAGACGGCGTGCCACTTGTTTTGATAGACCTTGTAGCCCTTCTTAACAAAGTGGATTTCGTGCTTATATGACTTCCAGGACTTACTGGTTTGCTCTGGAACCGCTTTCGTTGCGGCGTTGGCGGTAACTGATGCGGGTGCTGTCAGCGGGATGTTGACGGTACTACCAACCGTAATGATAGCGAGTAGGGCTGCCCCATTGCGGAGTAGTCTTTTGCTTAGACTAATTTTAACCATTGTGGTTCCTCCTATATGTATGTTTGTCACAGTCTTGATTATACATCAAAACTGTTTTGAGGGACGACATTATATATATAAAACATAGATTTTAATCATATGAAAAAAATTTTAAATTAGATTGTTTTGTAATGAATGAAATTGTGTATGGTGCTAAAGCCTTATTTTATAAGGGATTCAGGACTGCAAAGAAGAATTGCTATTTTTAAAATAAAGCGGGAATAATATTGTGCTTTCACGATTCAGTAACTAAATGTAAGCAATGATACCTGCTAACATTGAGATTTTTTCATGCTTTAGCTTAAAAAAGACAATTGTTGAAGGGTGTTAAAACTTTGTCGTAACGTCATAAAAGACTATATCCACTCTTTGGAGAGAGAATACAGCCTTGTCGTTAATGATTATTAATCCACAATCGTCGCGCCCAGCGCCGTCTCAAAGTGGCTCAACGCCCAGTCGTGACCGACCTGATTGAAGCTGGCCACGGCATTGCGGTGAATCACCAACTGATAGCCCAGATTGTAGGCATCAACTGCCGTGTGGAGCACGCAAATGTCCGTGCAGACGCCGGTTAAATGGAGGGTGTCCACGTGGCGTTCGCGTAGTCGCAGGTCGAGATCGGTTCCGGCAAAAGCGCTGTAGCGGGTCTTGTCGAACAGCCAGACATTATCGTCCGCGATATGTTGATCAAACCAATCCTTGACCGGACCGAAGAGTTCGCGGCCCCAAGTGTTACGAACGTTGTGGGGTGGGAAAAGCTTGGTCTCAGGATGGTAGGGGTCGTTAGGCGTGTGGACGTCTGTAGGTAGAAGGACCCAGTCGCCGGCCTGATGCATCTGATCTGCCAACGTAACGATTGCCGGGGCCAGTTTTTGCCCGGGCTCGCCGCAGGTCAAGGCACCCTTATCCGCCACGAAATCATTGGTGTAGTCGATAATTAACAATGCTTGATGATTGGTCATATCTGATCGTCTCCTTACCTTATTTGGACTAGTATGCCGAGTAAGCAGGTCGTTGTCAATGGGGCTGGCTATTAGCAGATTAATAACTACGGCGAATTCATTAATAATGAGTCGTTGTCGGCTAGATGATAACAGTCTTGCCGGGCAGGTCATTATTTATAAAATAACTAGCAGGAAACATTGACAGGCACCACGGAGTTTCGTATACTATTGATGAATTCATATTATATCGCGTATAATATTGTGAGGAGGAAAGCATATGGCCATTCAGGTACCGACCGAGCTTCTCGACGGTAGCGTGCTGGGCTTGCTGACGCAGCAGGACCACTACGGATACACGCTGACGCAAGAAGTACGGCAACTCTTGCCAATCTCGGAATCGACCCTGTATCCCGTGTTGCGGCGGCTGAAGAAAAATGGCTGGCTGGACACCTACGACGAACCCTTCCAGGGGCGAAATCGCCGGTACTACCGGTTGACGGACAGTGGTCGAGAGCGTTTAGCAGAAATTCAAGGGGACTGGCTGGACTTTAGCCAGGCAATTTCACAGTTATTGGAGGGAAACACGCATGAATGATTACATTCAGGCCATTGAAAAGTTGTTGGGTCAGCTGACAACGGCGGAGCAACAAGACGTGGTGGAATATTACCGCGAATACTTACTGGATGCCGGAATCGAAACGTATCAGCAGGCCGTCGACGAGTTGGGGACACCTCGGTCGTTGGCGCGCAAGGTCTTAGCGGATTACTCGATTCGGATGAGTGAACGCGAGACTAAGGAAAATGCGTCAACGGGACAGTCACGGTCTAGCGTGCAGGCGACTAAGAATAACGTGCGGACGGTCTGGCTGATTGTGCTGGCACTGTTGTCGACGCCAGTCACGATTCCCATCTTGATTGTGGTGGCAGCTTTATTATTTGCGATGGTGGCCGTGCTGGGGAGCCTGGTCGTCGCTGTAATCGCAATTGTGTTTAGTGTGATGGCCCTCGGAGTAGTGGGCATTGTTGCGGGACTCTTCGTCATCTGGCAGACGCCATGGACGGGACTCTTTTACCTGGGGATCGGGTTATTTTCTCTGGGCGCCTGCATCATCGGGTGGTTAATCTTGAAATGGTTCGGGAGTAAAGTGGTTTGGGCACTGTCATGGGCGGCAAAGGCAATCTATCGTCGCTTCATTCCACGGAGTCGAGCAGAACGGGGGCGTAAGCTATGAAACGGAGCTTAAAGATTGGGATAACTTTGATGGTCTTGGGGGCCGTCTTGTTCGGTATTGGCTGGATGAATCATGGCGACAAGGCTGTCGTTTGGAATAAGTCAACGCGGGGATTTAAAACGATTCAGGAAGTCAAACGCAGCTATCATCCGGGTGATTATCAGCGGATCGTGGTGGATTCGAAGGCGCCGGTTACCATTAAGGATGGCGATACCAACCGCGTGACTGTCAGCTACATGGATGGGGATGCCAGCTTGCCTAAGGCCAGTGTGGATAAGGGGACGCTGACCATCAAGGGTGGCAATTCAGCGCGGCATCTAAACGTCTCGATCTTTAGCTTATCGGATCGGTCGACGACTAACGGCGGCGTGCTGATCACCGTGCCGCGAGATAAAAAGTTAGACAGTATTGTCGTGAAGAAGGGCAGCGGCAGTCTTTCACTGCGCCAATTGCAGGCCAAGCAAGTGGCCATTGAAAACACGGATGACGTCAACCTCTACGCATTGCGGGTTGATCGGAACGTCACGGTCAATTCAACCGATGGCGATATTTACGCGGACCATGTGCGGGCCCAGCAGCTGCGGGTCAACGCCGATGACGGGGATATGGGGATCTCGAATAGTCAGTTAACAGCAAACGATAATCAGTTTACCTCGACCGACGGCGACGTGCGGGTGTCGACCAGTCGGCTGGGCGGTGGCCGTATCGATTCGAACGATGGGGACGTCAACCTCCAAGGTAACCGAATCACGCGGAAACTTAAGGTAAGCACGAATGATGGGGATATTCACGCGGATATCGCCAAGTCGGCGGGCGCTAAAGTCTTCTCACAGGATGCCGACATGAGCGATATCACAGTCCTCGGCAGACACCGACACAGCGGTTACTGGCTGCGGCGGGAAGCCAAGTCGCAGTACCAATTAACGGCGGGTGACGGCGATGTGCGGGTCTCAAATCAAACAGATTAAGCAGCGTATGGAAGAGTCTGGGACAAATCCCCAGACTCTTTTGTTGTGCCATTTTATATGGTCGAAACGTGCGCCAAAAGGCAGCCGGTTCCGCTTAAAACTGATAACCAAACAATCCAAAACCAGGATTATTCGGTTATCAGCCTTAATGCTCACCGGCTAACCACTTTTTGTCCCACTCTTTTTTCTGGCTTCTGGGGCGAAACGTGGTAGAATGTAATGACTGCTTTATACCGGATTAAACATCAAATACAAGTACTAGAGGAGATTTTATCGTGTCTGATTCATCATCTTACTGGCAAAACATCGCGGATCACGCCAAGGCCGAAGACCGGCCCTTCTTCAGTTTGGCGCCAATGGAAGCTGTCACGAACGCCATCTTTCGGCGCGTCGTGGCACGGGCAGCCGCACCCGACGTTTTCTTTACGGAATTCACCAATGCCATCAGTGTGACCCATCCCAAGGCTAAATTCACCGTTGCTGGCCGGCTCTACGTGGCGCCTGAAGAGGCCCACATGCCGGTTGCCCAGTTGTGGGGCAACGATGGGGAAGCCTTTGCCCGCGCGGCAGAGAACGTGAAGGAACGGGGTTACGAGGCCATCGATATCAATATGGGTTGCCCGGATTCAACTGTCATCAAGAATCACGGAGGGAGTGACCTGATTCGTAACTTCGATAGCGCGGCGGCTGTGATTGCCGGTGCCAAGACGGCCGGTTTGCCCGTGAGTGTGAAGACGCGGTTGGGCTACAGTCGCCTGGATGAATGGCGCGACTGGCTGACCTTCCTGTTCAAACAGGACATTCCGTTACTGACGATTCACCTGCGGACGAAGAAGGAAATGAGTCGGGTGCCTGCCCATTACGAACTGATCGATGACATCGTGAAGTTGCGTGATGAGGTAGCCCCACATACCTTGCTACAATTAAATGGGGATATTGAAAACTACCAAGATGGCGTGGCTTTAGCCAAGGCACATCCTGGTGTAGACGGCATCATGATTGGTCGTGGCATCTTCACGAGTCCGTTCGCCTTTGAGCAGACGCCGCAACACCATGACGTCAAGGAACTACTCGGGCTGTTGGATTACCAACTCGATCTCTACGATGAATTCGAGCAACGGTTCGATACATCGCGGTTTGCCTCCCTCAAGCGGTTCTTCAAGATTTACGTGCGGAGTGAACCCAACGCCGCTAGCTTGCGGAATGCAATGATGGAGACCCATACGACCGATGAAGTACGGCAGTTGCTGGCGGATTCGGAATTTACGAAATAAGAGTATTTAGCAAAAGGACCTGAGGAATTTTTCCTCAGGTCCTTTTTTGCAGTTATTTTATCGCCTGAATGAATCGTGAATTGGCGGTGATGTAGCCGCCAGCGACCTTGTAACGGAGTGTGTCGCCTTTACGGAAATTATTGGCATTGGAGTAAGCCCAGCCGGTAACTTTGAGTATGGTACCCTTAGCGATATGCTTGTTCTTCTTGGATAAGTTCGCCGTACCGTAGCGGTTGATGGCCGTTTTTGTGCGTATACGCTTAGGCAGCGCGTGTTTGCCAGCAATGACCAGCTTCTTATTGCCAGAAACGTATTGACCGTTGCTGAGGATAAAACGAGTGGTTAGGTTGTGACTGACAATCTGTTTGACGCGAAGGACTTGTCCCTGCCGGTAGTGAACACGTTTACCGGTTAAGTTCTTCTTTGCGTAACCGTTCAGACCTTGGGGATTGATGACCATAAGCTGTTTTGGTTTGCCAGCGTAGTAGACGGGTGCAACGTAATCGGTTCTAGTGGTGATGTAGCCAGTCACCCTGCGACCATTGAGATCCTTTACCCGATAGCGTTTAACACCGTTTTTGGAGGTCGCGAAGCCAATGACTTTAAACATTGGTCGGTTCATCCGTGACTTCTTGGCATAGTGTGCTTGCTTTGCGGACCGAGTAAGAGTTGGTTTGGCATATAGGTTTAATCCTTTAGTTGCGTAGATGACACTGTTTTTAATGACTGGCGCCACGGTATTTTTAGCATACGTGTAGGTGACGGATTGTTGGCTAGTTGTAAAAATACCGGTCTCCTGACCAATTGTCTTCACCAAGTGGTAGCCGGGAATGGTGAGAGGGGCGGTCTGGTAGTGGTCGCCGAGGGCACCGATCAGAGTCTTAGCCGGCTTGAGGACCTTTTCCCGTTCATCGAGGTAGTGAATAGTAACAGGCTGACTATTGGGATTGGGGGGCGGAGTGGGGCCTGGTCCCGGGGCACTCGGATTCTTGAACGCATAGGTAATCGGAATCAGCACCGCATAGGATGTCAATACACCATCGGCCATGACTTTGCCATTACTTGTGTGAATGAATGCTTTAATTGGTTCTTTGATGAGTTGACCTGCTTTTGCTTCTGACGCGGAAGGGTCTAAGTTCACCAACTCTTCCGGAGGCGTTGTTAAATAATTAGCAGTCGCGAGAAACAAGAGACCAGCAAAATTGTCATCATACTGGGTTTCGTCGGAAAATATGGTGTTCAAAGCGTTGAGCATTTCTGGGCCTATCAGGTTACTAAGGGACACGAGCTTTTTCTTTAAGGTCGTTTCATAGTGTGCCTTGGCGGTGTTGAAGTCAACCTTGTTTATCACTTTATCCGCAGCGGCCTGATAGATCCAAGCATACATATAAGCTGAAGCTTTATAGGCCTTGGAAAAATCCTCGAGGTTGGTGGCAGTTGGAACGATATTTTTATCAAATAAGTATTGGGCTAGCGGTTCGTTAGGGTCGATGGTGAGGCCGGACACGGCTAAGTTGTTCATGGCATTGGCTACATTGGAAGCGTTGATGTCGACCTGATGATTACCGGTCAGTTTTTGGGCAAAATCTGATCCAGTGATTTCCGCTGTCGTAAATTCATGAGCGGTGGCGTTGGGAAACCAGAACATTTTGCTAGTCTTTCCTTGGGCATCCGTAATGAAATTATACGGGAGTTCGGCGGAATCGAAGGTGTAGGTCTGTTGACTATTGGAACGAGTGGGTGCAGTCTCAGTTGGTTGGCGAGTGGCGGCTTGAACGATGGTAGGCATTAGGCCCCCACCAATCAAGATTAGCGATAGGCTAATTAGGGTGAGTCGTTGAATGAGTGTCATCATGGTTTCACCTCGTCTTTTGCTTATTTAGATGGTATTAGTCTATCATGAAATGGGAGGAAAATCTTGCCTATAATAATCAAAAAAAGCCAGGACAACGGCGCCCTGACTTGCTTTAATCACAATTTTATAAATTAATTTATGTCATTAATGAACTTTGAATTTGCGGTTATGTAGCCGCCAGCGACTTTGTAACGGAGTATGTCGCCTTTACGGAAATTGTTGGCATTGGAGTAGGCCCAGCCGGTAACTTTGAGCGCGGTACCCTTAGCGATGTGCTTGTTCTTCTTGGTTAAGTTAGCTGTGTCGTAGCGGTTGATGGCCGTCTTGGCTTGAACACGCTTAGGCATCACTACCTTACCAGCGGTGACCAACTTCTTATTGGCAGAGATGTATTTACCATTACTTAGCACAAAACGAGTAGTGAGGTCATAGTTAACAATTTTTGTCACCTTGAGAACCTGGCCTTGCTTGTAGTTGGTCCGCTTGCCGGTCAGAGCTTTATTGGCATAGGCATTCAGACCTTTGGGGTTAATCACAGTAATCTTGTTTTGCTTAGTCGCGTAGTAAAGTGGTGCAACATAATTGGCGTTAGCTGTTACGTAGCCAGTTGTACCTTTACCGTTGAGGTCCTGGACTTTATAGCGCTTAACGCCATTTTGGGAAATTGCGGTACCAGTGACCTTGAACATTGGCCGGTTCATCCGCGACTTGTTAGCGTACCAGGTCTTTCGGGCACTGTTTGTGAAGGTTGGGGATGAGTAGAGGCTAATTTTCTTAGTAGCATAGATGACACTGTTTTTAAACACTGTGTCGGCCGCCATTTTACCGTAAGTATAGGTGATAGTCTGATCAGAACTTGTAAATGTACCGGATTCCTGACCGGTCGTCTTGATTAATTTGTAACCGTTGATGGTTAGGGGCTCCGCCTTATAAGAATCGCCGAGTGAGCCAGTTAAAGTTTTGTCTGGCTTCAGTGTGTTTCCTTGGTCATCAACGTAGTGGATGGTGACGGGGTGGCTGGTTACGCTAGGCGTTGTAGTTGTGTCGGTTTCGGGCTTAAAGGAATAGAACGCCGGGGTATCTCTAAGGGCAACGAGTAGCCCATTAGTTTCATAAGTATCACCATTTTTCGTAACGAGTTGAGATAACGGGGTGTTTAAGGCCTTCCTTGCTAGGTCTGCACTAGCATCGGGATTTAATGTTGCCAATTGTGAATCGGTATAGCTGGGGTTAACGTGGTAGGATGTTTTCATGTCAGGTAGATCATCCAGAAGTTCTTGGAAGTGCGCTAGTGTATCAAAGAAACCGTCATATAAATTATCCGTTGCATTAAGTTGCATGAATTTAGTGGCATTCATTGCCTTATCCTGCATATTTGTCTCGTAGTCCGCTTTAATGGTTGGAAAGGGAGTACCTATCTTATACTCTGCTGATACTTTAAAAATCCAAGCAATGAGGGCAGTGTAATCTGAAAATTCTGTTGTTGCGGTTTGGGCATCTATCGAACTATCAGCGAAAAAATTTGAGTTAATCAGATAATCAACAAGCTTTTTGTTGGAGGTAAGGGTAATGGGGGTGAAAGTTAGGGAAGCTATAGTTCCAGCGTCCACTGGCGCACTAGTGATACCAGGATACTTATTTGGAAAATCATTTGTAAAATTAGTACCACTGTTCATTTGTTCCGTTGTGAGTGTTTGCGAACCAGGGTACCATGGCTCATGGCTAATTGAGCCATCACTTTCCTGAATGACGCTGTAAGGTAGGTCAACGATGCCAACAGTGGCTTTGACATCGTCAGTGGAACTGGAAATCGTTGTATCAGTGGAACTATCGGCTTGAACAACGGTAGGAACCGTTACACCGGTAAATAAAATTAGTGCTAGTCCAGCAATTGTTAATCTATGTAGGACAGTTTTCATACGAATACCTCCTAATGAGTAACTATTTTATTACGGTATAATTTTAACACTTAACTGGTTGGATATGTAAATGCTTTTTTCTATGTGACAGGGTTGTAAGCAACGAGATAATTAAGAGATCATTCTTAAAATTTATAGAATTATGTTACTTAATTTGTATTGCTAGTAATGTATTTATTGGTAACTATGCACCGTAGAGTGTCGTTTTTGCAAAAAGTCAGTAATATTGGAACAAGATTGGTCGGCAATCTTAAAAGTGAGGTTTATTGGAAGCGTACCGGTTATTTTTAGATAAGGTGATGATGAAAAGACCACATTAAAAAGGCACTAGCTCATGTCGAACTAACGCCTTCAATCGTTCATCTTAACTTAATTAAATAGTTATTAACGTGCCTTGTAGATACTGCTAGTGAAGCCAGTTGAGGCAGCGGCTTCGTCGTTGGCAGCTTGGACCAGCTTCTTTTGCGTGTCGGTAAGGCGGCTGTTGTTCCACTTGCGAACGGCGGCGTTCTTGGCGTCTTCAGACTTGTAAGTCTTGCCGTTGAACGTGTAGTCGCCGGAAGCTTCGACGTTGTTGTTGCCGACAGCGGCTGGAATGGCAATGGCAACGATGACCACTGCGACTAAAGCAATAATAGATTTTGCGAGTTTACTCTTAAACATATTGAAAATTCCCCTTTACTTATGCCTGATTTCCGCTGAACTCTGATGAGCAGCTCAACCATCATACCGTAAGTTAGTTGGTCTGCGCAACTAGTATTTTTCGCCGGTCTGACGGGCGATTAGCGGCAAACGTTGCGGTGAAAATGAAGGTATCGCTTCCAATTAAAAAGTGATAAATTAGAGAAAAAATAGAAAGCTCGGTGAACAGCATGCAGTTATCGGAAAAAATCACGGGCAACGTTGCCCGCGCAGTCAATCCACATGGTTTGAAACGCATGATGGCCCAACAGATTGAAACCGTCCGGCAACGGGGAACCTATGTCGGGGCCAAACGGGCGTTGATTCTTGGCGGCTCGGCCAGCTATGGATTGGGGAGTCGATTAACGGCGGCATTTGGACAAGGTGCTACCACTATTTCGGTTGGGTATGCGCGGCCGCCACAAGGCGACTTCCTCGGGGCAGCTGGCTGGTGGAACCAGGTATACTTCAAGCAGGCTGCGGAACGGGCTGGACTCGTTGCGCAGAATTTTAATGCCAATGCCTTTCTGAGTAGTACGAAACAACTCGTAATCGACTATATTCGGCAACGCTTGGATGGGCCAATCGACCTATTGGTGTATTCGGTTGCGGCACCCAAACGCGTCAATCCAGAAGATCCCGATGAGGTCTGGCGTTCAGTAATCAAGCCAATTGGGGCGCCGGTCACCGATTATTCAGTGGATTTGGAACATGAAAAATTAGTAACGCAAACACTAGCGCCCGCGACCCCGGAAGAGGTTGCGGCGACGACCCACGTTATGGGTGGCGAGGACTGGGAGCTGTGGGTGCGAGCCCTCAAAGCGGCCGGCGTTCTCGCGCCTAATTGTAAAACGATTCTGTTCTCCTATGAGGGGCCCGTGGCGACTGCGGTTATTTATCACGATGGCACGTTGGGGCAGGCGAAGCGGGCAGCCGAGGCCAGTGCCCGGCGATTACAGGCGTTGCTATCTCCAAATGGTGGTGAAGCTCTGATTAGCGTGAACCGGTCGGCTACGACCAAGGCATCGGCCGTTATTCCCGGATTCTCGCGGTACTGTTTGGCGTTGTTGCAGGCGGAACAGGTCAGTGGCACGCATGAAACAACCGTGGAACACCAAGATCGGTTGTTCCGCGACATGGTCTATGGTCGGCAGCGGCAGGTTGACGACTTGGGGCGGTTGCGACCGGATACGTGGGAACTTTCGGCGGCGACACAGAGCCAAGTGGCCCAGCTGCTACCAAAAATCACGCCAGCGACCTTTACGTCGGATCTACCAGGCTACCAGCAGTATCGACGGGAATTCCGCCAACTGAGTGGTTTTGATGTTCCGGGAGTGTCCGTCGACTTTGATAGGGCCGAGTTAAATGGTCTGGTTTACTAAATTAGCATTTGAAATCTGCATTGTCTATTATATAAAAAAGGAAACGCAAAAATTAATTGCGTTTCCCTTCCTGTCATTGCCTTTAAAGCTTTATGATTTTAAAGGAATTTGGAAATCAAATGAGTGGAGAATATCGTCATCATCATCATTTTGCGGTGATGCATCGAAACGCCATCGAATATTGTTAATTTTCTTGACGTCTGACATGTTTTCGAGCAGAAATACTGCTTCCCCTTGCTTGGTCACACCTTTATCAATATCACTAATGTTCTTACTGTCGAAAGAATCTATATCGACTTGCTGCCCATCACTTGTACTTAACTTTGATTGACTGTCAAAAAGTTGCACATCTTCACCAGATTTGTATGAGTAAGATAATACTACCATGCCATTAATGGTCTTACTACCTCCGCCATCACTGTACTTGAATGGCTTAGTTTTGGTTATGTAGACATTTTTAATTGAGAGGCTACCTGATTTCCATGAGGTATCGGTAATCTTTGGTAAATATTTTTTGCTATCGACTAACGTATAAGTAGTGTCATCGGAAAGCTTACCAGTGGTTATTGAAGATTTGCTATCTTGTTCCTTAGCGCTAGAGGATGCTTGGCTTTCGTCTGAAGATGAGGTGGAGCTAGCAGTTGCAGATGAATCTTGATTGCTAGCTTCTCCAGTTGTGTGTGTTGAGTATACATTGATTAGTGTGAAAATTAGAATTAGCGCGCCTGCTATTGAAATCCAGACCACCTTTCGTTTATACCAGGGAAGCTGTTCAACAACTGTAAATTTTTTTCCATTTTCATCGGTTATCTGTTTTTTTGGCAATTTAGGTTACTCCTTTTCTTCTAGATGAAGTTGATGATACGCCGAAATAAGAAAAAAGTCATGCAATATGCTTAGTGTTAATTAATTATAATATTTATAAAAAACCGTAAGTATTATTTTTTGCTTTAAGAATTACTTAGTTTTGCTTCAAATGGATACTTGAGCATAGTTCTTAGCTTAATTTACTAGATTATAAGCCCGCCATAATGCCTTTTTAGCACTATCCTTATGTAAGCGAAGCCAAATTACAATTTTCTGAGAGTCGTTGCTTTTTGCTAGGGAATCGGTGAAAAAAGGTCTATAATACTCAGCAGTCTATAGCGACCCTTGCCGCCAATGTGGTGGGGTCGCAACATCATTTGGCCGTTGATCCATCGGTTGGCGTGACCTAACCGCTGACCTGATTACCAGACGCGCCACAATCCAATGCTGACGATTAAGGAGAACCCACACAACTATGACCCCAAGTATTCAAATCATTTTTGCCAGTATGTCTGGTCGTAATCGCGCACTCGCTGGCCATTTACAAGCCCAGTTGGCGTCCAGAGCTCAAACGGTGATTACGGAGATCTCACAGGCGGATGCCTTCGAGTTGCCGAAAGCCGACGCCGTTATCGTGATCAGTTATACCTATCATGATGGTGAATTGCCGGATGAGGCCCAAGACTTCTTTGAGGATTTGAAAGAAGTCGACCTGAATCGGACGAAGTTTGCCGTTTTAGGCTCTAGCTCTAAAAAGCACCTGCATTTTGGTCGGGCCGTGGATTATTTAACGATTCAGTTGAATTCTAGCAACGGTGAACAGGTGGCGGATTCCGTCAAAATTGACCAAGATCCAGACGCCGACGATTTGGCCCGGGTTGACCAACTCGCCCAACGCGTCTTAAAGAGTTTTGAAGATTAATCGGAAAATTTAACGAGGTGAAACCAGAATGTATTTACGTAAAGCAAAAGCAGAAGAAATTGACTTAGTTTGTGACATTATTGAAGATGGTAAGAAGCAACTTGCCGATGCCGGTATCGACCAATGGCAGAACAACTATCCCAACCGCGCTGTTATCGAAGGCGACATTGAGGATGGCCGGGCCGTTATCTACAACAGTGATGACCACGAAACGTTAGGGGTCGCTGCCGTGATTGAAGCGCCAGACCACGCCTACGATACGATGAAGGGGGAATGGCTTTCCGACGCGACGAAGTACGTGACGGTTCACCGGGTCGCTATCTTCTCCCATCATCAGGGCAAGGGCTACGCATCCCAACTGTTCCGGGATTTGTTCGACTACATCGATGAACATCATCCGGAAGCTCAGAGTATCCGGATCGATACCCACCGGGACAACTTGAAGATGCAACACCTGATCGAAAAGTTTGGCTTCAAAAAGGTCGGCCAGATCGACGGCGTTTACCATCCCGACGATGTCTGCTTCGTTTACGAAAAGCTTATCTAGGCTGGGCTGGCGGCAACCGTTAGTCACCAAACGAACCGAGCCTAACGAAATGTTTATGCGAAAAAAATAATTTTAACGGAAGCCGTTACCGGTCTAGTGCCGGCGGTGGCTTCTTTTTTTATGCACTGAGTTTGAATAAACGCCGCTGTTGCGGCATAATTGGGGTTGGCATTTATGAATATTCACCCGGTTATTTAAAAAGCAGTTGCTTAATTGCCCAGAACCAGGTAGCATATTCTCATATACTTTTAATCTTTAAAACGAATAATCCTTTTAATAGGGGATAGAAAGAAGGAATTAGATTGCAAAGAAGACTAAGCGCACGCCAAATGCAGATGATTGCGTTGGGCGGGACGATCGGCGTTGGATTATTTATGGGGTCTGGTTCCACAATCAAGTGGACGGGACCTTCCGTCCTCATCGCCTATATTATTTCTGGTGTTTTTCTATACTTAATTATGCGGGCCTTAGGGGAAATGCTCTACGTTCACCCCACAACCGGGTCCTTTGCGACATTTGCTTCCGAATACATGCACCCCGTCTTTGGGTATCTCACGGCTTGGAGTAATATCTTCCAATTCATCGTCGTGGGGATGAGTGAAATGATTGCGTTGGGCGGCTACTTCCGTTTCTGGTGGCCGAACTTGCCGGACTGGATTCCTGGGTTGGTGGCGATTACCTTCCTATGTATTGCCAACCTGATTTCGGTTAAGATGTTCGGGGAGCTAGAATTCTGGTTTGCCCTGATCAAAGTTGTCACGATTGTCTTGATGATTATTGCCGGCCTGGGGGTCATTCTCTTCGGGTTTGGGAATGGCGGTCACGCCGTCGGAATCAGTAACCTGTGGACGCACGGTGGGTTCTTCACCGGTGGTGCCAAAGGGTTTATCTTCGCGTTAGCTATTGTGCTGGCGTCGTATCAAGGAATTGAGTTAATCGGGGTCACGGCCGGTGAAGCCGAGAATCCCCAACACACGCTGGTGACGGCGATTCGGTCGACCGTTGCCCGGATTCTGATTTTTTACGTGGGGGCCATCTTCGTTATCGTCAGCATCTACCCATGGGACCAGCTGAATCAGATTGGGTCACCATTCGTGCAGACGTTTGCTAAGATCGGGATTACCGCTGCTGCCTCAATCATCAACTTCGTGGTGATCACGGCCGCACTGTCCGGGTCGAACTCTGGAATCTACAGTGCCAGTCGGATGGCCTTTACCCTGGCAGAAAAGAAACAGTTACCACGAAAAGTGACGCTGCTGAATCGTCATGGGGTGCCCGTATACGCCGTTATCGCGATTTCTATCGGGATTGGTATCGGGGTCGTGTTGAACGTGGTCTTACCGATGTTCTTCAAGGATGCCAGCCAGATCTTCGTCATGGTTTACAGCTCCAGTGTCCTGCCCGGTATGGTACCGTGGTTCGTGATTCTGATCAGTGAAATTGAATTCCGCAAACAGAATCCAAAAGAAATGGCCACTCATCCGTTCAAGATGCCATTCGCGCCATGGTCGAACTACGTGACGCTGGTCTTCCTGGCGATTACGCTGATCTTTATGTTCCTGAATCCTGAGACGCGGGTATCGATCCTGGTTGGGGTCGTCTTCTTGGCCATCATGACCCTCATCTACTTCAGAAAGTACCAGCCGCGCGAAAAGGAAGAAAAGACCCTGTAACTGGCTAACGATTGTCGCTTGCGGCTGCCAGAATTCTGCCTGCTGTGGGGACCGGTCCAAGCCAAAGGGCGGTCTTGAACCTCGACTTGAAGCCGTCAAAATTCAGCCGTCTTCAAGCTCGTCCCATGACCTAACCTGGCCTAAAACGCCAGCTAAGGTCATCGTCACGGCCGGCGCCATCCTGTCCTCCTCCGGCGGGGTAGTCGTTAGTCAGGTAATTGTCTGTCATCGCCGGGGGCTTCGCTCTTAATAATCGTAAATCATCAATAGTCAGCTAGTCATGACACAATTTGTGTTGGATTAGCTGGCTATTTTTAGATGAAAATGACTATAATACTTTTAGCACGTTTCAATCAATTCTAGGGTCAGTCGGATGCTTACCCAAAATGAACAGTCAGTTTTCATTGGTAGAGCGTCCAAATCTGCATCGATTTTTGGTGCTATTTTAAGCGAATTCAACAAAATTTACACTCAAAATACGAAGGAAAAGGGGCAAAATATGAGTCGTCCAGGGAATTATGGTAAGTCGAGTCGTCTCAAACAGTTGCGGCAAATTCGGCGACGTAAACAGCAACAAGCCAGTCGCACCATTGGCTGGGACCAGGTCGAGGACTTCTTGCTTGGTCGGTATCACTTGGTGCAGGGGAGCAAGTTGTCCCCAATCGTCGACGCCACCATACAACGCTTCTTTAGCGAATGGCTTCAAACGGCGCTGGCGCAAGGTGAAGACCAGGTTCAGTGGGACGTCGCAACCCTAACGGCGACAACGCTTCAGCGGATCGGCAATCAAGTGCCGTGGCAGTTCTACGGCGTGTTGGCCGGACAGGCGATGCGCTGGCAAAAGTTGCTCTTACGTGAAGGGCCAGTCGTGCCGTTGGCAACACCGCGCCAGGTCATTTCACCCCTCAGTGAACCGGCATGGCAACAGCTTTTGGCCGACCAATTGGCGGTGAACTTATTAACGGTCAGCGCGGTCCCCGTGACCGTCAAACAGCGCCGGCAATTGGCAGGTAGTTTTTTAGTTGATAGCAAGCTTCAATGGGCCGCCGTAGCAGCGTTATTCACGCCGCTAGGTTTCCAGGTAACCTCGGGTACGGATCAAGAAACTACCCAGTGGATTAATGATTTAAGGGGATTAACGGTGGACGATTTCCATCACTAAATGACTAGTTACGAAAGGTCAGCGAAAAGCTGGCCTTTTTATTTACCACCGGGTATCATCATCTAGTGAATCAAGCATGTAGAGACAAGTAAGACACGGCTTCGGACAGACGGCTGGTGAACAAGGTGGCCAGCACGGAATAATTTAGTCTGTAACGTCACGGGTGGCTTAGCCATTACCGGGGCCATCCATGTTTGCTAAAACGGGTAATCGGGAGGTATAAATTTAGCAAATATGAGGAGTGAGTAACATGACTCGAAAGTTAATGAAGAAGGCTGCACTGCTAAGTGGTGTCGCAGCCTTAGCACTGGGAATCGGTGCGGTGCCTGCCTTTGCGGCAACGACCGATACGTCCAGTAGCGCTAGTGATAGCAGTAGTAGTGGGCCAACCTCACAGACGACTACGACCACGGCTGAATTCGATACGAGTCCCAACGCAACAATTGCACTGGACTCGGCACCTAATATCGGGTTCGGCGCCAACGCCACCCCAAACGGCAAGCTTGATATGACGTATAACGCAACGACGGCGGACAATCCAGTTGAAGTTTCCAACCCTGGGCTACCAAGTGGCTGGAACGTTCAAGTGAAGAATACGCCGTTTACGGACGCTGCTGGGGACACTCTGAAGGGCGCCGTCCTTTCATTGGGTGAACCTGACATCGCGGCTGCCAACACGGGCAACCCTTCCACGGCACCAACGGCTTCAGCGTTTAAGCTTGACGGTACTGGCACCAATGCGGTTGTCTACAACGCTGTTGCTAAAGGTGGTTTGGGCATCTGGGATGCTAACTACGGTTTGGCTGAAATTTCATTGGCGGTACCATCAGGGCAACTTGGTGGGACTTACACGTCAACGATGACCTGGCAGCTGAACGATACGCCACAATGAGTTAGTCGTTGATTTGTGTCGTTGGGGCGTCATTGTGTGATGAGGGGGGCGCATGTGATGAAACGTGGATGGAAGATCTTATTGGCAGTCAGTCTCGCGTTAATTGCGATGGTTTGGAGTTTGCCCACGGCGCGCGCCGCTAAGACGGCGGAGAACAACGTGGGTTACACGGTCCGACCGGTATTACCGGCGAATCAGATTACGAAAAAGGTGTCGTACTTTGATTTACGGGTCAAGCCGGGTCAAACGCAACAGCTACAAGTTGTGGTCGCCAACACCAGTAACCGGACCCAAAAATTCCGCATCAGCGTGAATCAGGCAGTCACTAATAATAACGGGGTCATCGATTATAGTCAGTCCAACCCGAAGCGGGATTCGTCCCTGAAGGTCGGCACTGCCGATATCTTTACCAAGGATGCCACCCAAACGGTGACCATTCCGGCAAACGGACAAAAGCAGGTCAGTCTGAGCTATACGATGCCCGCCAAGAAGATTCGTGGCATTATTTTGGGTGGCATTTATGTGGCCCAATTGAATCCTGAGAACGCAAAGTCTGACGGTCAAATCATGATTAAGAACGCCTTTGCGTATGCTATTGGCTTGTCCCTGCAAGAAGGGGCGACCGTGAAGCCCGACCTCCGGTTAGATCGGGTGGCCACTGCGCAGATCAACGCCCGGAATTACGTGACGGCTAATCTCCAGAATTTTCAACCCGGAATTCTTCAGAAATTATCCGTCAACGCCCGGGTGACCAAGGCGGGGAGTAACCAGACCCTACTGTCGCAGAAGCAAGGACAGATGGGGATGGCACCGAACAGTAACTTCAACTTCGGGATTCCTTGGGGCAACGAGGCCTTAGTTGCCGGTAATTATACGTTGTATTTGACGGCAAAATCCGGCGATCAACAGTGGCGGTTCGTCCGCAACTTCGCGATCAACGGCCCAACCATCAAGCGACTGAACCGGCACGCTTTGACCCCGACCCAACCAAATTACCTGTTGTACCTGTTACTGGTACTCTTGATCATCATCCTGTTAGCCATCATTGGCTATCTCATCTATCGCAACCGACACACACCCGACACGAAGTAAGGAGGAATTACGTTGCACAAACGGTGGTTGAGCGCCGGCTTGATTCTACTAGCAGTGACCCTAAGCAATGGGCTAACGGCCCATGCCGATAGTGATTACTCGAATGCGCTGGCAACGGCGCCGCAAGGAATTCTATTGGACAAGACGGATGCTATTATGACCTTAGGGACAGCTAGCATGAGCTCTGCTGCTGTGGTTGATACAACGAATCCGGCCGCTCCGAATACGCAAGCAGCACGCCTGACTAACGGCTCAAATCAATTTGGCGCAGTTTGGTCGACGAACGATAACTACTTTAATTTAAAAGAGGACGAAACAGTCTCAATGTGGATGTACTTTGGTGACAAGGGAACGAAAGCGGCCGATGGCATGGCTTTCGTTTTACAGAATGATTCGAATGGCATTGACGCGAGTCCCAAATTTGGCCGATTCGGCGTGATTGGGGAAACGCTGGGTGTCTTTGGAATCGATAAGAACCCCGTCCAAAGTGCCAGTGCGGGAATTGCGAATACGGCAATTCAGAATAGTTGGGCAGTAGAATTCGATACGGCCTTTAACAACCAAACCGGTGGACACGCTGCCGGTCAGGGAAATTCGTTCGATGTCGGCTACCCAACGGCCCACATCGCGTCATCGTATCCAGGTCTAGCCACGACGTATCATCAGTACGTGGATCCTGGCACGTGGGGCATTACGAAAACCAATTATTACTATTCCCTCCAACACAACGGACTGATTACCAACTCTAAGAATCCAGGGTTCTTGGCGAACGGGCAGTGGCATCACGTCACCATTCATTGGAATGATTTGGCGGAAACGATGACCTACACGTTCAATGACAAGAATCCACAAACTGGGGAACGACAGCCGGGAGTCAGTCGAACGGTTCGGCTGAATCAGAAGGTCATTGATCCCACTGGCTCGAATCGGGTCCGCTGGGGAATTACCGGCGCCACGGGGTCCAGGTGGAGTAACAACCTAGTCGTCTTCGAAGACACGCCGGGAAACGTCAAGGCAGATACAAGAACGACCTTGACCGATCTGACGCGTGAACGGGAGATTCAGGATCGTGGGACGACGGTCGCTAACGACCAAGTTCGTCTCGACTACCACTTGGACTATCGTTCTGGCCGGCAACCCTGGTCGAGCATTATCGCTAATTTGAAACTTCCCGAGTCCATTAATTTCGAGGAAGCCAAGATCACCTATAGTGGTGACCGTGTTCCTGAAACCTTGGACGTCAGCAACATCAAGGACAACCAGTTGCTTACCGAGTTGGGTTACGCGATGGATAGCGCATACCCCTCCGCAACCATCAGCCTGACTGGGCGGGTGGCACCGGTGTCCAAGACAACAAAGGTGGCACGCACATCAAGTACTTTCTCGTCTAACGCCTTGATTAGAACGGTTGAGACGCCGGCGTTCACGATTAATCCGAGCGTCGATTTGAACTTGACCGTTACCAGTGGGCAGACGGTAAACTTGAAGGCACAAGAGGGGACCACCGTGGCTGGGAGAGTCGATATGGCGACTAATACCACCAACGGACCGATTGCCAAACTCGTGGCGACCTTGAACAAGGCAAAATTACCAGATGTGGCACTCAACGCCGACGGGACGTTTACCCTGCCGGTGACCAATGAGATGCTACGTCAGGGGAAGAATACCTTGACGCTCAAGGCCGTCACGGCGGATGGTGATAAGTCCAATCTGGTTACCGTGACCATCACGGTGACTGGTGAATTAAAGTTTAGTTATATTTCGCCAAATGAAAGTTTTCAGAACAGTACACTGACGGATAAAAATCAGTTGGTGCACCGGGATGGTGATTGGCAATTGGTGGTTCAGGATACCCGCGGGACGGGATCTCAATGGACGCTGATGGCACAGGCATCGCCGTTCGTTAGCGAAACCGGTGTCAAGCTAGGCGGCGGTCCCGTGTATGTCAGCAAGCGTGGGGTAACGCCGATTGGCGCCAACCCAACGCCAGTGCTGACGCACACGATGACCGATGCCAACCTCGACGGTAAATTCAACGTCGCAGCGCATTGGGAAAAGAAGTCCGGTGTTCTACTTGCAGTAGATTCGGGGACGACACCTGGAAATTATTCCGGGAGCATTACCTGGACGCTGGAGGACGCACCACAATGATAAGAGTGCGAGGGCGGGCGCTTGACCCTGAGCATTAACGTGGATAAGTGCCAGCTTGGCGGAGCCGAGCCGGTGCTTATCCGGGTTAAGCGGAGGGGTCAGCCCAACCGAGCACGTTTCGGAAGCCGCCAGGATTGGGATATCCGATTGGAGCTGTGCTTTTCGGAACAGTGTTGTTCAAGCAAGTGAGTCACTTAGGTTGCTAAGCGCAGGAACCTGCCTTGGGTAGCACGTTTCGGAAGCCGCCAGAACCGGGATATCCGATTGGAGCTGTGCTTTTCGGGACAGTGTTGTTCAAGCAAGTGAGTCACTTACGCTCAAGTATCCAAAACCAAACTCGCTCACCGGGGATGCCAGTCTAACCGAAGCTGGACGGCATTCAGTCGTTAGGTGTGCAGGTCAAGCTGTCAATCAATTTGGGAGATCACAGACGAATCACCCTACCACAGAAAGCTGATATGCAACGATTTTATCGCTAACAGATTAACCAAGTTTCATCAAAGCCACGAAATGGCGTCCAGGCCTAAAGCCCGGGCGCCATTTTGTATATGGAATTATGGTCAAGAGTTGTCGCTTACGGCTGTCGGAGATTCCGTCTGCTGTGGGGAACGTCTGTAGCCGAAGGACGGGCTTCCGACTCGGTTTGAAACCTCACGAAGTACATGTGAGTTTCCAAACGCGTCCCATGATGTAACTCCGGGGAAGAGCAATCGCCCGGACTAACATCATTGTCACGGCTGTCTCCATCTCCGACCTCCGCCAGCTACGGCAACTGTTGACCATAAGCCATTGGCAGAATAACGATATGGTTTACCTGTCAGGTTGGTGCGATAAGTTAGTTGAACTAACAATTAATATCAGTTGTTGTATCAGCATTTGTTGGATGTGCGTGATTCATAATGAATGCATCAACCAGATTTGTGAGACAGATTCAGCAAAAATTACATTAGTAGTAAGTAGAGGGAGAAATAGTTTTTGAGGAAATAATTAGATTGGAACTGGTTGTAGACTGAATACTGTATTGTAGCCGTAGGAAGCCAGAATGGAGCCAGCTGTGTCGACGGCGTTAATTGGCTGGTCTTGCCAATTTACACCGTGGGACGTGTTTGGAGCTTCGCGGGGTTTGCGAGGCTTCAAACCGAGGAGAAAGACAGTTCCTCAGGCTTTCTCCGGTCCCCATAGCAGGCGGAATTCTGGCAGCCGAAGGTGGTAGTGTGCGTTCAAGGTAACAAAAAAGACTGCATCCAGCTCTTTTAAAACGAGTTGATGCAGTCTTACAGAAAATGCTTATTTCAATAACTTAGTGACCATTTGCTCGTAAATCGTGATGAAGCGGTGGTACATGTCCAAGTCGACGTATTCGTTAACCTGGTGCGCCGTGATGTTACCCGGTCCAAAGATGACCACGTCAATATCAGGGTTGGCGGCCAGGAAGGATGAGGCGTCGGTGCCACCGGGGACACCAATCAATGGCAACTTCTGGTCCAAATTGTCTTCCCCAACTTCACGGGCAACCGTGACTAATTGCGCGTCTTCCATGGTGTGCATGGGCCGCAAGTCACTCAGAATATCCAAGGTCAGGTCGGCACCGGCGGCGTTTAAGTCGGCAATGATTTCCTTGATAGCGACCGTCATGTCAGCGTTAGGCAATTCTGGAATCGTCCGAATCTTAACGGACAAGTCAGCGCTGGCAGGCACCGTGTTGATCTGTTCCCCACCACGAACCATCGTGACGACGGGGGTTACCGGTCCCAGAACTGGGTTGCGGTAATTCTTGATGGAAGCGAAGTATTCCTCTTCCTTTTGGTAGAAAGCCATCAAGGGTGTGATGGCGTTTTTGCCAATTTCAGGCATGGAACTGTGTGCAGCGACCCCGTTAGAGTGTACCGTGTAGGTCAGGGACCCCTTGTGGGCCAGCTCGATGAAGTGTTGTTCACCGGTGTGGTTGGCGTCGGATAACTTCTGCGCGGCGGCTTGGTCGGCCTGCAACATGTATTGAATTTGTTTTTGCATCAATAGTTGCTTGGCGACTCCGCTAGGTTCACCGACGATCAGCGTATCGAGATCCTTGGCGTAACCGGTTTCGGCGAGTTGTTTGGCCCCGTATTGGCCGTATTCTTCACCGACCGTGGCCATCAAGCGCAACGTTCCGTGTAAGGGTACCTTACTGTCTTGTAAATGAATCATGGCCCAGACCCCGGCCATCAAGCCAGACTTCATGTCGGAAGTTCCCCGGCCAATCATCAGGTTATCCTTGATGGTGGCGGAGAGGGCGTCGACCTTCCACTTGTCCGCGTCACCTAAGGCAACGACGTCGGCGTGACCATCGAATCCGACAACGGGACCGTTACCGTCACCAATTTCGGCAACTAAGCTAGCCCGTCCAGGAGCGTATTCAACTAATTTACTTTCAATATTATGCTTTGCCAGGAGTGTAGCAATGTAATCTGCTACTTGCTTCTCAGCACCATTAACGGTATTCATCTTCACAATATCGCTCAGCGCTTGAACAACTTCATCCATGTTCTTCCACCTCATTTTAAATATGGCCACCCGGTTTTAACGAAATTAGGGTGATAACTAACTTGATTACAGCACTTTTTGCAGGGGTGGTCAAGAAACACGCGACTGTCTGGGGGAATTGATAGTAAACAGAGTGGGACAAAAGGCGATTAGCCAGCGAGTATTAAGGCTGATAACCGAATAATCCCGGGCCTGGATTGTTTGGTTATCAGGTTTAAGCGGAACTGGCTGTCTTCTGGCGCACGTCTCGACTATATAAAGTGGCGTAGAAAAAGAGCCTGGGGTTTTGTCCCAGACTCTAGAGAGGTAAGCTATTTTGAATATTACAGATGGGTATATGTTAATGATAGTTTCACGGCATAGTTGGCGCAAGGATGAGCTAAAGTATCTAGTTAGTGTTAATAGTAAAAGTTAGTTTAGCCGGAGGAGGCCAGGGATGGCGCCGGCTGTGACGGCGGTGTTAGACCGGGATGAATTTTTCCCGTACTTACAGCGTGGGACGTGTTTGGAAACTCGCATGAACTTTGCGAGGCTTCAAACCGAGCCGGAAGCCCGTCCTTTGGCTGCAGGCGGTCCCCACAGCAGGCAGAATCCCTGGCAGCCGCAGGCGAACTATTATTGCGCTTGAATCTGATACTGTAACCGCACCAGATTGGAGGCACCCTTGCTCGTGAAGTTTTCGTCCAGGTTCATTTGCCACAGGTGGTCGTTAATCTGAATATGGTTTTTGGCGATATATTCGGCTAGAATTCGCAGACCAATGCAGATATGTTTAGTATCGTTAGTGGTGTTGATTGAGACGTAGTCGCCGGCTGGTTTTTCCAAACGGGGCAGGTCACCGGTATCCGTCGTTGCCGTGACGGCCTTCAGAATACAGAAAGAGGCGTCAGGGTAGCGGTTAGCATCGCTATTCGGCAATTGCGTGCGGAAGCCGGAGTCCTGCTTGTTGACCAGCTTGAGCTTGCCAAGACGCTCGTAGAAGTCTGCGTAGATTTCGGCGATTTCTTCTTCGGTACAGGCCACGGACTGTCGTGAACGACAGAACAGAGCGGCCGGGGCCGTCTCGACGAACGGCTGGTTGCGAACACTGTCCGTGACTTCGGCCGGCTGATTGAAGCGGGTATTGAGCGTTGCCCGTAGAATATTTAAATTATCCATCTGGGTATTGATCTTTGCCAGAACGTCCTTGAGGTTCTCGTTTAACGTGTGCGAGTCCACTGCAGAATTTAGCGTCTTGATTTCTGAAATCGAGAGGCCTAACTGGCGCAATTCTAAGATAAAGGTGGCTTCATAAAGCTGATCATAGTCGTAGTAGCGGTAGCCATTGGTGGCGACTTCCTTCGGCTTGAATAAATCTTTTTCATCGTAGAAAATCAGCGTCCGACGAGTCGTACCGGCTAGCTTGGCGAATTTCTGAATGGTTAACATGGGACATCTCCAGTTCGTTTGCTTGACTGTAACGTTACGGTACACCTTATACTAAACTCATTGAATAAGCAAACTCAAAAATAGAATGGAGTAATTAATTATGCGAGCAGTTGTCATTAACGAACCAGGGGATACCAGCGTCATGAATATTGTTGAACGGCCCATCCAAAAGGCCACGAAGACGCAATCGGTCATGCGGATTCATGCCTTTGGCGTGCACCGCTACGAAGTGTTGACCCGTGCCGGTGGGTCACCCGACGTGAAGTTTCCTCGAGTAATCGGTGTTGAAGCCGTGGGTGAAATTCACGAGGCGGCTGCGGACGGCAAATTTAAAGTGGGGCAAAAGGTCATCACCATGATGGGTGGCCTGGGACGCGAAGTCGACGGCAGCTATGAGGAATACGCACTGATCGACGATACCAACCTGTTCCCCGTCGACTATGCTGGTGACTGGGTAACGCTGGCACAGTATCCCGAAAACTTCTACACGGCACTGGGATCCCTCAAATCACTGTCGCTCAAAGCTGGCCAGTCGTTACTGGTACGCGGTGGGACGAGTGCCGTGGGGTTATCGGCTATTAAGCTGGCCAAGGTGATGGGCCTGACCGTGACGGCCACGAGTAGACGTGAAGAGATGTTGCCAGAGTTGGTCAAGAATGGTGCCGACAAGGCTATCCTCGATCGTGACAATTCGTTGGTAACGACAGAAACGTACGACGGTATCATCGACATGGTCGGGACGGTCACGATGGCCGATTCGATTGCGCACCTCAGCAAGGGCGGCGTGGTCACGTTGATCGGTTTGCTGGCGGGCGAATGGGTCGCTAAGGAATTCAGTCCATTCACGCTGTCGGATAAGTATCTGACGTTCTTCGATTCGACCAATGTGCAACAAGACTTGGTGGACGAAATGTTTAGTCTGATTGCCAAGCACCATTTAGAAATTCCGATTGCCAAGGTCTTCACGCTCGCCGATATTCGCGATGCTCACGACTACGTGATGGCGAGTCGGGACATGGGCCAGGTCATCGTGGACAACGACTAGATCAACTGGTCGATGACGCCGATGACCTTGTAGGTTGCGACTTCTCCTAGTTCTAACAGGAAGTCGTTGAGCTCTGTGCGTGAATGAAAGGCACCTTCGATAAGGTACGGCATGTCGCCGGTCACACGGTAGTGGTGGCGAATAGCGTTGCGATGACGCTTGATTAGGTCACTGTATTCAGTGCGTTGCTGGGCGTCCTTCATCGCTGCCCGGATAAAAATCTGCCGATCGTAGCCTAATTTTTCGGTATCGACCTCAATGGTGTACCGTTTGATGACGCCGGTATCCTCGAGACGGTTGATGCGCGCAGTCACGGCCGGCGCGGTTAAATGTACGCGTTGGGCGAGATGGTTCACCTTGATACGGCAATTTTTCGTCAGTTCCTTTAAGATTTGAGCGTCAGTTTGATCGAGCACAGGACAACACCTTACTTTATAAGTATTTTGGGACAAAACTCTTTATTTCTAATATTAACAGTCGCGTCAAAAAGCTGTAAAGTAGACTCTACTGTATCGCGAAATTCGTGAGGCGTTTTCCTAGGTAATTTTAAGAAGATTAGTATAATTAGGCACTATAGGGCTTGCTTGGTGCCGGTCAAAACATCGCCTGAATGGGTGATGGCTAGGACTGGCATGGGCGAGCTTTTGATTTGGCGGGAAAGCTAGTTGGACATTAGTGAAATTTGAGTGTTGGAATCAGACGATGATTTTAAAGAGAATTGAAATTCTGATTGGTGGTTGTGTTTAAAAACTAGCTTAGCCGGAGGAGGCCAGGGATGGCGCCGGCCGTGACGGCGGTGTTAGACCGGGATGAACCTTCCCGGCCTTACACCGCGGGATGCGTTTGGAAACTCGCATGAACTTTGCGAGGTTTCAAACCGAGCCGGAAGCCCGCACTTTGGCTGTAGGCGGTCCCCACAGCAGGCAGAATCCCTGGCAGCCGCAGGCGATAATTTTTAACCACTAACAAAGCAGGGCATGGAGGACAGCATGATAGAATTTAAAAATGTGAGCAAGCAGTATGAGAACAACCTGGCGTTGGACAAGTTAAATTTAACGATTCCGACCCAGGATTTCTTCGTGCTGGTGGGACCGAGTGGGAGTGGAAAGACGACCACCCTCAAGATGCTGAACCGGCTGATCGAACCGACCGATGGCAACATCTACTTTGATGATAAACGGATTATTGATTATGACTTAAAACAATTGCGGTTACAGATGGGCTACGTGCTGCAAAACATTGCCCTCTTTCCCAATCTAAACATTCAGGAAAATATTGCCATTCAGGCGGAGTCTCTGGGGTGGCCACGTAAGGACCGGATTGCGCGGGCCCGGCATCTGTTGTCTCAGGTCGATCTCGACCCGGACCAGTATGCGACGCGGATGCCTAGCGAACTATCTGGTGGAGAACAGCAACGAGTTGGTATTATTCGGGCGTTAGCCATCAAGCCTAAAGTCGTGTTGATGGACGAGCCGTTTAGCGCGCTGGACCCAATCTCGCGGAAACAGTTGCAGGACCTGGTCTTGCGTCTACATCGCGAGCTCGACATGACCTTTATTTTTGTAACCCATGACATGCACGAAGCCTTGCGCCTCGGGCAGCACATCGCAGTGATGCGGTTGGGCCATATTCAACAGATTGGGACGGGCGAGGAAATCATGCAGCATCCGGCCAATGATTTTGTGCGCGGCTTTTTCCAAAACGAATACACGCCACAACCCGCAACGATTCAGACGCTACTGGATGCGGGTTATGGCCAGGCAACGACGGCCACCGCAACCTTGGCCGCCGACGCGCCAATCAGTGAATTAGCGGCAGCCTTGAAACAGGCAACGCCGGTGGTTGTGACGACACCGCAGGGGCCACGTGCACTCAGCACGCCGGACCTGTTGGACTATTTAGCAGCGAAGGAGGCGGACTAAGTTGCAAGCGATTATTCATATTTTAAAGACGCAGGGTGACGACATTGTCCGCTCCATTGGGCAACACATTGGCCTGTCCCTGATTTCGCTGTTGATTGCGGCGGTGATTGCCATTCCGTTGGCGATCCTGCTGATGAACCACAAGCGTTCGGCCAACGTGATGCTGCAGATTACCAGTGTCCTCCAGACGATTCCCAGTCTGGCACTGTTAGGGATTCTCATTCCCATTGTGGGGATTGGGACCGTACCCTCAATCATTGCGTTGGTGATTTACGCGGTGATGCCGATCTTTCAAAATACTTATGCTGGACTGACGACGATTGATCCCAACCTAGAAGAAGCCGCGACGGCATTTGGCCTGTCCCGCCGGATGAAGTTATTTCGAATTGAGTTACCCTTGGCGATGCCCATGATTGTTTCGGGGATTCGAATCGCGATGGTCCTGATCATTGGGACCGCCACGCTGGCCGCCTTGATCGGTGCCGGTGGGCTGGGGACATACATCCTGTTGGGAATCGAAACCAACAACAATGCTCTCCTGATCATCGGGGCCGTCCTGTCAGCCATTCTGGCGCTGGTCTTTGGTGCTGGTATCGATTGGCTGGGTAAGCTGTCGTTTAAGAAGGCCGGCCTCGTGGTACTTACCTTGATCGTCTTGATTGGAGGCTTTGCGGGCTACCGTAAGATTGCCAGTCCGACGACCGACATTACCATTGCCGGGAAGATGGGGAGCGAACCGGAGATCCTGATCAACATGTATAAGGATCTAATTGAGCACGACCATCCGAATATGCAGGTGACGACCAAGGCCAACTTTGGGGGAACTTCCTTCTTATTCAAGGCGTTGAAGTCGGGTTCCATTGATATTTATCCCGAGTTTACGGGGACGGTGCTGGAATCGCTGGTCACTGGGCAGAAGTCGGCGAGTCATAATCCTCAGACGACTTATCAGGTCGCCAAGCGTGCCCTGAAGTCGCAGGATCAGATGGCTTACCTGAAGCCAATGCAGTATCAAAACGGATACGATTTGGCGGTCACCAAGCAATTTGCCAAGAAATATAAGTTAAAGACGATTTCCGATTTGACGGCAGTTGAAGGCCAGATCCACGCAGGTTTTGATCCGGACTTTTATCAACTCAAGGATGGCTATCCTGGGCTGAGCAAGACTTATGGCCTGAAGTTTGCGAGTGCTAAGACCATGGAGCCGTCAATTCGTTACAAGGCGATTGCGAACGGCAAGGTCAACCTGGTCGATGGCTATACGACCGACCCCGAAATTCAGGAGTATCATTTAGTTGTGCTGAAGGATGACAAGGGATTCTTCCCACCCTATCAGGGGGCGCCACTGATGACTGAAAAGTTGTTGACGGACCATCCTGAATTACGGACCACGCTGAATAAACTGGCTGGCAAGGTGTCGACGACCGATATGCAGAAGATGAACTATAAGGTGACCGTTAAGCACGAGAAGGCAGCAACGGTGGCCCGGGAATATTTGAAGAGTCATGGGTTATTAGATTAATCGAAGGGAAGTTAGCAGGATGCAAGCAGTTATCGTGCGTCATCCGGGAGAACCGGCGGTATTGGAAAATGTGACGGTTCCCACGCCCAAGGTCAAGCCAGGCTGGTCGTTGATTCAAGTCAAGGGTCGTGGGGTCAACCATTCGGAGGTCTTTACGCGTGAGGGGAAGTCACCCAGCGTCGCGTTTCCACGAATCCTAGGAATTGAGGCAGTCGGCACGGTCGCCGAATCGACTGAAGAAACACGGCTATCCGTGGGGCAGACGGTGATCACCTTTATGGGTGAAATGGGGCGGGCCTACGATGGGAGTTATGCGGAGTACGTGCTCGTTCCCAACGCACAGATCTTCCCGGTAACCACTGAGTTGCCGTGGGCCTCGTTGGCAGCGGTGCCCGAGACATACTACACGGCTTACGGGGCGCTGCTTGGGTTGCGATTGCGGGCCGGTGATCAGCTGTTAGTTCGTGGCGGAACCAGTGGTGTCGGTGTTGCGACAGCCAAGTTAGCGCACGCGATGGCGGACGTGACCGTGACGGCAACTACCCGTCAACTTGGTAAGACGGATCAGCTGAAGGCGGCCGGTTTTGATGCGGTCGTTGAAGAACGCGATGGTCAATTGCTGACTTCGGCGAAATTTGATCGCGTGTTGGATCTGATTGGACCCGCAACGGTTGCCGATTCCCTAACTCACCTGAATTCCGGGGGGATTGTGAGTTCGACCGGACAGTTAGGTGGGCAATGGACGCTGACGGATTTCGATCCGATTATGAGAATTCCCAATGACTGTTACCTGACGTCATTTTATTCTGGGGATGTGCAGGTGACGCGGATTCAAGATCTCTTGCAGTTAATCGCCAGCCATGATATTGATGTCACACCCGTTAAAACCTTTCTACTGAGCGACATGCGAGCGGCTCATGAATATTTGGCAAGTCACCATAGTTTTGGTAAAGTCGTGGTGCTTTCCTAAAAAGTTGCTTGACAGTGGTCGCTGAGAGGACTAAACTACCATTAATTTCTAATCGATTTGTCATAAAAGCTAGGAGAAGAGTAGTGGTGACGTCGTTGTTCAGTGAGCCCGGTAGGTGAGAATGGGTCAACGACTAGCCGTGAAGATGAGCTCCTGATAGCTATCAAGCGGTTCACGCTACTTGATCGGTAGGAACCGTTAACTTTCCGGGTATCAATAGGTACCGTTGAGGCAAGGGCTGTGAAGGCCTCGTAAACTAGGGTGGTAAAACGACGCATTCGTCCCTTGAGCTAAGCAATTAGTTCGGGGACGCATGCGTTTTTTATGTCCCATGACAGATCACAAAATATAGGAGGAATTTATCATGACGACAACGACTTTAAAAGCATTTCCTTACCGGTATGACGTTGTAGGTAGTCTCTTACGGCCAGCGAACTTGAAGGACGCTCGGGCAAAATTTGCGGCTGGTGAGATTACGGCGGACGAATTGAAGACGGTTCAGCGGACTGAAACGAAGCGTGTCGTGGCTGAGCAGGTCAACCTCGGCCTGAAGGCGGTCACCGATGGCGAATTCAACCGCAGTTGGTGGCATCTGGACTTTCTCTGGGGTCTGGCGGGTGTGGGACACTACGACTATCAGCAAAGTTATAAATTCCATGGGAGCAAGACGCGGACAGACAATGCGGATTTGGTCGGCAAGATTGCCTTTAACCCGGACCATCCCTTCTTTGAGAGCTTTACATACTTACAGAGTTTGGTGCCAGATGGTGTGGTCGTGAAGCAGACCATCCCGTCACCAACGATGTTATTCCGGGACAACCGGAGTGACAACTGGCACCAATTCTATGAAACCTGGGACGCTTACTTAGATGACCTGGCCAAGGCTTATCATGAAACGATTCTGCATTTCTATGACTTAGGTTGCCGGTACTTACAGCTGGACGATACGACGTGGGCCTTTCTGATCAGTAAGCTCAATGAGACGGCTGACGATGCCACCGCCCACCAAAAGTACGTTGGTCTGGCCGAGGATGCCGTTCATGTCATCAACAGCTTGCTGGCAGGGTTACCCGATGATCTGACGGTCACCACGCACATTTGCCGGGGGAACTTTAAGTCGACTTACCTGTTCTCTGGCGGTTACGATGACGTGGCGGACTACCTGGGTGCACTGCACTATGACGGGCTGTTTCTGGAATACGACAGCGATCGAGCCGGAAGCTTTGCGCCATTGAAGAAAATCTGGAATGGCGATGCTGGTAAGCGGTTAGTCTTGGGATTGATCACGTCTAAGTTCCCTGAGCTAGAGGATGAGGCTGTCGTGAAGGCGCGGATCGCGGACGCCGCCAAACAAGTGCCATTAGCCAACCTGGCGCTCTCCACGCAGTGTGGCTTTGCCTCGACTGAGGAAGGAAATCAGTTGACGGAGGACCAGCAGTGGGCCAAGTTGAAGCTAGTCAAGCGGATCTCGGATAGTGTTTGGGACGCATAGTTTAGTTAGGGTAGGACGCGACTTATTTTTATTTCTGTACAGTAAAGGCCCGGCATGCCGGGCCTTTACTGTACAATTTAGTTCGCCAATCATTTTGTCTTGGCTAGGGGTACCCGGAACAGATGACCATTGGCGACCCGGTAGAAGCCTGTACGAATGTGTTGGTGATAGCTCTTCTTCATCCCGCGTGTGAAGGTTTTGTCGTATTCTGGAACGGCGACATAATCATACTGGGCTAAGCCTTTGCGGAAGGCTATCCGGTTTTTACTAAAGGTGGCCTGACCGGTAGCGTTGTTGGTGAAAAAGTAGTAGTTGGCTAAGTAGCCAGTATAGTAGGTGGTTACTTCAACTTTTTGCGGATCGACTATCAGTATTTTAGTGTTATTTAGTTTGGTCCAGGGACGCGCTATTTTCGTTAACATTACCGGGAGGGTGTGCCGATTATAATTATTTGTGAAGTTGGTACCATTGATTTCGGAGTACATCATGATAACGGAAAAAAACATAACTAAGAATGAGGCCAGTTGATACCCGTTCTTGGTCCAAATGGATTGGAAATTACGGGGACTACGTTCAACAAAATTCTGCTCATAGAAAGTTTCATCAATGACGCGAACTAAAACGATAGCCCCGATAAATAGATTAAGCACCACGATTGTTGACATGTATCGTTCAAAACCATCTAGGGTAATCGCTTCGTCGTAAGGCATAGATAGAACATACATGCCGAGTAGACTGAAGTAATAGAGAAGTGAAATCAGATCTAACCAGCCTAGGAGCTTGAATAAGTTATTGGGGTGATGGCAAGCATATTTAATAATTGCCCAACTACTGATCAGTAGGATATTTAGGAGTAAAAACCCTTGAGTAGATAGGGACCCTAAGTTAAAAATTTGTTTGAGGAATTGTTGGCCAATGCTAATGAAGCCTTGTAAGCCATCATGGGACAATTGGCTGGAGTATGCTTGCGCACTAATTTCGTGTTTGGAAGTAATAAATGTCATTTTGACATGAATTTCCCACACGATGAAGGGTAAGGCACCGACTAGCAGTGTCCCAAGCCAAATGCCTAGGGTACTTACGGTGCGCTTGAACCAATGGGCGGTTGAAGACCGTTGGATCAGCATGTACAGGTAGTACGTGGCGATGATTGCGACAAAGAATGCCGCCGAATTCTTTACTAACAATAGTGTTCCACTAAACAGGGCGACGTGCGCCATCTGCATACGCGGGTGCTGTTGATAGATGAATATACCAACTAACGCAGCCATTGTGAGGATAGCCAGAACGTAATCGACTAATAAATTATTTAACCGAATGTTGATATTGAAAACGTAAGAAATGGCAATTGTCAGGCATAACAACATCGAGTTTAGGCCACGTGTTCGATCGCGTAAGGTCGCAAAGATGGCGTAACTAGCGGCCCAAATCAAGATGAATTGAGCGACCAACATGGTGCCAGAGGCGAATCCTGTAAAAGTAACAAATTGCGTAATAAAAAGGGCAGTTGCAGGGGGATAGGATGTAAAAGAAATGATGGTATCACTGGCACCAGGTAAATGCCCGGTGTAGGTCATAAACTTAACGATCGTTGCCCAATGTGAAAAATTGTCGTAATGAATTAAGGGGCTGCGCAAAAGGACCAGTGCCATCACGAAGCCTAGAAAAATCATCCAGGCATCAAAGAGGTGTAAGCCTTCATAATGAAAGGCAACTTTTCCGTAGTAACCTAAAATTAGTCTGACTAGCAATAGGCCAACACCCAAGCTGGTTACAATCCAGATGCCAGGTCTGAGCCATCCCAGCATGGCAAAGATATACAGCAACAAAATTTGTACTAAGATACCGGTAATCCACGTTAAATAAGGATTAACGTGAAGCCAACGCATCGTACTACTGTAGCCGATCAAAGCCAAAGCGAAGAAAATAAATCCAATGAATGCCAAGAGGGTCCCTCCATTTTGGTAAATTAATGAATGCGTTCTAGTCCGTGATTCGTCACTTTAAAGAATCCCGTCACTACATGCTGGTGATAGACTTTTTCAGTGAGAACGGTGAAGGTTCGGTGGGTTTCGGGTATCGCAACATAGTCAAAGTGTTCCACAGCGACTTTGAAAGCCTTGGGGGTCATCATGAAGTTTTCTTGACCGACTGCCTGATCAGTAAAGAAGTAGTAGCGCCCAACATACCCAGCATAGTAGTCGTCGACGTCAACTTTTTCCGGGTCCACGATTAGGACCTTTTTGTGATTCAAATGGGTCCACGGTTTAGCAATACGACTCATTTGAAGTGGCAAGGTGTTGTGATTCATTTTATTTGTAAAATTAGTTCCCGTAATTTCTGAATACATCATTGTGATAGCGAAAAATCCGACAACCAGTGTAGAGATTTGGTAAGCATTTTTGGTGGCTGCACTCTTAAAGGACTGTGTGTTTCGCTTTTGAAAGTTCTGCTCGAACTGTATGCGATCCAGCGCACGCACGAGGGGAACTGAACCGATGAGCAAGTTGAGGATGACCATACTTCCCATGTAGCGTTCAAAACCATCCAAAACAATTGCTTCCGCGTAAGGCATTGAGAGAATATACATGCCAAACAGACTACCGTAATAGGCAATGAACACGATATCCAAAAGAAACGCCATGCCGAAAAGATTATTCCGGCGATGCGCGCGCAACCGAATATAAATCCACATGCCAATTAACACGACGTTAATGAGGATAATGCCTTTAGTTGAAAGGGAGTTGGTACTTAAAATCTGCCCGATAAATTTGTGAGCAATTTTAAGTAATTCTTGATGACTTTCGCCATTCAACTGTTTGGAGTAGGCCTGGGTACTAATTTGATGTTTAGAGAGTGTAAACGTATGTTTAACGTGCCATTCCCACCACAGAAAGGGCATGATGCCAACGCCGATGGTTCCCGCAAATTGCAGTGGAATCATGGCTAGTCGACGGTACCAATGACCATGCCCGTTGGCAATCAGCGTATACAGGAAGTACACACCAATCATGACAACAAAGAAAGTCGCTGAATTTTTAACCAACATGAGCGCCCCAATAAAAATGGCGGTGTGCATGCAAAGTAACGCTGGTTTTTTCCTGTAAGCGAAAATGCCAATCAATCCTGCGACAGCAATAATTGGTAACACGTAATCCACTAACAAGTTATTTAGTCGAATGGCGACATTGAAGACAAATGAAATGGCTAATGTAAAGCAGAGGATAAAACCAGTTAGGGCACGCGAACGGTCACGAAGCCCGGCGAAGATGGCGTAACCAGCAGCCCAGATCAGGATAAATTGGGCGACTAACATCGTGCCATCGCTAAACCCAGTCCAATGGACAAATTGCGTGATATATAGAGCGGTAGCAGGCGGATACGAGGTGAACGAAATTAATTTATCCGTTGCCCCAGGAAGATGGCCAGTAAATGTCATGAACTTGACCATGACGGCCCAGTGGGAAAAATTATCGTAGTGGACGAGGGGGCTCTTCAGTAGCGTTTGCCCCATAGCCAAACCTAAACCAATCATCCAGAAGTCAAAGAGGTGAATTCCTTCAAACTTCAGTTGGCCCTTATGCCAGAAACTTAATAAGAACCATAGGACCAACAAAGCTATCCCGAAATAGGTGACGATTTGGATGCCCAAGTTAAGCATGCCAACCATAGCAAAAACGTACAGCATTAGGATTTGAACGAGCATGGCCGTAATCCAAGCCAAGTAGGGACTGACCCCTAGACGCCGCAGTGTGCCGTTGTATCCCAATAATCCTAATACGTAGACAAGTAATCCAATCCAAGCGCTCATGATAGCGACTCCTTTTAAAATCGATTAAAGCGCCGACTTAGTTTTCGTTCATAAGTACGTGCGCGCACAATCAAGTTCATATAAAGCTCATCAAATGGTGTGACCCAAGTATCTTGGACACTTGGTAATGTCTTATTAGCACCATCGTAAATCAACTGTAGGTAGTGATCACGATTCTCATCTGGCGCAACATGGACCTGTAGACTGTAGATAGATGTATCGTTGCGGTTGCTAATACGGGCAACCTTGCCGTGTAGTTGTACATCGAAGTCTTGATGTTTAACGGTCAGTTTGAGGTCATCACCCTCCGCAATGTCGTCAACAGAATCTTCGGTAGTGGTGAAAGCCACGCCACCTTCAGAAACATCCTCAGTGGTCATCGAATGCCATTTACCGTCGTTTCCTTGAACGCTACCGGGAACTTGACGGATAAAGCGCTCGTTCTTTCGGTAGACTGGACGCCCCATTGAAATAAATAGACACATGCTTAAGTTGATGAAATGCATTAATAGCCAGAAAGTGATGACACTCCCTACCAAAATTTCAGAACCGTATTTGCCATAATTGAATTTGATGATCGAAACTACGGTGATGGTCCACAGAATGAGGTATGGCAAGATGTACAGCTTATCCTTGAGTGAGTAAGTGACATTCTTAGAGGTTACCTTAAACTTTTTAGCTTTGAGTCCCAGAGTCTCGAGGATAACAGGGATGAACAGATAGGGTGCGAAGAATGTTTCCTGGACTTCCCCCCAACGTTCATTACGAATCTTGGCAGTGTCGCCCATCCCAGAAGTATCTCCCATAACGTAGTGTAGGAGAAAGTATCCCGGCGCCCACACCACCATTAGAATCCAAAAGTTTGCGTTGACGACTTGAATTTTAAATAGGGCGTATAGAATTGGGGCAATCATATAAATCATTCGGCGAAAGAAGGCCCACCAGTAAAAGTAGGTGTTAATTAAAATGATTCGGTTCATTAGTGACAGGTGTGGGTTGGTGAAAATATGCAGGTTACGGCAGCTTTGCATAACGCCACGGGCCCACCGCGTTCGTTGCTTAATGACCCCTTTCATATCAATAGGTGTCATGCCACTGGACTGCGGAACTTTGGTCGCTAGACTGATATAACCCGCCATGTTCAACATTGTTCCCAACTCAAAATCTTCGGTGATGGTATCGGTTGGAAAGCCACCGACTTCATCAACGGCTTTGCGTAAGAATACCGCATTAGAACCGGTAAATAAGGCGCGTTTATTTCCGCCATTCAGCACGTTAATGTCTCTGGAGAAGAAATCTTGTTCATTGGGAATGATTTTTTCTGAGAAGAGATTGAACTGAAAGATGTCGGCGTTGTAAAAGCTTTGCGGTGTCTGCACAAAGCCCAGCGGTTCTGTATGATCGGGATCATCGATGAGCTGTTGGAAGTTTTCGGTAAATAGCGGTACCGTATTTCGCAGGAAACCGGAAAAAGGAATCATGTCCGTGTCGAAAATGACAAATAGTGGTGAGTCCAGTTTTTCTAAAGTGTGATTGATGTTTCCAGACTTTGCTTGTTTATTACCTTCCATTCCCGAGTAACCGATGTGGTAGTGTGCGGCTAGGGCTTTAACCTCGGGTCGATTACCATCATCTGCAATAACAACGTGAACTTTACTCTTATCTGGATAGTCAATGTAGGTCGCGGCGTTCACGGTTTTTCGCAATAAATCTACTTCTTCATTGTGTGTCACGATAATAATATCCACATCGGGTAGGGGCTGTGTTGTGCTATAGTCTGGCATTTCTAGTCGCCATTTTTTCTTGGTGGAAAGCATTCTAAAGAAGATTAAGATAAATCCAGTCATATTTGATAGGATTTCACTAAGGACCAGCAAGAGAGCAAAAATGAGCGTAAATAAATTTGCATGCCAAGGGATAGTGAAGAATATTCGCCATAACAAATAAATAACGGAGAGGAGAATTGCCAAGAAATAGAGTGCCCGGCGGCGATTAGACATGTTGAGGACCTTCTTTAAAAATGAAGTCACGTTGGATTTGATAACTGATCATAAAGAGTACGAAATCAACAATTACCTTGGCCAGGGTCGGCATAAACTGACCATTAGTGGCGGGTAAGAGCGTTGTGAGTAAATCAGTAAAGAACCCAGAGGCTAACATCTGTACGATAAATAAACAGCCGTATTTAAAGAGCGTTTTGAGTGTTTAAATAATTATGTGTAAATAGAAAAATAAGCAATTGAAAAGGGAAAGCCTCTCCCTTATGATAGTTAGCA
>NZ_RHNZ01000029.1 GCF_003946395.1 Levilactobacillus fuyuanensis | reverse complement strand
AATGCCTGAACTAGCTTAGCAACTAGACCACTTCTAAGAATAGATTCTTAGTGTTGCACTTGATTTGACAATTGAGGACTCGAAAATTTTCATAAATGCTCGATTAGTTTTCAATAATACGCTCTTCTTAAGGATTTTTGAAGACCCATTTCGCCTGAAAACGATTGCGTAGCGAAAATGTCACCTGTTTGTCATTTAACGGGCATATTAAGCTTTGATTTCGAGCTCCAACGCCCTATTCTAAGCAGTTATTTCATAAATTCAAGGGTCTTTACATAATCTTTACTGAAAGCAGGTCTGATTAATATTTAAAGCAGTTATGCTAACAAAACTGGTATCTGTTGGATACTCCTGTTTTCATAAACCAATATCTGGAGGCACGATTTATGAAACTTTCATAAAGTGCTTATTAAAATCAAGCCCAAAATATTATCTTATGAAGTTCCCCGCGGTATTATTTATTCTAATAATTGCCTTGAATTCAACGATTCTCTTCAACTCCTGGCTTATTAATCTCTCCACATCAAAAAAGACACCAACCAGATAAACTGATCAGTGCCTCTATAATCGTTATGCGGCCAAGAAGATTCGAACTTCCACCCGGATTACCCGGACAAGATCCTTAATCTTGCGCGTCTGCCAATTCCGCCATGGCCGCATTAACTCACAAGAAATAGTATACCAAATGATTCGGGCAGTGACAATATCTTTTTGCAAGTTAATTCAAAAAATTCAAAATTATGCATCTGTTAGGACGGTTGCGCCATCTTGATCGAGCTCCAAGATGCGCAAACTGCCTGGTAAATCAGCATTTGTCAGCTTTGTCCGCAATAATGTCAATTGTGCCGAGGTTCCAAACGTTACGACGGTCGGACCAGCACCACTCAGATAAGTGCCAACAATGCCCAGTTCATGAGCCGCATCGCGAATCTGATTCAGTTCAGGTACGAGTTGTGACCGTGCTTGTTCGTGGAATTCATCGCGTTCAATCAGTTTCGTTGCCAATTCCCAGTCCTTCTTCAACAATGCCGCAACTAAGACGTTGGCCACACTGCTGGCATGAACTGCTGTGTCAAACGACACCTGCTTAGGCAATGCCTTGCGACTCTTTTGTGCCAATAACTTCTGTCCCGGGATGAAGACCAAGGCCTGTAAGTCGGGTAATGGCAACTTGATCGCGTCAGCAACGCCATCATTGACTGTCGCAACGGCCGCCTGCCCCATCAAGGCTGGTGCCACGTTATCCAATTCGCCACCGAGTTTGACCGCCCAATTCAATTGATCTGGAATCGTCAGGTCCATTTCGCCCAATTCATTGGCAATCTTAATGCCGGCAATCACAGCACTCGTGGAGCTACCCAATCCACGAGACACGGGAATATCGGACATGACCGTCAATTGATGCGGTTGCAACTTCGGGTTAACCTTCAGCGCTGTCTGCACCATCAAATTGTTTTCGTCACGTGGAATGCTGGTCCCCAAAGCATGGTTGACCCGCCACTGTTCCGTTTTTTCTTCAATAATGACCGTTAAGTATAGATGTAAAGCGGCACCAATGGAATCAATGCCGGGACCCATGTTCGCTGATGTTGCTGGTACCCGAATAATTGTTTTTCCCATAATTCACTGACCTCCTAATTTTAATGCGGACGTTGCACTGCCACGACCGTCTTCTGCCAAACCAGCCGACCGTGACACCGTCCACACACCATTCTTGAAACGTCGATTCGCCGCGCACGGTAATACTTCTGTCCGCAATGCTGGCACACGTACAATTGCCAATGGCGTGGCTTCGGTTGCGTTATTTTTGGTGCCGGCGCAAACCGCAAACCCCCGACCTGTTGGAGTAGTTCTCGAAACGCCCGTGTGCGGTGTTGTCCAGATTGCCCCGCCAAGTGCAGGTGGTAATGGCAAAGCTCATGCTTGATAATCCCTACTAACGTCGCTTCGCCGTAATCCGTTAGCATTTTAGGGTTGATTTCAATACTGTGATCCTTGAGCTGGTAGCGCCCGCCTGTCGTCCGCAGTCTGGCATTGAACCAGGCGCGGTGCCGAAATGGCTTGCCAAAACTCTCCAGTGAGATGCGTTCCACCAACTGCTGCAGCTCCTGATTAGTCATGACCATCAGTCCGCATCGTCAGTTGAATCCGCTGTCGATTCTCATCAACGGTCAATACCCAAACCGTCACCACATCCCCAATCGTCACTTCCGCACTCGGATCACTGACATAGTGATCGGCTAACTGGGAAATGTGGACCAGACCATCCTGCTTTACTCCGATATCGACAAATGCCCCAAAATCGACCACGTTCCGGACGGTCCCTTGCAGTTCCATCCCCGGCTTCAAGTCGGCCATCGTCAACACGTCCTGTCGCAGTAGCGGTGCCGGCATCGTATCCCGCAGGTCTCGGCCCGGCTTGCTGAGCCCAGCAATGATATCGGCCAAGGTCTCCCGGCCCACGCCCAACTCAGTCGCCCATTTGTCCTGATTCAGCTGAGCCAGTTCCTGCTGTAGTTTAGACGTTCCAATCACCGTGTTCTCAGCGGTCAATCCTTGCAGCAATTGGCGGGTCGCTGGATAGCTCTCCGGATGAATATCTGTATTATCCAGCGGATCCTGACCGCCAATAATGCGTAGGAACCCAACGGATTGTTGATATGCTTTTGGTCCAAGCCGGGGGACCTTCTGCAATTCCTTACGACTGGCAAATGCGCCGTTATCATTACGGTACGTCACGATATTTTGCGCAGTCGTTGCCGTTAACCCTGAGATGTGGGTGAGCAATTCCGGACTCGCCGTATTCACGTTAACCCCCACCTGGTTGACTGCCGTCTCTACGACCCGGTCCAGCTGTTCATCCAGCGCCTTCTCAGGCACATCGTGTTGGTATTGCCCAACCCCAACAGCTTTCGGATCAATCTTGACCAGCTCGGCCAAAGGATCTTGTAACCGCCGACCAATGCTGATGGCCGACCGTTCCTCGACGTGGAGATCTGAGAATTCGGCCCGGGCATTTGCACTCGCCGAGTAAACGGACGCACCGGCCTCGTTGACCAACACGTAATAAACTGGGTAATCCAGTGTCTTTAGAATGTCACTGACGAACTCCTCGGATTCCCGACTTGCTGTTCCATTGCCAATCGCAATCATTTCGACATGATACTTCTCCAGCAATTGCTTAAAGGCCGGCCCCGCTTCCGCCCGCTGTTTACCGCTGGCGGATTTATGTGGGTAAATCACCCGTTTGGTCAGGAACCGACCGTTAGCATCCATGATAGCTAACTTACAGCCCGTCCGGTATGCCGGATCAAACCCCATCACGACCTTGCCCTTCAACGGCGCCTGCATCAACAAGTGATACAGATTATTGCCGAAGACCTGAATGGCGTGCTCATCAGCCTGATCCGTCAACTGTCGCCGTAATTCTCGTTCAATCGCCGGCCCCAGGAATCGCTTGTAAGCATCTGCAAAGGCCGCCTCAATCTTCGCTACAGCTGGCCCCTTGTGTTGGCCAACCAAGCGGAAATGTCCATACTGTAGAATCGACGCATCATCAATGTCGATTCCCACAGATAAGATCTTTTCTCGTTCGCCCCGGTTGATCGCCAAGACTCGGTATGGCGGTAATTGATTCAGTCGCTGGTTAAACTCGTAATAGGTCGCATAAACCTGTTGTTCATCCCGATCTTTCGCCCCACGACGCAATTTGCTGGTCAATTCACCATGCTGCCACGTGTAATGCCGAATCCATTCCCGAAAAGCTGCCTGTTCGCTAAACGTTTCCGCTAGGATTTCGTGGACACCTTCCCAAACAGCCGTGACATCCGGTAAGTCTTGATCTGGCTTCACGTACTGACGGGCGCGCGCATCCAAGCTCTCCTGAGGAAAAGTCAACAGCCACTCTGCCAACGGCTTCAGTCCATGTTGCGCCGCAATCGTGGCCTTGGTCTGCCGCTTTTTCTTGTAAGGTAAGTACAGATCCTCAACCTGCTGTAAGGTCGTGGCGTGTTCCAGGTTCCGTTTGAGTTGCGGTGTCAGGGCTTGTTGCTCGGCAATCGTCTTCAATACATCTTGCCGTCTCTTATTTAGTTTAGCTAAGCAGTTCGCCTCATCCTCAATCTCTCGAATGGCAACTTCGTCCAACGAACCGGTTCGTTCCTTCCGATAACGTGCGATGAACGGCACCGTATTGCCCTCATCCATAAGGGTCAGGACCGCCTGAATCTGTTGCACTCGGTACTGGCTCAGTTGCTCATGAACCGGCCGTGCCAAGGCGCTGAGCTGTTCTTCATTCTCTCTTGCCATGCAAACCCTCCGTCATTGTAATCATACCTGCATTATACCATGGTTAGCGTGAACACCGGCTGACTTACGGTCAAAAATTATGGACCGCAAGCCTCCGAAATTCTATTACCAAAACAGCGCATTAACGACTCACATTTACCCCACTCAAGCAAAAAGGATGCCGCTCAAAATGAGTGACATCCTTCGTCTTACATGGGACTGGTCATAATCCGTTGCGTGGCAGCGGTAACCTTTTCCATGGCATTTTCTTGGGTCTTTTCAGATTGGTTGAACGCGTCAACATCGACCGTTTGAGCTTCGACGTTGATGCTATCTGTCATGGCTTGGCAAGCTTCCGTGTAGACGCGGAATGCTGCGACTAATGACTTGTGCTTTCCCAGAATTCGCACCGGCGCACTGGCCTGCTCGAGCTTGTTCAGCTTATCCTCGTAGCCATCGGTCCCCCGTTGGAAGTTGTCGACGATTTTCTGCAAGTCCACTTGGGAGAGGTCGCTGACCGTATCGTTGTCGATAGCCGCACGAACCTTTTCAAAGTCGCTGTTCATTTCGCCAGCTTCGTCTTCGGTTCCTTGGAGCACTTTACTTAAAACATTGATGTAACCACTCATATTACTCTTCCGCATCACTAATCACCTAGTCTTTCCAAAAAGTATCGTAAACGTTCACTGGTAAGTGCCGCTTGTGCGCGGTCTTTCGGTACCAGCCTTCAATCTTTTCAGCCGCCTGGTCACTCACATCGCGGCCTTCAAGGTAATCGTCGATATCCGCATACCGCACACCCAGTGCCGCCTCATCAGGTAACGCTGGTCGGTCATCTTCTAGATCAGCCGTTGGCACCTTCTTGTAGAGGTTTTCTGGCGCTCCCAGATAAGCCAGCATGGACGCCCCCTGACGCTTGTCCAACCGCCAGAGTGGGCAAATATCCGCCGCCCCGTCACCAAACTTCGTGTAGAACCCGGTGATGGCTTCGGCCGCGTGATCAGTTCCGACCACAGCACCGGCATGGGCCCCAGCAATCGCATACTGTGCGATCATCCGTTGCCGTGCCTTGATATTTCCCTTATTAAAGTCGCTTACAGTATTGTGGTTCGCCGTAACGGCAGCTTCCATGGCATCCGCAGCATCTTTAATGTTGACCCGCTGCGTTTCGTCAGCCCCCATGACATCGATGGCCATCATGGCGTCGTCCTCATCGGCTTGCTCGCCGTAAGGCAACCGCACCGCGATGAACTTGTAGCTACTGTCATTGGTTTCCTGCCGCAATTCCGTAACGGCTTGTTCACACAAGATTCCGGCCAACGTTGAGTCTTGCCCACCGGAAATTCCGAGAACTAACGTCTTCAAAAAGTCATAGCGCTTCAGATAAGCCTTCAAGAAGTCAACACTGCGCCGAATCTCCTTGGCTGGATCGATGGTAGGTTGAACCTTCAAGGCTTCAATAATCTCTTTTTGCATTGCTCGCATGTTACTTGCCCCCTAATTAAATCAGGTCACGGCACCAGCCGCAATACTCGCGTCCTTATGCTGTGGTCGCGACCCGTAATGCATGGTTATTCAGGCATCTTCTGTACGTAGGTGTGAATTTTTTTGATGATCGCCATCTTGTGATCCCAGCAATCTTGGGAAAGGTCAACCGGGTACTTCTGTGGGTTCAAATCCCGCTTGTACTCTGGCCAGAGGTTGGCTAGAGCGCCCCTACAACGATCACGGATTGCTGACAGCGCTGGCAACTTGTAGGTCAATTCGCCGTCTTCAAAGATCGACTGCAACAATGGCCGCGCATTAAAGTCATTGACTGTCTTGTTGATATAGGTAAAACTAGGATGGAACATGAAGATTGTTTCCTCGTTGCGCGGATCTTCATCCGCCAAGGTCACGTAGTCCCCCTCGGTCTTGCCATCGGCACGCTTGGTGATTCGCCAAACCTGCTTTTTCCCTGGCGTCGTCACCTTCTCAGCGTTGTTGGACAGCTTGATGGTGCCCTTCATTTTACCGGTACTATCCGCAATGGCAACCATCTTGTAGACGGCCCCCAATGCTGGTTGATCAAAGGCAGTGATCAATTTGGTACCAATCCCCCAGACGTCAATCTTGGCGTCTTGCATCTTAAGACTTTGAATCGTTTTTTCATCGAGATCGTTGGATGCGAAGATTTTAGCATTCGGGAAACCGGCTTCGTCTAACTTTTGACGAACCCGCTTGGACAGGTAGGCCATATCACCGGAATCGATCCGCACACCTTGGAAATTGATCTTGTCGCCGAGTTCCTTGGCAACCTTAATGGCGTTCGGCACCCCACTACGTAACGTATCGTAGGTGTCGACCAAGAAGACACAGTCCTGGTGCGTCTGTGCGTAAGCCATGAAGGCATCGTAGTCGTTGCCGTAAGTCTGCACGAGCGCGTGGGCGTGCGTTCCACTAATCGGAATCCCAAAAATCTTGCCGGCCCGTACGTTAGAAGTGGCGTCGAACCCACCGATGTAGGCAGCTCGTGTTCCCCAGATAGCGGCGTCAAATTCTTGGGCCCGCCGTGTCCCGAATTCCATCAACGCATCATCACCGGCCACGGAGCGAATTCGAGCAGCCTTAGTAGCAATTAATGTTTGATAATTCACAATATTAAGAATGGCCGTTTCCACTAGCTGACAGTCAGCCAGGGGCCCTTCCACTTGTAAGATTGGTTCATGAGCGTAAACCAGTTCACCTTCAACGGCGGAACGGATTGAGCCTCGGAATTTAAAATTAGCGAGATATTCCAGAAAATCTTCCGGATATTCTTCAGCTTCTCGTAAGTATTCAATGTCCGCTTGGGAAAAGTGCAGATTTTGGATATAATTAACGATGTGCTCCAAACCAGCAAACACGGCATAACCGTTATGAAACGGCATGTCACGGAAAAACACTTCAAAGACAGCGTGTCTGTCGGCAATCCCTTGTTGATAATACGTCTGAATCATATTGATCTGGTAGGCATCCGTGTGCAGAGTCAAACTGTCGTCAGGATACAAATTCGTCATAATGAGCTACTCCCTTAGCTAGTTTTCAAGCTGAACTGTTACATATTTTAATCTAATAGACTTATTTTAGCATGAATCACACAGAGCGTCATACTATTTAGTACGGTCGCGCCGGCTTTATTCGTTGGCATGACCATCTCGAAAGGAGACCCCATGCAACTTTCATTTTCTACCGTAACGGTGCTCGACTTACCATTCGTCAAGACCACCGCTGCTAACTTCCAACAAACCATTCAACGGCGCATCATCGCGCAACAAAATACCTTCGTGGTGACCGCTAACCCGGAAATCGTGATGTACGCCCACCACAACCCCGCTTACAAGCAACTCGTCCAATCTGCTGACTTCATCACACCGGACGGTATTGGGATTCTCGACGGGGCCAAGATTCTGAAACAGCCCCTGCCAGAACGAATCACGGGTTTTGACACCCTGACTACCCTCTTACAGTGGGGCAGCGACAATCACCGCTCCGCCTACTTCGTCGGGGCCAAACCCGAAGTCATCGCCGCTTTAAAGCAAAAGCTGTCCCACGACTATCCCGGACTAATTATTGCCGGATTACACGACGGCTACTTCAAGGACGACACGGCTATCGTCGCTGACATTCGGCGGACACAACCCGACATGGTCTTCGCCGCCCTGGGCTTCCCCAAACAGGAAGAATTCGTGGCCAAACATCGCCACACCACCAAAGGCTTATGGATGGGCGTCGGCGGCAGCTTCGACGTGCTCGCCGGTGCGGTTGATCGAGCGCCGGAGTTCTGGCAAAAACACCATCTGGAGTGGTTCTACCGGACGGCCAAGGAACCCAGGCGTTTGAAACGCATCGCCGTGATTCCCCACTATCTACATCTGGTTCGGCAACAGGCTAAGCACCAACACTAATTATGCTGGATTCAGGACCATTCTAACAACCGAAAGTTCTCCCTGAGGCACCGTTCGTTTTTGAACGGTGCCCTTTTGCGTAAACCCGATTTGCCGATAAAAGTCACGAGCACTCTGATTGGTAGCAAGCACCTCAACATAGACCTGGGTGAACGACCCCTGTAGCGTCGTCAGCGCCGCAGCCATCAACTGATGGCCGACGCCTTGATGCTGCTGGTTTGGGTGAATATAGATTGAATAGACTTCGCCCCAGTCCTCGCAACCTTGCTCGCGGGCTGGTCCCGCCGCACAAGATCCAATCAGCTTCCCTCTGTCGTCAAAAGCCACCCAGGTTTCTTGCCAGCGTCGCTCCGGATGCCAGGTGTTTGTGGTCAACTGGGCCAAGAACGCAGCTGGTAAAAGCTGCACATAGGTTGCCCGCCAAACATCCAGATAGAGCTGGGCGACCGCCTGAAAATCGTCATCACGGTGTGCCTTGCGAATCTTCATCATTGATCACCTGGATTTCTAAAGTGTCGGTTTCAACAAGGGCTTGCCATCCTTATCGACCAACACCGTCAAGCTACTACCGATATAGTTAGAAGCCAGTACATATTGAACCCCGGTCTGTTTATCCGTGACGATGTCAAATGACACGCCACCGTCAGCCTTGGTTGGGGTAACCTCAAAGCGTTGTTCCTTTCTCATCTCGCACCATTCCTTTTTCAAAAAAGGAGCCGAACACACTGTCCAGCTCCCTCTAATTTACTTTTCAAGATAAAACTCGAACCGTTCGCCGACATACTGCGTCCGCACGTATTCGAATGGGGTCCCATCTTGCAGATAGGTCACCTGCCGCAACCGCAGAATGGCATCGCCACGCTTGATCTTCAAGAACTCGGCGATCCGTTCGGAAGCAGACATGGCGGAGACCGTCTGTTGGGCCTTCCCCGGATTTAAATTCTTCTTGTCTTCCAATGCCCGGTACAGGGAGCTGGTCACCTCTTGTTTGCTGAGACCATCCACCAGATGTTCTGGCACCGTGGCCACTTCAAAACAAATTGGCACATCGTCCCCGAACCGAATCCGTTCCATCCGCAACACCTGTTCATCCTCGTGCAATTTCAGCTTTTCAGCCTCACTGAGTGATGGACTCATCACGTGATACGAAATGGTCTTGCTGGCGGGTTGTTTCCCTTGAGCCAGCATCAGATCGGTAAAACTCGTGACGCCGGACATCTTTTCTTGAACCTTCTGGTTGGCCACGTAGGTCCCGGACCCAACCTGGCGTTCCAGAATCCCTTCATCAACCAGGGTCTGAATCGCCTGACGGAGCGTCATCCGACTCACATCAAAATCTCGAGACAGTTCTCGTTCGGACGGAATTCGGTCGCCAACCGCCCACTTTCCTGCCTCAATAGCGCGTTTAATGTCATTATGAATTTGAATATAAATCGGTGAACTCACAGCACCTACGTCCCTTCTGAAAATACAACTAAATTTTTACTTAGATTCCTGACTGAACTTCCGGCCCAAGCTATAGGTCGTTTCCAGTTGTAAATCACGAGTGAAGAGGTTCAGGTCAGCATCGCGGCCAGGAACCAACTTGCCTTTTTGGGTCAAGTTGAATTCTTCAGCTTGGTTGACTGAACTCATCTGCACGGCGTCATTCATATCACAACCGGTAAAGTCCATGATGTTTCTGAAGGCTTCGTCATACCGCAGGACGGAACCGGCTAAGTTGCCGCTTTCCAACCGTGCTTGACGGTCTTTCACAATCACTTTTTGCCCACCAAGTTCGCTGACACCTTCTGGCATCCCCTTGGCACGCATGGAGTCAGTCACCAGTTCCAACCGGTGGGGCCCTTTCTGTTCATAAGCTAATTTTATCATATCCGGCACAATGTGGAAGCCATCACAGATCAATTCGCAGTATAAATTGTCTTCCAGCATCGCATGGCCGGTCACACCAGGCTCTCTGTGGCGCAACCCCCGCTGTGCGTTGTACAAATGGGTCACGTGGGTGGCCCGACTTTCGAGGAGCTGTTCGCGCGTGGCGTTGGAGTGGCCCACGGATGGCACAATTTTATTGGCCAAGCAGTAAGCTTCGAATGCCTTCGAACCCGGATCTTCTGGCGCGTACGTAATTAATTTGACGCGACCACCAGACAACTTGTTCCACCGATCCAGCAGAGAAACGTCGGGATCCTTGATATATTTCTCCGGTTGGGCTCCTTTGAAGATAGCTGCGATAAATGGCCCTTCCAAGTGGACACCTTGAATCACTGGATTATGCTTGGCGGCTTCCGCAATCCCTTGCATCGCATGATCGATGGCGTCATTCGACTGCGTCATCGTGGTGGGAAAAATCGACGTAATCCCTTCGTGAACCATCAGATTGACCATCTTGTCGATCTGTTCAGGGTCCCCATCCATACTATCATATCCATAACCACCGTGGCTATGAACATCGATAAACCCGGGCACAATCGTCCGGCCCGTAACCACGTGAATCTCATCGGCGGGCAGTGGCTGAAATTCAGCGACTGGCCCGACTGCTTCGATCTGTTGGTCAAAACGGATGTAACCATCGGGGATCACGTCGTCCCCGGTATAAATCTTAGCGTGCTTTAAGACAATACTCATGAGTCTCCTCCTCATCACATGACAACAACTACTATGGCATTAGTGTGCCCCAGCCGGATGTAACCAGCGCCTTACCGGGTGGTGTCAATCAACCGGGGCGCTGAGGGCGGGCGCCGGAAGCCATAGTACGGTCTTCCGGCTTGCCTTTGAACCTCATAGACCGAGTTTCAAAGGCACCAATTATCTAAGCGGCTTACCGCTTAGATAATTCCCACAGCTGAGTTGATTGACACCACCCTCACGGCTCACATGGCGCTAACCCCACACTAAAAGCCGAAACGTTGTCCAATTGTATCCACATCTCATTAATTAAAACTGACAAGCCATTTCTCGCCAAAACAATTATGGATAATCCTGCTAGAACTAAACCAATGCCTACTTTTCATTATAATCGGTATAGACCAAAATTACAACTCACACGCGTAGATAATTTTCACAAATTTTTTTCATAGTTAGGTGGCACTCGTGACGCACATTTTCACTGGCCCACTTAATTGGCCAATGAACTCATCAACAACTAATCTTTTTCCCCAGCGTCACGTTTGATGGTGGCGTCGATGCCCTTGACTACCGCTGTCATCAGACCAGCTTCTTCCATCGCGAGTAAGCCAGCAACCGTGCTGCCACCAGGTGAAGAGACCTGATCGATTAGTTCGAATGGAATCTTGTCACTCTTCAGGACCATCTTAGCGGAACCCAACGTGGCCTGAGCTGCAATTGCCGTGGCTTGAGCCTTGGTCAGGCCATGCTTCACGCCGGCCCGACTCAAGCTATCGATAAAGAAGTCGATGTAGGCCGGTGAGCTTCCAGCCAATGCACTGAAGACGCCGAATTGGTCCTCGGCCAATGTCGTCGTCGACCCAATCGTGTCGAATACTCGCAGTGCCGCCGTCAAACGGTCACCAGTCAGCGCAGCGTTGGCGGCAACTGCCGTCATCCCCGCGCCAACCTCAACGTTTACGTTAGGCAACGTCCGTAAAGTCGGGACGCCTTCCCCGGTAATCGCTGCCATGTCTGCTAACGATAAACCGGCCACAATCGAAATCAAGGTCTTGGCGTTAGTCAAATCGTCCTTGATTTCCGCTAGGACGGCTGGGGCCACGTTGGGGGTCACTGCCAGCACGACTAGGTCACTGGCTTCAGCTACTGCCCGATTGCTCTTAGCCGCAACTAGGTCGTGGGCTTGTGCGTATGGCAAGTAACTTTCCTCACGGTGACTGTGAACCACAATTTCTGCCGGTGCAAACGTCTTGGCGTTCAATAAGCCACCAATGATAGCCTGGGCCATGCCACCGACCCCAATAAATCCAATATTCATCTAGACTTCCTCCTGTTGTAAGTGATCCTCAAACCACTGATTAATGCGTCTTAACCGTTCAATTCGTAAGTTGGGTAATCCGGAGCGGGAGAGCTCATGGGTCGACTCAGGGAACAGAACCAGTTGGGTGTCGATCCCAGCTTCCTTGAGTCCGACGTAAAACTCTTCGCCCTGCGTAGTGGGACAGCGAAGATCCGCCTCCCCGTGGAGCACCAGGATTGGTGTCGTCGCCTGCTTAACGTAGGCCAGTGGTGAGAATTTCCAAAGCTCGTCGATTGCCGTCATATCCTGTTGGAGCTCCCACGGTGTAAAGAAATAACCAATATCACTCGTGCCGTAGAAGCTGATCCAGTTTGAGATTGACCGCTGCGTCACGGCCGCCGCAAACCGATCTGTGTGCGTTTCAATCCAGTTAGTCATGAAACCACCATATGAGCCACCGGTCACGCAGAGTTGTTGCGGATCGATAGTTGGGTCCAGTGCCAAAGCGGCATCCGTTCCCAACATCAGGTCCTCGAAATCGCCTTCGCCATAGTGGGCAATCACTGCCGTCTCAAAGTCCTGACCATAACTATTACCTCCGCGAGGATTAATGGCGATCACGCCATAGCCTTCACCCGCCAAGTACTGTAACTCGTGGTAAAAGCCGTATCCAAAGTCAACCTGCGGACCCCCATGCACGTAGAGGACCGCGGGATGCTGCGCTGCCGACGTGACCGGTGGGAAATACCAGCCCTCGATTGGCCAGTCCTGCGCACCCTTGAAGGTGAAACGTTGCCCATCGACCAGCGTATGCGTCGCTTCATAGGTGGCATTGGGATTAACCAATTCGACCTCCAGCCCCGTCGCTAGATCCACTTTTTTCAAGCGACTCACGCTAGTCATGGTCGTCTCGGTGAAGACTACCGTGTGGTCATTGACGACCGAGAAATCAGTGATAGCCCGGTTGCCATCCAGTAGTGGTGTGACTTCTCCGGTGGTCAGCGATTGACTGACGACACACAACCGACCGTGTTCATTTTCCACCGTCAGCAGTGTGTCATCATCACGCCAAGCCAGCCAGTGTCCAGACTGTCCCTGCTGGCTATCGACTGCCAGCATATCACCGACTTCAACGTCACGGGGCGCGGTCACGTCTGTTAACTGGTTTGTTGCGAGATCGACCACCCAGGCGTGGGACTGGGAAACATTCATGATGTGATTATCTTGCCCCCACAAAGCAACCTGCCGGCCATCGGGACTCAAGATTCCTTTGCCGAAATCACCTTGGGCCTGATCCTGATTCAGCAGGCGATCAGTTCCGCCACCAAAGGCGTGCCAGTAGACGCCCACGCTAAAATCGTGCTCATCTTCGAGTAGGCGTTCACGTGAATAGACCAGCCCATTCGCATTCGCCGCCGTCACGGTAAAATCAGTCGGCTGCGTCAACACCACGGACTGATCACCAGTGGCACACTCGTAACGAATGCACTGCGACGTTAGAGTCTCCGGTAAGATTCCCGCACCATTGGCCTTATACAACAGCCGCGTGACCACCTTGACTTGGGGAAGCTTGCTGGGCTTATCGGCGCCAACCGTTGTTTGGAAATAAAGTGTCTCTCCTTGTGCGGACCATACGGGATTTGTAACATCGGTATCACCACGCGTGATCTGTTCGGGGGTGCCCCCATCCACTGACACCAAGAACATCTGTGAATGACCGTCTATGCGCCCGCTAAAGGCCAAGTAACGTTTGTCGGGGCTCAATGCCAGCTGACTCACCGCCACGCCATCCGGGCTCCACTGTCGCTGATCACCACCATCCTCAAGACTGACGCTATAAATGGTCGCCGAACCAGCATTCTCCTGCTGGTCTAGGTAACTTTCTAAGTAGTACACCCGTTTCCCATCGCTCACTGGTTGTGCCAATGGACGCAAGGCAAACAGGTCTTCCGGTTGCACAGTTGCTGGCATCACAAGACCCCACTTTCTCAGTTAAACTTTCAAATGGTCTGGCGTAATTATTAGTTTGACTTTAGCGAAGTTCGGCGGACTTGTCAATTATGACTGCTGTGCCGGGCGTTGTACGGGATGATTTCTCAGTAATAGTTTCCGACTATCACCAATTCACCACTAAAGCGATTTTTTCTGATATTTTACAAATTCAATGAGACTATATCGGCAATTTTTACATTAGTAATAAATAAGGGGACCGTTTCGTGACTACGAAAGTCGACAAAAAAGCAGATAAGACTAAACTTACCTGCTTTCCGATTTCACACGCTACTCAGTCTTATTGCATACGACGGTAAGCCTAACCAACCGTGGCCCGGCTACCGTAGTCACACGTATAGCCGTTTACAGCGCAATTCTCAAAATTTGGACACAAAAAAACCAGCCACACACAGTGACTGGTCTAAGTTGGGCTAGCTGGATTCGAACCAGCGCATGACAGGATCAAAACCTGTTGCCTTACCGCTTGGCTATAGCCCAATAATAAAAATGGTGGGGAGTGGATTCGAACCACCGAACCCGAAGGAGCGGATTTACAGTCCGCCGCGTTTAGCCAGACTTCGCTACCCCACCAAAACGTGAATCGCCGTAACGAATCAACGTTTATTATCATACAGAATTCTGCATAAATCGTCAAGCCTTTTCTAGAAAATATTTTTATTTTAATTTGAGGAATCGCAACCGATCCCGCCATTCCGTGAAGTAATCAGTCTGCGACCACTCGTTAACCCGCTTGTTGTGATACCCCACCGCCTGATCATAGTAGGTGGTTTGCTTGAACTGCCGCGGTGCAAAGTGACGATGAACGTGGCCAAAATGCACCACATCAACCTGATATTGATCTAACAGATCCCCCAAACGTGGACTCCCCAGCATGGCGTTCGCCATATTCCAGAAGCGGTCGTCATCCGTATATTTAATATACTCACGATGCGGCACGAAATGTGTCATGAACAACACCCGTTTATGTTCGGTCTGGGCTTGTTCCAGTTGGCCCGTCACCGTCTCTAAGACGTGATCCATCCGTTCCGGATCAGACTGGGGCTGTTCAATGGTGCTATCGACCCAAAAAGCGCGTTTCCACGTCAAAAAGTTCCGATCCACCAGGTTGTCCGCAAACTGGTAGTCATACCAGCCGTTATTGCCGATTATTCGCCAGTTGGTCCCACTGACGTCTAATTGCCCCTGATGGAGGTAAGTCGGCGCTAAGGGGCTCTCAAGGGCCGCATACGTCACATCATGTAACATGTCATGATTGCCAGCGATGAAGCGGACCTTAGCGGGTGCAATCAAACGTTGTAATCGCGTCACGTAATCTAAGGATTGCGCAAAATGGTTGGTGATGTCCCCGGCAATCAAATACAGCCCCACGCCCTGTTGCATGAGATAGCCGGCTTGTTGGGGCAAGAGCGCATCTACGGACTGCCGGTTGACATCGAAATGAAGATCACTGATTAACGCTACTTTGACCAAAGATGTTGCTCCTCTCTTTGAATAATCATTGCTTCTATTGTAAGACTGTTTCTGTAAGCAAACACATATCGTCTGCTCTCCTGACACTAGTCAAGCCATCGTGGCCGTCACGACTGTCCTAAATGCCACACCTGTCTTCTATCAAGTGTAGACTCATAACATTCGACTCGATCAATTAGCCAAATAAAAAGTGCCACTCCATAATAGAGTAGCACTTTTACCGGTGGATATTGACTATTTAATACCGGCCATTAAATTCTTAATTGGTTTAACCAAGACGAACATGATCAACCCAGCGACGATGGCCACGATGGCCACGCCCATGAAGTAACCTGCTTCGTTACCTGGCGTGTAAAGTTTAACCACTTGTGCGTTGACGGCTTGCCCAGCGGCATCGGCCAAGAACCACATACTCATCATCTGAGATTGGAAGGCCTTTGGTGCCAGCTTGGTCGTCACGGACAACCCAATTGGAGAAATCAGTAATTCGGCAATTTCAACAACTGCCCAGCTACCAACTAACCAGAGTGGGCTGACCTTAGCGCTCGTCCCAAACATAGCGACCGGAATCACCATAATTAGGTATGATGCACCGGCGAACAGCATCCCAGTTGCAAACTTAGCTGGTGAGCTTGGTTGCCGCTTACCCCAACGGTTCCACATTGCTGCGAAGAATGGCGTGTAGATCAGGATGAACAGTGGGTTTAACATCTGGTACCAAGATGGCAAGATGTGCAGACCCAAGAAGTGGTTGTTCGTCTGGTTAGCAGCGAACAGTGCCAGAACTGAAGACCCTTGTTCTTCAATTGCCCAGAAGATAGCAGCAGCGATGAAGAGACCTAAGTAAGCCCAAACGTGCTTGCGTTCAGTCGCGGTAACCTTCTTACTGGTTAAGAAGATGGTGAAGTAAACGACTGGCGTCGCAATGGCCACGATGGAAAGTAACAGAATGAAGTTATTTAAGTTCAATGAACCTAAGAGGAACATTAACAGAACAATCAGTGCAAAGGCAACGAGACCAACAGCTGAGCGAACACCCAACTTCTTCATGTCACCGGGTTCCAATGGGTCGGTTGGGTAAAGACTGTCTTTACTCAAGTACTTCTTCCCACCGTACCAGTATTGAACTAATCCCAAGAACATCCCGATAGCGGCCAAGGAGAACCCTAAATGGAAGTTGTAGGACATCCCTAACCAACCCACAAGAAGTGGCGCAACCAGGGAACCTAAGTTAATCCCGAAGACGAAGATGGTAAACCCGGAATCACGACGGGTATCCCCGGCGTCATACAGGCCACCAACCATTTCAGAAACGTTTGGCTTCAAGAGCCCAGTCCCTAAAACAATCAAGAGGATGGAAATGAACAGCGCGATCCGGCCAGCTGGCACGGACAGAGCAATATGACCGAACATGATGAGGATCCCACCAATGAACACAGTCCGACGACTCCCCCATACCCGGTCACTCAGGTAACCCCCGAGGACGGATGACAGGTAAACCATCGATCCATAGATGGACATCACTGAGGCGGCAGTTGCTTGATCGAACCCCAGACCACCCTTGGAAATTGAGTAGTACATGTAGTAGATAAGGATGGCACGCATCCCGTAGTAACTGAACCGTTCCCACATTTCTGTGAAGAACAGCGTTGATAACCCCCGCGGTTGACCGAAGAAAGTTCGGTCTTGGGTGGTCGACTCTGGTTTGTTATTCAAAACGATAATACCTCCATTGCCTTTGTTAAAATGAATATTTCTTTATTTCACAATCCGATTCGCGAAATGCGATTGTGGCAGGGTCTCATAGACCTCTAATAAAACATAGTTGTAATTATACTTCATGAACGCCCGTTACGCAACGGTTTTCGTAATAAAAGCGTCTTCATTCCCGCCCTTACGCGCAAAAAACAATGATGAAATTATTAGCTATCTCATGCAATCTTCTTATTTTTTATTCATTTCCAGTAATTGGCCAATATTATTACTTTAATGAATAAAATTACGTTGATTATCCAACTCACAGGATATCTACAACCTGCCGTATACGTTCACACGCCCCAATCCTTGATAAGCAGCCACAACAAAAAAAGCCTAAGACAAGATGTCTCAGACTTTATTATCATTAAATATTAGTGCCAGTCAGGGCCTAAGGCCTCAATGAGCTCATAATTTCCTTGTACAGCCATTAAAGTATCCATCGCATGGTTAATGAGGATTGTTACTGGAAGATCCTCAGCAGCCATTTTCGCCATCATCTGCGTTTGGACCTTATGAGCTACCAGGAGTTGCTCGTGACAGGCCGACAGTTCTATCGACTGATGTTGTTTGCGAGCAGTCGTAATGGCACGGTACAGGCTCTCTTTAGCGGTTCCTGCGGTTACCAACACCTGCATCGCTAACTGTTCAATCGTAGGTGTCATGTTAGTAAGCGACAGCCACTGCTGCAGGTGCAAAGTTCAATTGGTGGCAAGCATACTTAACCAACGCTTGGCTGTTTAACCAACCGTAAATATCATTTGGAATTGGTGCTGTTTGAACCTGGTCACCGATCTTAGCCCGCATCTTGGCTTGGTAAGCCACTTGTGGTGCTAAGAGAACTAAGTCCTGTTCAGCCAATAATTCTGGTGTTACTTCCATTAAACTCGTCGCGCTAAAATGCAACGGTACCCGTTGGGTTTCAGCAACCCGCTTAGCTTCCCCTAAGAATAAATGGCTTGAAACTCCTTGACCACATACTAACAATACGTTTTTCATGATGGCATCTCCCGTGCTTAATTGATACTTATAGAATAGCACTGATAGAGGTATACCACAATAGATAATTATAAAAATCATTTATTTTTTTAACGCTCGAAATGCCCATGTATCAGCGTTTTAGTGATATATACCAATTTTTGATAATTGACTATACCAATCGGGCTTTGCTTAGTAACCGCTTTCATTACGATTCCCTGAGGCAGTCCTGCTCAGTAGTGGGCCCCATTTATGAACTATCAGCATTTCGGACATACAACTCCGGTTGATAATATCACCCAGACTCAGTTAGACACTACTTTTAACGCAAACACAAAAAAAGCGACTAGTCCGAAGACTAATCGCTTATCTGATGCCGGCTGAGGAATTCGAATCCCCGACCCTCGGTTTACGATACCGATGCTCTACCAGCTGAGCTAAGCCGGCATATCAACTGGTTAACCTGGTTAACCCGACTCCGGCAGGCGGGCTCGAACCGTCGACAACCTGATTAACAGTCAGGTGCTCTACCAACTGAGCTATGCCGGAATAATCGCGTGGCAACGTCCTATCCTCGCAGGGGGCGATCCCCCAACTACTATCGGCGTGCTAAAGCTTAACTTCTGTGTTCGGCATGGGAACAGGTGTATCCTTTAGGCTATCGCCACCACACTATAAGAGAACTTCTTCCCTCAAAACTAGATATTATTCAATTATTTT
>NZ_RHNZ01000028.1 GCF_003946395.1 Levilactobacillus fuyuanensis | reverse complement strand
GCGCCTTGAGACGCTGGCCAGTAACCCAGGGCTTATAGCCCTCGAGAAAACCACCCGTTCAACGGGTGGTTTTTATTGGGAAAAATTGTCACTAGCGGTCACTAGAGAGACCGCTGTTGACCGAAATTTTAGCATAGAGAAAAGAGATTGAATTTGGCAGATAAAGAAGTAACCCAGATTGAAATGATGAAGATTATCGCGCTGTTCCGTAAAGAAGGGTTCAAGGGTGAGTATGAAACCTTCCAACGCGTGAGTGGCACCGACCGTGAGTTCTTTGTGGTCATGAGTAATGAACAAGGGATCAAAGCACTGTTCCGGGCTAGTTTGATGTTGAACGCCGTGGAGTTCCAGTATGTGTTGGATGACAAGCATACGTTTGTGACGGAAGATGCAGACGCAAGCTAAGATTGAAAATGTCCCACTAATCAAAGTGTTGTCGCCAAATAACTAATTAAGACCAATAGAAAAGACCTCGCTACATGCAATTTAAACATGTAGCGAGGCCTTTTCTATAATGACGCGATGGATTGGGTCGGGGTTTACCACTTAAACCCCAGTCATCATCGTTAAGGGTAACGCTTAGATTAATCAGTTATCCCTCTGAATTGCTGCTCGAGGAAGCTTTAAATTCAAGCAATCATCAGGCCAAAGACCGGCGATTGATCCAGTAAACGGCCACAATCAATGGCAGGGTCAATCCCATAACTGGGTAAAACCGGGGGCCAGTTGATGGCTAGTGGTGGAGCCGCAACAGTTGATCAAGACGGCCAAGAGGCTAACGCTGGATTACCTGAAGGCACATTTTGAAAAATTCTATTTAATTGACTAAATCTAGTTACTCAAAAATACGGCCAGACTCCAACCAATTGGAACTAACCGTATTTTTTTGTTTAAGCCGTGAAACTGCGGTAAATTGAAATAGTTCACCAAGGTGTAAATCCTTGATAAAATACCTGCCTTCACGTAAAATTAGCTCATTCTATGGTCTTGATGGGAGTCTATTATGGCAGATAAAATCTTGGTAATTGGTGGAACCGGTAATATTGGGTGGCCCGTAATTGAATACTTAAATCGGCAACATGTGAAGGTCGTTGCTGGGACACATAATATTAATAAGGCGACTGCCAAATTAGGTGGTTTGGATGATGTCGAAGTTAGACATTTTGATTTCCTGGATCCCAATACATTTGAAGATGTGATGGTGGGGGTTAACAAGGTCTTCTTTGTTCGGCCACCACAGTTGGAGAAACCAAAACGAGACATGTTACCGTTTTTAACTTACATTAAGCAAAGACAGATTCAACAGCTTGTGTTTATTTCGCTATTAGGTGTTGAAAAGCTTCCTAATATGCCCCATCATGCGATTGAGAAAATGATTCTTGACCTGGGGATTCCCTATACCTTTATTAGGCCAAATTACTTCATGCAAAATCTAAATACCACACACCAGGAAGATATCTTCAAGGATCATGATTTGTTTATTCCTGGAGGTCATTCCCGAACGAGTTTTATTGATACCCGAGATGTTGGAGAAATCGCGGGCGTGACATTATTAAATCCGAAATACCTTAATCAAAAGATAGATATCACAGGTCCAGACTCTTGGTCATATCCAGAGATAGCTGAAATGATGACTGATCTTCTGGGGGTTGAATACAGGTATAGTAAACCCAGTCTGTGGAAGTTCCGTAAGGCCATGATAAAGCGCGGAGTAACCAAAGATTTTTCCAAAACGTTGGTGACCATATATGTTATTCAGCAAGTTGGGACCATTACGGCCAGAAAAGTTAACAGCAATGCGGAGAAGATACTTGGCCATCGTCCACGAAGCTTTCAAACTTATATTAAGGACTATCAAAAATACTTCAAGTAGTCCTTCTGACTCGGAGCCGCCTCGCATATGGGGACGGCTTTTTCGTGGGAAAAATTGTCACTGGTTTGACGAAAGTCGGGTGTAAACTTGGTTGATTTGAAGGCATATTGCGCAGATGATTTGGATTCGGTGTTGTGTCTCTTTCGGGAGACGGTGACCAGAGTTAATTGCCGAGATTATTCGCCAGAGCAGATAGCAGCGTGGTTAGGGCCAGTTACCGATGATGTTAGGGCTAATTGGCAAGCTTCCTTGTTGAAGCATCAAACTTATTTAGCATGGCAGGGAAATACGGTGGTTGGTTTTGCGGATATGGCGGCAACGGGGTACTTGGACCGACTGTATGTCAGTGCTGATCATCAAGGTGAGGGTATTGCCACGAAGCTAGTGACGACACTAATGCAGGCCGTTCCGGTGGCCGTGTATACGACTGATGCTTCAATTACGGCGCGGCCGTTCTTTGAAGCACAGGGCTTCCAGGTGACCAAACAGAACGTGGTGGTTCGAAACGAGATTCCGCTGATTAATTTTACAATGAAAAAATAAACAGAAGAGAAAAGAGATTGAACTTGGCAGACAAAGAAGTAGCGCAACTTGAAAAAATGAAGATTATTGGCTTGTTCCGCAAAGAGGGTTTCACTGGCGAGTACGACAGCTTTCAACGTGTCAGTGGCACTGATCGGGAATTCTTTGTGGTGATGAGCAACGAACAAGGTATCAAGGCACTATTCCGGGCAAGTTTGATGTTGAACGCCGTTGAGTTCCAGTATGTACAGGATGACAAGCATACGTTTGTGACGGAAGATGCGGACGCCAGTTAGGATTGCCAATGTTCCACTACTCAAAATGCTGTTATTAAATAACTGATTAAGATCAATAGAAAAGGCATCACTACACATCTTTGGTATATAAGCGTGTGTGCACGCCAAATCATTTCCCTTCTAAGTTGGCATTAGCGCGTCGGGCTAATGCTAGAAATTGTTGTTGTTCTTCCGGCGTAAAGCCAGCGAAAAGTTCCGCACTCGTTTTCCAACCATGCTGATCAAGTTGGTCGTATTTGGTTGCGCCTAGCGAAGTCACCACGACGAGTTTCGAGCGGCCGTCGTCAGGATTGGGCACTAGTTTCACGACCCCCGCAGTTACCATGTGTTGGACAATCACCCGGGCAGTTTGGTGGGTAATCCCTTGATAGTCCTTAAACATCGCGATTGTTTGATGGGAATGTTCCGCAAAGTATCGCAAGGCATCCCCTTGCTCTGTGGTTAAATTCAAATTCTTAATGTGTAAATTTCGGCGCTGCTTAATTCTGTGAGCCAGTTGCAGCAGCTGCCGTGAAATCATGTCGTCTCTATTCATGTGATCACCTCATGAGTATATTGTACAGTATACTGTATACTTTGGTAAGGCCAATTTTATTTTTAAAGTGGAAAAAGGTCTTTGCTGTTGTTTCAGCACTATGCAATGTCCCTGTAGTATGGTTAGTTTTTAAAGAGATATCAGCGCCTGTTGCAATGGCAGTGGACGCAATGCTGTTGGCTGGAGAGGAGACGTCGATTTCCATGGATTCCTGAGGATTATATGAAGAAGCGAAACGGTTTAAAGCTTAAAAAGCGGCGATACCTCATCGAAAGGAATCGTCACTTTTGCTGTCTATAGTTACTGTCAGTTCTGACATAGGAATATTTGTAGTAGGGCGGACCTGTTGATACGAGTCTTGGATCGTCCTTCTTTAAGCAGGATATGCGTATTACAAGTTAAGTACCCGGAACGAAGTAATAGCTGTTTTCGTGACCGATGTTTGGAGCCAACGAAGGAGTCGTGACATAACTAGCCCCTCAAAAATGAGATTAGTTATGTCATGACTCCTTCGATTTAAATCTTAATGTCACAATTTCAAGCTACAATTACGTAACGTAAGTTGGTAACTACTAAAACAGATTTTTCTAAACGCTCCGACAGTCTCTAAATCGTTTTATCCAGTTTCCATGCAGAGAAGGCATTAACAACAAATGGTTTTTGATTATCGCAAACCAACTTCATGGTCTTTAGCTTAGCTTCTGGATAAATGCGATTCGTAATTGTCGTCTCGCCATTATTAATGAAAGCTTCGATTGAATTCGTATCCAAGAAAATATCGAAATCAATGGTATCTCCGGTTCCCTCATAGGGTGCTTTACAGATCTCCCGCTGTTCAACGCTGTAGTTTGAACAGTCTAAAATAATTTCTGATTTTTTCAAATCAACTGTTAATTTGCAGTTTTGAGTGGTGTCTTCACAATCAGCAATTTCCAATTCAATTGTGCCGGCGTAATTTTCTGGTATCTGTAAGTTGAATTTCAGTTCTGAAGCTTCAGAAATGTCTTGTTCAAGATGAGTAACTTCCTGGTTCTTGATTTCACGGAGCTGATCAACTCGAATCGTCTCTAGTTCTTTGATTGGTGTTTGATAGAGACGGCCATTCTTAATCGTAACTTCGCGTGGAATCGTCATTGCACCCGACCAGCCATCATCTGCTGTTGGCATTTTTGAGAACCATTGACTCATCCAAGCAATCAGAATATGCCGTCCGTCTACGTCCATGGTCTGTGGTGCATAGAAGTCGTTCCCATAATCTAGAATGCCTTGGCCGCTCTGTTTAAAGCTGGGTTCCTTTAAATTGGCCTTTCCTGAGATATAAATTGGTTTCTGATTAACTGTCCCTTCCATTGGGGAGACAATTAAAAAGTCATTTTTATCCGATAAAATAATGTTCGGGCATTCCCACATCGTCCCTTGTTTACCATTACTTTGGGCAAGAATTCCAAGATAGTCCCATTTCAGAAGGTCTTTACTGCGATATAAAGCAAGTTCACCTAACGTTTCGTTATGGGTTCCAATCACTGAATACCAGGTGTCATCAACTTTGAATAATTTTGGATCTCTAAAATCCTTAGTCGCTTCTTTAGGGAAGTTAGGAATTACAGGATTCAAATCGACCTTATCAAAGTTAATGCCATCACTTGAAATTGCGATGTTTTGCGTTTGTGGAATTTCTTTACTATCAACATCTCCGGTATACATCAAAACTAAGTCATCGTTTTGCGTCGTTGCGGATCCTGAAAAACAACCATAGCCTTCAATGTTGGGGTCGCAGTCATAGGCTTCCGATGGGGCAAGTGCCACTGGCAGATATTCCCAATGCAATAGATCTTTGCTTTTGGCGTGACCCCAATGCATGGGACCCCATGAGGTTCCGTGCGGATAAAATTGGTAGAATAGATGGTACTCACCTTTATACTTGATAAACCCGTTTGGATCATTCATCCAGCCAATCTGTGGCATAAAGTGATAATTCAGTCGTGACGGTGTCTTGGCGACTACTTGTCCCTTTTCAGAGATTTTTCGAGTAAGTTCAGTTATATTTACCTTTTGGCTATCCATGACTTACCACCTTCTTCTAATCGTTCTCTTTTTGATATTTGCTTCTTACCGCTTTGGCATCCGCAAGATTACCCTTTTCAGCACGGTGGGTTTTATCAAATTTAAGTTGCATTTCTTTGTTTTTACCTGCTGAGTACCACTCGTTTCTCTTTTCAGTCTTGGCGTATGCTTCTTTTTGTTCTTTTGTTAGCGTAGGCTTTTCAGCATCGCTCAATGTTGGGACATCCATTTTGGCAACGACTGGAATACGTTTCTCAACTGGTAAAATACTTAATTTTGGAGAAGGCAAAGTTTGATACCAATAAGCCGTTGAAGCCCAATCGTCGGAAAGGTGGTTAGCATGTCCATGTTCAATGGTTACCTTGATTTCTTTAGAGAATCTGACGGGATCTGGGAGATGGAATCGATAAGAAACCTGATAACCCGGCATGTCGCTTTCATGAATAATCGACCCATTATACAGGAAACTATTCTTCTGCATTCCCCAGGCATGACCGAAGTAGTCCTCAGTCCCGGTACCATTGATACTTGGGACTTTTTCACCATCGACATAGATCATATCGTCACCTTCACCCCACCAGCTGCCTTGGAAGTGAGTAACTGAAAGATTACAACCGACATAGTGACCTTTTCCTTTAGTATCTAACAAGACGTAATTATCTTTACCTGATAAGTTGCTGATATCTTGGACTTCAGGACTGTTTACTTGTAAATCATCGCCCCATCCACGACAGGGAAGGTTACGATTCCAGTTTGCATGAAAGTACAGAGTATCTTTTGGCAAAGGCTTTTTATACATTTCATAATCAATATAGAAGTATAGCCCAAATGGCAAGTCACCTTGATTAATAATCTCAATCTTAGCTTTCTTATTAAATGGCATTGGGAAATAGCAATTTCTAGCAGCAGGTGCACCAAACTTATTGGCTTCTTCGGGTTTTACAGAAACGTTGAATGGGGCGGATTGGAAATTCCCTGGTAACGAGTTTCCAATACAGAAGAAGTCGCCTAATGGAGCTAAAATGCTTGGTGTATCTTCGTCATCCCAGGTGATTTTAAATAATGCCGTCCGGTAATAGAAAGGATCTTGTTCTTCCCAAGTAACACCTAACGGATTGGCAATTTCATTAACAGGGGCAACGTGGCTCCCCATAATAGGATCGACAATCCCAGGTCCGATTGTCTTGCGACAGAATGAAGTCATCCACATATGCGTGATGCAAGCGGGACCTTCAATCTCACCTAAAGTAATCGATTCTCCTGCTGGAATCATCCAATAATCTTGATTTTTCCCATCTTGATCATAACTTGATAATCTGGCAGTTCTTGCGTCCTGACTCTTAGTTAAATAGTCTAAATTATTTTTCATGGTTAGTTTTCCTTTCCTGTAAACCTGCTATTACTTTATAGTAGCTAATCAATTAAGCTGGTTATTTCAGTGCAATTAGGATAGTGGGTCACCTCCTACATTCTGGTCGTCCTTTTCAATAAAGAAGAAGCCGAAGATGACGGCGATAAATACAATGGCAGCAACAAATAAGAATGTCGATCTGTAGCCTAAGTTGTCGCGCAGAATCCCCAGGGGAGTTGATAAAATAATTTGTCCAACTTGGGCGGCAATTTGAAAGCCAACCATATACAACGTTGCTGACAATTTAACATCGTAATGCAGTGTAAAGTATCTGATAATGGCTAACATAAATAGGGGAACCTCAATGGAATGTAACATTTTAACCAATGAAATCATGATGATACTTTTGGCAATGCCACATCCGCCGATTCTGATGAACATAACCGTAACACCTAAGAGCAATGTTTTTCTGACACCGATTTTCTTCATCACATAGGGAATAACAATCATCATGATTGATTCTCCAAAAACCTCTAGTGAATTTAATAAGCCATAGATTCTTTCACCCGCATTGGGGGAAGCAAATAGCTTTGTATAAAATCCAGGAAACATTTGTTGGTCAAAAACTGTGTAGAAGGTCCATGACAACATGACAAAGATAATCATTTTCCAAACATCTAGTCGCTTTAAAACGCGGAACATATCTTTGATTGAAGGTGAACTATTATTTACCTCTTTCTTTATGTCTTTATCTGGATACCAATATTTCAACTCTAAAAATAACATCAAGCTTAAAACTGAACTAGCGATAAAATTTAAATCGGGATTGATAGAAAAGATGAGGCCTGCAAAGATGGCAGAAACTGCATAACCTAAGGAACCAAACATCCGCGCATGACCATACTCAAAGTGTGTCCGTCTACTGATTCGTTCCGATAATGCTTCATAGACAGCTGTAGCTGCCAGGAATCCCATCGATAATAATAATGAACCCAATATCAAGCCAACTAAGAAACTATTCTTTAATAAAGGGCCATATACAAAGATGAAGAACGGGCCAACAAGGACTGATATCAGAGAACAGACTAATAATAAGCCACGCTTAATATCTAATTTATCTTGAATCCCACCGTAAACTGTCATCAAAATAACTGTAATAATCGAATTTGCCGAAAATATCTCGCCAACCTGCGTTCCAGACATATGCAGGGTGTTGGTTAACCAAATTTGAAAGAATGCCCACCATATTCCCCATGAACTAAAATAAAGAAATAACGTCGTTGCACTCTGCAAGTAGCTAGGATTTTTTATTTCTTGTTTCAGATTTATGCTATTTTTCATGATGTTAAACCAAGTTCCTTCTCATTCCGACTGGGAGAGTTGCTCCTGCGTTTCCATGGCATTCGCAACCAGTCAATATTTGTATGTAACCGGTTGACATACATAGCGAAAAGTAAGCGCTTAACAAAATATATTGTAAGCGCTTACTTTAGATATGTCAACCGGTTCCATATTTTTTATCCGGTTTTTCCTTGCCAAACTGAAACTGGGAAGGTTTGATCATTACGATAATTACCGTCAGTAATTCGCCGTAATAGGGTCTCAACGGCACTGTTAGCCATGTCGTCAATTGGTTGAACAATGGTTGTTAAATTTGGCAGCAACAGTTTAGTCATGTCGGCGCCATCATAACCCACGATTTTTAAATCATTGGGAATCCGCCGGCCCAATTGTGTGGCGATATCCATAACCATCGCAGCGTCCATATCATTTGAGATGAACATACCATCAACGTCTGGGTGTTCATGAAAAATTTCGCGGATTCGTTTTTGTTTTTCGATTTTATTTAAATCAAAATCAATCGTATAAACAACTGGCTTGAGCCCGTATTTAGTCATTGTGTCTTCATACGCCTGGCGCCGACGTTGGGCGGGACTTTTAATCGTCTCGGGGTCGTTGGTATGAATGATAACCTGACAGCCATGGTCAATCAGTAGTTCCGTTGCCAATGTGCCACCCATGTAGTTGTCAGACGACACCACTGGAATGTCACTATTCATGGTACTGTCAATTGCCACGATGGGAAGATTGGTATGCTTATATTCTTCAACGCCTTGATTATGGGAGCCAATAATTAGACCATCTACCTGATGCGCCATCAACTCCTGTAGATAAAGCCGCTCTTTGTTCGAGTCATTCATCGAATTACCAATCAAAACTTTGAAACCTTGTTTAAAAAGCTGTTTCTCCATCGTAGCGACTAGTTGCCCGTAAAAAGGATTATTGACCGTTGGGAAAATCAAACCAACGAGTTTCGTTTCTTGTTTAAATAATTGCTGGGCGACCACGTTCGGACGATAGTTCAATTCATCCATAGCCGCGTGAACCTTTTTAACCGTTTCCGCGCTAAGATAGCCGCGCTTATTCAGCACTCTTGAAACTGTCGTTTTTGAGACACCGGCAAGCTTTGCCACGTCTTCCATTCTTACTTTCATAACGTCACCTAGATCATTATTATTAAAGCTTATTATAGCAGATGGTACCGAGTTTGTATGTGCGCGCAGTAGTGATGAAGATTATTGGATCAATGACAAGCATACGTTTGTGACGGGAGAAACTGAATCAACGAGCCTATTGAATAAGACTAGCCCCAACTGCGGAACTAGTCCTATTTTTAGTTGAAAAAGAAGCTCCTTGTCAACCGGTGTTGATGAAAGAAAATTGAGAGGTTCAATTCATTTGCGAATTGAACCTCTTTTTGACCCTTAGACTTGACTGTAACGTTACAGGATAGGTTAAAATGATAAGTATCATGAACGGAACTAAAGGCAAAGGTGGACAAGTATAACAATGAGTGATAAACAACGTGAACATATTAGTGTACGTGGTGGGAACGTCCATAATTTAAAAAATATTGACGTGGACATTCCATTGAATCAGTTTGTGGCGATCTCAGGTCCCTCGGGCTCCGGAAAGAGTTCGTTGGCCATGGGAATTTTATATGCGGAGGGGTCGCGGCGGTACCTGGAGGCGCTGTCCACCTATACCAGACGGCGAATTGGCCAAAGCAAGCGGTCGCAGGTCCAGGAAGTTCGGCACATTCCCTCTGCTATTGCCCTACGACAACGGCCGGGAGTCCCCTCCGAGCGGTCAACGGTGGGGTCGATGAGTGAGCTGTTTAATGTTGTGCGCCTCATCTTCTCTCGGCTCGGCTCGATGGTTTGTCCCAACGGGCATCGGATCGCGCCCAGTCTGAAAGTTGCCCAGGCTATGGATCTACCGGGTGGCGCGGACAGCAAGATGGGGATCGTGACCTGTCCGGAGTGTGGCATTGAGTTCATGGCGAAATCAGCCGAAGACTTTGCCTTCAATTCCGGCGGTGCCTGCCCAGAATGTCATGGGACGGGGACGGTTCAGACCTTAGACGAGGATAAGCTGATTGGTGATGAGAGTCTCAGTCTAGCCGAAGGGGTCGTGGCTTCATGGCATCTGCCTGGCCGAAACTTTATGCCGACGGTGGCGGAAACGCTGGGCGTACGCATTGACGTGCCCTACAAGGACCTCACCGACCGGGAGAAAGACATTGTCCTCAATGGCGCCAAGAAACAGTATCCCGTGGACTTTCGGACGTCGACCGGTCGCGTCTTTCATACCGACAACACGCTGTATGAGAACGCCCACGAAGCAGTCTACGATTCCTTAAAGACGGTGAAGAGTGACCGAGCCATCAAGAAGGTCAACGAATTTTTCCATTTCTCTGTGTGCCCAACCTGTCACGGGACGCGGCTAAATCCAGAACTCTTGACGCAATTAGTTGGGGGTAAAAACATTGCGGAAGTCTCCGACCTGACTCTGGGATCGTTAGCCGGGTGGCAAGCTGCGGCGCAAAGTGCGTTGCCGATTGAGATGAAGGCCATGGCTGACGTGCTCTTCAAGAATCTGACGGATACGTTGCGGCCCTTGCTGGAACTAGGGCTAGATTACCTGACCTTATCGCGGAACGGCAATACATTGTCGACCGGAGAACTCCAACGACTCCAACTAGCCAAGACCATTCGGACGGAGACGACGGGGGTCTTGTACGTGCTGGATGAACCTTCCATTGGGTTACATCCCGATAACGTTAAGGGGCTCATCCGGATTTTTCGGGAACTGATTGCCCAAGGGAACTCCTTGGTCGTGGTCGATCATGAAGTCGACATCATTTCAGCTGCCGATTGGGTGATTGAGATTGGTCCTGGGTCGGGGGATGCCGGTGGTCAGATCATTGCCGAGGGAACGCCCCAAGATCTAGTGGGGAATCCTCAGTCACTGATCGGACCTTACATTTCGGGGCAAGCCAACATCATGCATGACAAGGTGCCCGCTAGTCAGAAGGCCAGCGCGCTCACCACGAGTTTTGAGGTTCAGAATTACTTTAATCTACATGATGTGGCCGTGACCATTCCTGGTAACGAGATTACCGCTGTTACTGGGTTCTCTGGTGCTGGTAAGACGAGTTTGATTTTGGACAGTCTAGTCCCGGCCATTCAGGCGGCGAAGAACAAAGCCGCTCTGCCGAAACAAGTGACGACCTTGGAGACGCATTTGAAAGATGTGGTGTCCGTGGATGCCAAACCGATTGGGAAGAATGCCCGCTCGACGATTGCCACCTATACCACCATCATGGATAACTTGCGTCGGATGTTTGCTAATTTGCCGGAAGCTAAGGCCAAGAAGTTTGGTCTCGCTTACTTCTCGTACAATAACAAGCAAGGGGCTTGTGAGCAGTGTGGTGGACTGGGCACCATTACCCTGGATATTCAATATTTGCCGGACATGGAAGAGGTCTGTCCTTACTGCCACGGTGCGCGGTATAAGGATGAGATTCAACAGATTCGGTGGCACGGCTATAGTATTGTCGATCTGCTGAACTTATCGGTCCGTGAGGCGTTAGCCGTCTTTGAAACAGTCCCTAAGATTGAGAAGCAGCTTCAGTTGCTGGATGAAATGGGACTGGGCTACCTGCACTTAGGCGAAAGCACGCCGAGTCTGTCCGGTGGGGAAGCCCAACGGCTAAAGCTCATGAGCCACTTGAACAAACGCCAGAGCAAGACCCTGTTTATCTTCGATGAGCCCTCCGTCGGTTTACATCCCCGAGACGTGCAAACACTACTGGGTGTAATTAACAGCCTGAAGGCCAAGGGGGCCACGATTATCATCATCACGCATGACCTTGATCTGATGGCTAACGCCGATTACCTGATTGATCTCGGGCCCAAGGGTGGGCAAGCCGGCGGCCGGTTGATGGCCAGCGGTGAGCCGCAACAGTTGATCAAGACGACCAAGAGTCTAACGCTGGATTATCTAAAGGCGCATTTTGAAAAATTTCATTTAGTTGATAAAATATAGTTATGAAAAATACGGTCAGTCCCCAAATGGGACCAACCGTATTTTTTGCGTAGATACAAAGTCACTAATGCTGAGGGGTGACGCAGACGCCATTGTTTAGAATAACCTACATAAACCAGTCGCGCAGGTGATCCGCCACAGTTGCCTTAAACTTGTTAGACTGCGTTGGCGTCATCGCATCGATTTCGTCATAAAGATTATCATTGATCTTCGTTAAAATTTTTGTGAGTTGCTCCAATTCAGTATTCGTCAGTGAGTCCAAATACGCTGGGACCTTTGACGTTTCAGTTGCTGCGGTTTCACGGCCCAGATCGGTCAGCCGGATGATGGTCTTACGACGATCGGTCGTTGACTTTTCCTTGGTGACCAGTTGTTTCTTGACTAGTTTATTAACAAACTCGGCTGTCGATTGCACCGCTAAATTGAGGCGTGTTGCCAATTCTTTTTGTGACAGACCGTCGTCTTGCGATAGCGCTAGTAGAATCTTTCCTTGGCCCTGAAATCGCAACGGACGGTCACCCTTGTCTGCGTGGGTACGTTGAGCTACTTCGTCGGCGGTATGGCTGACCATGCCGAATTCAATCAGCTTACCAGCCGCATTTTTTTGTTTCGTTAAATTAGGCATGTCATCGCCCTCCCTAAAGCCATTATACCCGACATTGGCTGATAGAGGCATTAAGGATTTTACCAAAGGTGTTGACAAATTCATCAGGGGGCCTTATTATAATTTTAGTCAGGGGGACCTGATTAAAAGGTAAAGCTAAGAGGGGATTAAGATGACAGCAATTAATGCAATTGAAGTGAATCATTTAACTAAGAAGTTTGGCGAAAAAACAGTTGTAGATGATATCTCGTTTAACGTCCGGCAGGGAGAAGTCTTTGGGCTACTCGGGCCTAACGGTGCGGGGAAGACGACGACGTTACGGATGATGACGACCTTACTCAAGGCTGATGCGGGCCAAGTGAAAATCTTTGGTCATGATACGGTCAAAGAGGGCCGACTGGCGCGGTCGATGTTTGGCCTCACGGGTCAGTATGCGTCGGTTGATGAAGATATTTCGGCTCGCGAGAACCTGATGATTTTCTCCCGACTAAACGGATTGTCACGACAGGACGCTAAGCAGCGGACGACGGAACTCCTTAGCGAGTTCTCCCTGGAAAATTCCGCGGATAAGGCGTTGAAGAACTTCTCCGGTGGGATGCGCCGGCGCTTGGACCTGGCGGTTAGCCTGATTACGCGACCGACACTTATCTTCTTAGATGAACCCACAACGGGCCTGGACCCACGAACGCGTAACCAGATGTGGGACACGATTCGCCGGTTAGTGAAGCAGGGCTCAACAGTGGTCCTGACGACCCAGTATCTCGACGAAGCTGACCAACTGGCAGATAATCTAGCCATCATTGATCACGGCAAGGTCGTGAAGATGGGAACGCCAGCCGAACTCAAGCAACAGATTGGCGGGACTAAGTTGAATTTCACCGTGAGTCATACCGCCCAAGTTGCCCAAGCAGTGAAGTTATTGGCTGACCAGGTAACAGGGACCATTCAACAGGTTGGGCAACAGTTGAGCATGAGTTTAGCGCAAGTTACTCAGTTAACGCAAATTTTAGCGACATTAAAGCAAGCCAAAATTAATATCGATCATTTATCGGTTAAAGAACCCTCGTTGGATGATGTCTTCATGAATTTGACGATTGGCAAGAACTAAGAAAGCGGGATGCAAAATGGATGTACGAATGCACAAGGGTAACGTCTTTATGAATACGGCCACGATGGCTTATCGGAACTTATTAAAGACAATTCACAATCCAGATAACTTTATGGATGTAATTATTCAACCGGTATTATTTATGCTAATGTTTGGGTACTTATTTGGGGGTGCCATTGCCGGTGGCGTTCAAGCGTATCTGCCAACGATCGTCCCGGGGATTCTCATTCAAACGATGTTATCTGCGGGGTCCGGGTCAGGCGCACAAATCAGAGAGGATCTCGACTCTGGCGTGTTTGATCGTTTCAAGTCGTTACCGATGGCTCACATCGCGCCGTTAGCCGGTCAGCTCTTTGCCGATAGCTTACGCTTGTTGATTGCGACAGTGACGTCGTTGACGACGGGCTATCTCATGGGCTGGCGTCCAGGCGTTGGGTTCGGCTGGATCGTTGCGATTGGTCTGTTGGCAATCGTCACGGGATGGGCACTGTCCTGGGTGTTCGCACTGATGGGCCTGTTAGCCAAGAGTGCGGGGGCCGTCAACAGTGCGTCACTGATGACGATGCTGGTACTCTCATTCATGTCAAATGCCTTTGTTCCTTTACACTCACTGACAAAGCCGCTGCGGGTTATTGCCAACTTGAATCCAGTGACCTACGTGATTACCGCCATCCGGCAGATTCTGGCAACGGGGAGTTGGACGCATGAAGCCTTGCTGGTCTTGGTCGTTGATGTTGTGATTGTCGCGATCTTTGCGCCGCTGGCTGTTTGGGCATATGACCGTAATTAACTTAGATCATAGGTGCAGTGTTAGGTCTAATTGAATCGACAGTTTGCACGAGAGTAGCTATGAAAGCAACTAGACTGTTTTGAAGGCCTGGTCGCTTTTTTTGGTGGTTAAATCATTTGAGATTTAAGGCTTGACTATATACCTAGTAGTGGTGGATTGCATGCTTGGTCGTTGCTTTGATGCGGCACCAGTCGTATTGGTTGTCTTGGTTGGCGGTTAGGTCGATTTTGACTTTGCTACCGGCCGTTAGTTTAGCGTTCTGCCAACTGAACGTTTTTAAATATAGCGCAAGACTGTAATGGCTTTGTACGACCAAAGTAATGTTTAAAGACACGTAGCAATTTGACAAGGGCGAGGAGAAAATGCGAATCACCGTTGTGCTTTGTTGATAAAATAAATGCCCAGAGTTGGTTATCAGTTCCGACTCTGGGCATTTACCGTATCATTTGAAATTTAGAGAATGATTATTTAGCAGCCGTCAGGTAGTTTGCCCGCAGTTGCTTCAGTTGGGTGTTGGTTAAACCAAGACCCTTGTGCAGGAAGTTATCCATGTTCCCGTACTTCGTGTTAACAGCCTTGTACATGGTGTTCAAGTAGGCCATCTTAACACCATTTTGTGCTTTGAAGTTGGCAACGACAGTAGGGGTAACCGTCTTGCCTTGGGCTTTCCAGCCAGCTTCTTGCTTCTTCAGATTTTCCTTATTCGTTTGGGCCAGGTATGTATTGGATTTTAAGTAATCCTTTGCAATGGCCTTTTTGTTGAAGTTCAGTGCGGAAAGAACGAGGACAGTTCCCATGCCGGCCCGGTCCTTACCTGCAGAACAGTGCCAGAGAACGGCCTTGTTCTTGGGATTCTTCAATAATTGGTGGAACAGTGACTTGTAGGCCTTACGTCCCTGTGCGGTGGTGATGGCATCGTGGTAAGACTTCTTCATCATCTTGTCACCGGCATTCTTCTTAGAGAAGTCGGGGAAAGCACCGAAGGACTTGAAGACGTTGGCTTTGACCAGCTTGACGCCCTTCATCTTGACGTCGGGACTCATCTTTTGTTCCACAACGGTCCGTAGATCGACATCGGTCGCCACGTGATAAGTCTTAACCAATTTCTTTTGGTCGGATTTGGATAACTTGGATAAGGTGTTCGAACGGATCAAACGGTGGGCCTTGATCTTTTGGCCGTGGCCGTTCACGTAGCCCCCTAAATCACGTGCGTTGGATGCGCCTTGAAGCTTGATGTGGGTCGACGTAGACTTGACTGTTTTAGCTTTGGCCCGTTTAGTGGTTTGGGTCGTCTTGGTCTTGGCGGATGCCGTGATGGTCGACAAAGGTTGTTGCCAACCTAACGTGGTGGTCAATAGCAGGGCAGTGACTAAGGTACTCATTCGTTTATTCATTTTGTTAACTCCTCCTCTTGGCTTGGTACAGTATCTAGAATACTAAGTGGATGTAAAGGAGTGATGTTGATTGTGTAAAGATAAGGGACAGCACTGAAATTGGCTATAATTCCGGTTATGATAGCGGTTTATACTGGGAATTCGAGGAGATGAGAACCATTACATTTAGCAGACATTAAGCCTTGCATCTGGTGGTTAAATCCGGTAGGCTTAACAAAAAATAGGGTTCGCCAGGAGGCTACTGATGGATAAGATTGTACCAAGTTTGTGGTTTGCGGATAATAATTGCGATGAGGCCATTCACTACTATTTGAAAGTTTTCCCCAATTCAACGGTGGACGCCGTGACGTACCATCCGGATGAAAAACTAGATGCCCATTTCGATGGGATGACTGGGAAGATTTTAACTGCTGAATTCCACTTGAACGGACAGAAATTCTTAGCACTCGATGGTGGCCCGGACTTTCGATTCAACGAAGCAATTTCGTTTACGATACTCTGTGCGGATCAAGCTGAGATTGACTATTATTGGGCAAAACTTTCCCACGTTCCCGCTGCCGAGCAGTGTGGTTGGGCTAAGGATCGCTTCGGAATTTCTTGGCAAATCGTTCCTCAAAACATGAGTGAGCTGACGCAAACGCCAGCTCAGATCCAGGCGATGATGCAGATGAAGAAGATTGAGATTGCAGCATTACTTGCAGCTAAGTAGCTCACATTATTGCATACGTTTAGTGAGGATAGGTCTGAGAAGGGCTTATCCTTTTTGTATTCATTGCCGATTTTGGTATAGTGGGGTTAGATATAATAATTTTGAAGGGAGCTGGCCACGTGGAATGGGAAGATGTCTTCCAATCGCAGATCTTGGATCGCGGGTATGACTACTATCAACGGGGGTTAGTCACTAACCTTAAGCAGACGTCAGATGGGGTACAAGCCACAGTTAAGGGCAGTAAGGCCTATCATGTGACCGTGTCTGTCCAGAATGAACAGGTCGTTGATGCCGAATGTAATTTTCCCTATGCACAGGGTGGAAAGTACTGCAAGCATATGGCTGCCGTCATGTTTGCAAGTTTTCCAGATGATGAAATGGAACAAGCCACCCCAAAGTCACAACCAACTGGGCTAGGTGTTGTCCAAATGGTCTTGTCGGCTACTGAGCAACAGGTGCGAGACTTTTTGACGGAAACCTTGCTAGCGGATGGTGATCTGGCTGCCAAATTTGCGTTACGAGTTGCGCCCAAGAATGCCGAAAATGATCGACAACTTTATCTGCAACAAATCAGTGATATTATTGAAAGTTACCAGGATTACAGTGGTTTTATTGATTATCAATCGGCCGGACCGTTTGAGGAAGAACTGTCGACGTTTATTCGTGAAAATATCCAGGCAGCTCTCGACCAACAGCACCCCAAGTTGGCTTTCCGATTAATCAATAAGGTGGCTACTAAACTAGCCAGGGTAGATATTGATGATTCAGATGGAGAAATTATGATGTTGGCGCAGGCGTGTCGGGATATTTGGCAGCAGGTGATCGACCAAGCAGATGCCGCCCTGAAACGGCAGGCCTTCACCTGGTTCCAAAAACATTCGCAGGAGTCTATGGGAGCGTTTGAAGAGGATGTTGAGGACCTACTCTTCAAGAACTTTACGGCTCCCAAATTCTTACAGAAGAAGCTGACGTGGACGGCAGAAAAGCTTGATGATGCTGAAAAGGATGGAAGTGAATGGCAAGCTGAGCAGTGGGCGATGTTCCACCTGAAAACACTGGTTAAATTGGACGCTGCGGATGACGAGATTGAAGGCTTCTGTCGCGCCCACATCAGATATGATGGTGTTCGACAGTATTACGTAGACTTTTCGTTACAGCGTGAAAGGTACGATCGGGCGATTCAGATATTAGTCAATGGTCGAAAGCGTGGGCAGATCGATGGCCTGAATGGCTTGGTTCAAAAGTACAGTCGCCAATTACTCACGCTGTATAAGCGGTTGGAGCGACCAGAAGCCTATCGTCAAGAACTGTGGAATTTTGTGACAACATATAGTCCAGCCGACCTGGAGGCCTACCAAGAATTGGAGACGCTATATCCGGCGGCGGATTGGCCGACGGAACGTGAGAAACTATTAGCTGCATTGCCAAAGCATGCGGACGTCGTCCAACTCTACGCAGAAGATCACTTAGACCAGAAATTGCTGCAGACGGTGTTAGCACAGCGGGGACTAATTGGCGTTCAGACTTATGAAAAATTGTTAAAGCCCAAATTCTCCCGGCAGTTGCTCCAGAAGTATGTAGCAGTTGCCCAGCAGATGGCGGAACAAACGGGTGACCGGCAACATTATCGCGACATCGTGAAGGTTTTAAATAAAATGACGACTTTTCCAATGGGTATGAGCACTGCTGACCATCTCATTCAGGAGTGGCGAGTCAAGTATGCACGGCGACCTGCGATGTTGGATGAGTTGAAGCGGTTTGATAGTGCATAAATATAAGTCCAGTAAAGGTCAAATCGTTTCTCGCTGGGGTTTTACTCTCAGGGCCTAAACGCTTTTTGAAAGCAGAGAGGTGAACATTTTCCTCTAGAATACTGATTCAGGGGCGCTTTAACCAACAAGTCGGCATTACAAATAGTGTGAACTAAAATTGCTTTTAATAATTATGCGTATCTGGATAGAAATATTCAGACCCTACACGTTTTCAAATCCATTAAGTAGATAGTAGGAAGAATTGTTATCTTGCTTAATTTACTTGAATGGCATAGTATAACCATGTATAGAGAATTTCCGTTTAAAAGTAAGTAATCGACTGAGGAGAAGTCTGAGACGTTTCCGAAGGGAGGAACATGAATTATGAAGTTGTGGAAGTTAATAATGACGGGGGTCGTTACGCTGGGACTAGCCGGCGTGTTTGTAACGGCACCAACGCCCGTAACTGCCCAAGCCAGCGATGGTGTGAGCATTGATGGTGATTTTTCCGATTGGAAGGATGCTGATGTCGTTGAGGGGAATAATCAGAATGCATCAGCGCTCAAAAACGATGGGCAGTATTTAGATATGTATGTCAAGATGGAGTATGGTGGTATCCCACAGAATGGTAATTATTTACTCACAATCGACGGGAAAACCTACTACCTGATGCCCAAAAATATGACTGGTAGCGTTAGTGCTGGCGAATCAAAGGCATTTAGCTTAGTTGCTGGTACCTGGAATGGTGCGGATCAGTATGGCACTGTTGGATCGGGATATGTGTCTAATGTGAAATCGCATAACGTTGCTGAATTTCGTGTTGACTTGACAAAACTGAAGCTCTCGCAGTCAGCCGATGGTAAGGAAGCTTCCTTCATGAATTACGATATTGGTAGTAATCCAGCAAAGGCAACGATTAACTGGTCCGGTTCGGCTGATAGCAGTTCAAGTGTTGCGGCTTCTGGTGGAACTATCGATGGTAAATCTGATGAGAGTTCTAAGGGGACGACACCGACAGATAGTAATGCCAATAATGACAATGATAATCTAAACATTAAGATTGACGGTAAATTTGAAGATTGGAAAGATGTTGACTTAACTGAAGGTTATGATGGTTATACGGCAATGGTCAGTGATGGGGATTATGTTTATGTTTACGTCCAAATGAAGGACAATGATGTACTCCCTGGAACTGGTGATTACAATTTTGATATAGGTGGTAAACAGGTTTATGTTTCGACTAAGCATATGCCAAACAACGTCAAAGAGGGAGACGCCGAGCCTGTTTCCTTCGTTGCTGGTAAGTGGCAGGAAGGCGATCAGTACGGGACAGTTGGTAATGGATATTCTTCTACGAATAAGAATGGACATAATATTCTCGAATTTAGAGTCGATCTCAGAAAACTCGATGTTTCCACAATGACCGGCCAAACCATCACCATGTACAACCCTAACATTGGTGACAAAAAAGTTAGTGTTGCCGGTGGGTCAACTGGTCCTTATATCATCTCTGGTATTGGTTTAGCCATTGCGGGTCTGGGTTACTTGAAATTCAGAAAGTCTGGTAAGGCCAAGCATAAGGATGATCCAACGTTGACAAAGTAAGTAACTTTGTGTGGTAGACGTTAGCGAATACCAAAGATAGTTAACAAAACAATTAATAGGACTGGTGTTCATGGACGTAAATATCCTAGTGGGAACGGTGGTGTGGCTATACGCCTTATCAGTATTGCGCAGAGCGCGACTCTCTGCCTACTTCTTCATTGTCGGAAGTGCCGGACTCTTCTTCATTCTCACATCACTCAGTCATCCGTATTGGATCTGGTTCTTTACGCATGCGGTGATCCATGGGGTTGCACTATTTAGTGACATTACCCACTGGAGCACGATCATGTATCACACCGGTATGGTATATATTACGAACGGGACCAATCCCGTAATCATGTCAATTGACTACGAATGTTCCGGTATCATTGAAACCTGCGCGTTTGTCGGCTTGGTGGTCTTCTTTCCCACGTATCATCGGAAAGAAAAAGTGTTTTATGCACTGTTTGGGTTATTTTACATCTATGCCATTAATGTCTTACGATTGTGTATCGTTATTGTCATCGTTCATTTTGGCGGTGGACAATCATTTTTCCTGGCGCACTCGGTGATTGGCCGACTGGTTTTCTATGTATTAGTAATTGCTCTGTATTACAATGTCTTTACCTATTCTCAATTGGCACGTGGTATCTACCGGGAGTTCATTGATTGGAGGCAAGATAAACTTTGATGTACTGGATTAATTTAGCCCTGACCAAAATGGGTTTCTGGATTACTTGGGCCCTGATTCCGATCGTGGTTGAAATTATTCCAGCACTCATTTCTACCTTTAAGTTAATGCGGATGCGGCGTCATCAGAAAAAGTTGACGCCGCCAGGCAAGTGGCCCTGGGTCACGATTATTGTCCCGGTCTACAATTCAGAAGAGACCTTATTTGAATGTATCCAATCAATTAACGACCAGACGTACCCTAAGAGTGCCATGCAGGTAATCTTGGCAGATAATCAGAGTACGGATGGGAGCTTTGGTGCCTATGCCAAGGCACAAAACACGTTTCCAGAGTTGATTTTGCGGTATGTCAATACGGATAAAGGGAAGGCACGGGCACTGAACACAGCCATCTATCAGAGTATTGGAATTTACGTCATCAACATTGATAGTGATGGCTTATTGGAAGCTAGCGCTGTGAAAAACATGGTATTGCAGTTCGAAAACGATTCGAGTATCGCTGCCATGACCGGTGCCATTCTTCCGCAGCGAGAATTGGTCAAAGGGGTTAAAGGCTGGGGACACAGAATTCTAGCTAAAAATGAATATTATGAGTATGCGCAGGCCTTCTTGTCAGGTCGAACGATGGAAGCCGCCCGTGATCAATTGTTTACGATGTCGGGGGCGTTTTCCGCGTTTCGGCGAGAGGTCCTGATGGAAACGTTCCTCTACGACGTTGATACCATTGGTGAAGATACGGATATGACCTTTCAAATTCGGACGCGGCTGGGCAAGAAGGTTGTTATCTGTGCGGATGCAATCTTTTATGTCGAGCCGATTTCTGGGCTATCCGAACTATATGCGCAACGGCAACGGTGGCAACGCGGGGAACTGGAAGTTACAGAAAACTATATGAAGCGATCAGCTGAACTGAAGGGGTTCTTCAAGAATTTCTTGGTGCGGCGTATGATTATTGATCATACATTTGCGTTTCCACGGATGATTTGGACCTTTGCGAGTTTCGCATTGATTGCTTTTGGGTATTCGCCACTGGTTATTCTGTTATCTTACCTGGTGATTTATGCGCTGTATGTCTTTGTCGCTGTCGTCAATTTTGCCAGTGTGCTTCTTCTGATGCACGAGTATCCAGATGAGCAGCGTTTTTACAAACGTTTGTGGTGGGTGACGCTGACGTTGCCTATCTACATGTTTATCTGTTCGTGGATTCGACTGGTTGGGATTATTAATGCGATGACGACTAAAGCGTCGTGGCGGATGCGTGGCTTCAATGAAGAAGGTAGCCGGGTAATGGCGGTGTTGCGTGACGATGTTGAAACGATTCGTGAGCAGCGGCGTAAGGACAGGAAAGGAAAATGAGTGATGCAGAAGCAACGGACTTATAAAATTAAATCGGGAGTGTCAAATTTTTTGTGTAAATGGAAGTCCTCTCCCATTAGCTAGCTTCTAATACATGGATTCTAACGTATCT
>NZ_RHNZ01000027.1 GCF_003946395.1 Levilactobacillus fuyuanensis | reverse complement strand
GAATAGCTCATCGATTGTTGTTACTTTATTTTCATAAAAGCGAATTGACTTCGCAAATATTGTTTGGGTTTGATACCTAGTATCAAACCGCCCTACACATATTTGGTTTGTCGAAACAATGTTCAGTTTTCAAAGGTCTACTTAGTTATCAGAGAAGCAATCGCTCCGTGACAACTTTTAAAGTATATCATGTTGTGAATTTCGTGTCAACATCTTTTTTCAACTTCTTGAATATTTATTCAACATTCAAGAAGTAATGAATGACGGATGAAGCACGTCTTGACAACATAAATCATTCTATCAGTTGCTGTTTAACTCGTCAAGCATTAATTTCAAATTTGTATGACTATTCAGTAATTTGTTATTTATGCATTGGCCGTCTCAAACAGCAACAGGTAATATCTTATCAATCATCTCAAGCTAGGTCAAGAGAAAAAACACAATAAACTAAAAAAAGAATCCAGAAGTAATCTCTGAATTCTCAAATGATATCGTAAAAGCCTATTTTAGCGGGCTTTTGCACATTATTCTATTTATCTGCAAACCGTTGAACCGGTATCCGCTGTTCGCGCGCCGTAATCTTAGCGACGAACTGATCCAGAATCTCAACCATGACACTTTCCTCAGTAGCATCAGTTAATGCCACCTTTGTACGAGCCGCGTGTGGAATTCCTTTAAGGTAATAAGCAACCTGTGTTCGAAAGTCCATTGGTCCTTCTTCAGGTCCCCTGGCAAGGCACAACCGATGCAGATGTTCCTTGGCCAGAGCCACCTTCTCTGCCACAGTTGGCTCCGGTAAAAGTTCTCCCGTCTCCAGATATCGATTGACCCGTCGCAACAGCCATGGATTACCCATTACAGCTCGACCAATCATCACGGCATCAGCACCGACCTCATCCAGCATGCGCTTAGCATCCTCTGGCGTGCGCACATCCCCGTTTCCCATAAAAGGAACGGTTAAATGCTGCGCAACCTGGGCCAAAATATCCCAGTCCGCATGGCCTTGATACATCTGCTTGCGGGTCCGTCCGTGCATAGCCACTGCTGCGGCCCCCGCACTTTCAGCGGCCAAAGCATTCTCTACCGCATAAACGTGATAGCTATCCCAGCCCGTGCGCATTTTGACCGTCACCGGCTTATCGACTGCGGCCACAACCGCGGCAACCATGTCGTGAACCTTATTAGGGTCCAGCAACCATTTGGCACCCGCCTCGGTATTCACAACCTTATTCACCGGACATCCCATGTTAATGTCGATAATATCCGCGGATGTCTGTTGGTCCACGTACTGTGCAGCCTGGACTAAAGTCTCCTGCGTTCCGCCAAAGATCTGAATACTCATGGGATGCTCGCTAGGATCAACGGCCATCATGTTGAGTGTCCGCTGATTCTGATAGTGAATTCCCTGACCAGAGATCATCTCACACTCGACGAGTCCGGCACCAAAGTCCTTGCAGATCCGTCTGAAGGCGACGTTAGTCACACCCGCCATAGGCGCAACGACCACGCGATTAGGAATTTCAACATCACCGATCTTCCAAGTCATCATGAACGCCTACTTTGTTTGAGCTTCGGCCAGGATCTGCCGTAAATCATCTTCGGAGAATTGATACTTCGTTCCACAGAAATGACAAACGGCTTCGGCACCGTGGTCTTGATCAATCATCTCTTTAATAGCTGCTGGTTGAATCGCAGCCAAGGACTTGGCAAAACGGTCCTTGGAACAGTCACACTTAAAGCCAACGGGCATCTTCTGTAAGATCTTGATCTGTTCGTCTGGGAACAGGAGCTTCAGAATATCTTCTGGCTTCTGGCCATCCAGTAACAGCTCAGAGACCATTGGCATTTCCTTGATCCGATTCTCTAGACGTGAAATGGCTTCGTCAGAGGCACCGGGCATGACTTGAATCATGAACCCCCCAGCAACCTTGACCGTGTTGTTCGGTTGCACAAAGACGGAAACGCCAACCGCACTAGGAATCTGTTCGGACTTTGCTAAGTAGTAGGTAAAGTCTTCACCCAATTCACCAGAAATCAAAGGCACTTGACCCGTGTAAGGTTGACCCAGGCCTTGGTCCTTGGTGACCGTCATCATCCCCTGGACACCCACGGCCTTCTTCACGTCAATCTTGTGCTTCTCGTTCAATGGTAAGCTAATGTGGGGATACTGCAGGTAACCCTTAACTGTCCCGTCAGCATTCCCGTCGGCCACAATAGCCCCAACAGGTCCGTGACCATTAACCTTGACTGTCAGTGTTTCTTTCCCCTTCAGTAACGAGGTCGACAACAGCATTGTCCCAATCAGGGTCCGTCCCAAAGCAGCCGTAGCTGAGCTCCAGGTATCATGGCGTTGCTGTGCCTCAGCGACTGTTTCCGTAGCGTCTACCACGTAAGCTCGGAACATCCCATTATCAATCAAACTTTTTACTAAATAATCTGCCATTAAATATAAACGTCCTTTCATTGCACTTTGTCATGCCCTACATTACCAGAAAGTTCGGGATTTGCAAAGATATAGCTAACCTCTGACTTGAATTTTCTGAATGAATTTTCCACCCATTGCGCACATTGGCTTACTCGCCAACAGAGATTATGTGCTCCATGAGTCACGAAAAGGTCCGAGACAGCCGTCCCGGACCTTAGTTCGTTGCAATTATTCGGAATGGTCGGACTCATCGTGATCGTCTGGCGCTGCCGAACTTGCGGCTGAGCTAGCTGGCTCTGCTGCAGATTCAGTATCACTTGAGGCGCTAGAAGCTAACTTAGCTTCAGTAGAAGCTTGACGTTCTGCTTCACGGCGTTCAAGTTCACGCTTAGACTCTTCGAAAGTTGCCGCCTTTTCGCTAGGGAATTCGTTCCCGTTGTCCGTTTCAGGCATCTTCCCGGTGTTAAACAAGCTGAGAATTTGCTTTTCGTCCAACGTCTCGTATTTCAGCAAGGCATCCGCAATAATCTTGTGTTCTGCTTTGTGTTCTTCCAGAATCTGACGGGCAGTATCGTGCGCTTCCCCGATGATCCGGCGAACTTCACTATCAATTAAGTTAGCGGTATGTTCCGAGTAAGTTGGTTGACCGGTATAGCCAGCCCCTGCAAATGGTTGTCCGCCAGCACTTTCCAGTGCGACAGTCCCCAGTGCATCACTCATCCCATATTGGGTAACCATGGAACGGGCAATTTGCGTTGCCTGTTCAAAGTCATTGGAGGCGCCAGATGATTCGGAGTGGAAGATTAACTCTTCAGCCGTCCGACCACCCATTAACCCGGCAATCTGTTCCATGGCATCCTTCTTGGACATCAGCATCTGGTCTTCACGTGGCAACATGATAGCGTATCCGCCAGCACGCCCACGAGGGACGATGGTTACCTTGTGGACCACGCGGGCGTCGTTTAAGACTAACCCAACGATAGTATGCCCAGCTTCATGGTAAGCAACCGTCTTACGTTCATCAGGACTGATGACCCGATCCTTCTTAGCAGGCCCGGCGATAACACGGTCTTCGGCTTCATCCAAGTCAGAAGCATCGATCTGTGTCTTATTCCGTCGTGCAGCTAATAAGGCCGCTTCGTTCAGCAGGTTTTCCAAGTCAGCACCCACGAACCCAGGCGTTTGCTTAGAAATTTCCTTCAAATCAACATCATTGGCTAATGGCTTGTTCTTGGCGTGAACCTTCAAGATGGCTTCACGCCCCTTAACATCTGGCCGACCAACGAGAATCTTCCGGTCAAACCGACCTGGACGTAGTAAGGCGGGATCCAACACATCGGAACGGTTCGTAGCGGCCATGACAATGACCCCTTCACTCCCCGTAAACCCGTCCATTTCAACCAGTAATTGGTTCAACGTTTGTTCACGTTCATCGTGGCCACCGCCCATGCCGGCACCCCGTTGACGACCAACTGCATCGATTTCATCAATAAAGATGATCGAAGGTGCAGCCTTCTTGGCCTGTTCAAACAGATCCCGGACACGACTAGCCCCGACACCGACGAACATTTCCACGAAATCTGAACCAGAAATCGAGAAGAATGGTACCGCAGCTTCACCAGCAACGGCCTTCGCCAGTAACGTTTTACCAGTACCAGGAGGACCCTCCAGCAAGACACCAGATGGTATCCGGGCACCTAACGCCACAAACTTACGTGGATTCTTCAAGAACTCAACAACTTCAACAAGTTCTTGCTTTTCCTCTTCCTCACCAGCAACGTCGGCAAAGCGAACCTTGTTCTCCTTGCTATCGGCTGGTTTGGCCTTACTCTTCCCAAAGCTCATGACCTTGCCATTGCCGCCGCCTTGGCCGGCTTGACCCATCATCATGTAGAAGAAGAAGAAGAAAATAACTAGTGGCGCAACATAGACTAACAAGTTAATCCAGAAGCCACTCGACTCTTCCGCTTTGGTGTTCATCTTAACATTGTGGTTCTTAGCAACCTTATCAATCTCAGAAACCGTTGAGTTATTGGTTAAGACTTGTGTGCTAAAGCTAGTCACTGCTGTGCTCTGTGAGCCGCCGAGACTAAATCCGGTGTTGGTAGTGCGCTTTTGCGCGTTCCGATATTCCCCGGTAATCTTGTAAACTCCCCCAGATGGTTGAATGGAGAATTTCTTGATCTTGTTTGCATTCAGATCTTTAACAAATTGACTCGATTGGATCTCTTGAGTTTGAGAACTGTTGCCGTTACCGTTGAACAGGTAAACTACACCAATGACCAACAAGAAAATCACAATGTAAAACAGACTATTACGGAACAGTCCATTTCGTCGATTATTCATGTCGTGCCTCCTCACTCACAGTTCCCAGCATCTACTGTAGGAACGAATTTTTAGAGCATATGCCCCTTTGACTAAATAAGATGTTATCACAATTGACTATCATTGACTAATTATTTATCTGAATAAACGGATGGCTTCAAAACACCAACGTACGGGAGATTCCGATATTTTTCTTCGTAGTCCAACCCATAGCCAACCACGAATTCACTTGGAACATTAAACCCAACGTAATCCGCCTTAGCTTCAACCACACGACCACTTGGTTTGTCCATTAACGTGCAGACCCGAATGGAGTTCGCTTTCCGGTCTTTCAACAAGTCTTCCAGGTACTTCAATGTCCGACCAGTATCGATAATGTCTTCTACTAAGAGGACGTCGCGCCCAGCAACATCGGTATCCAAGTCCTTCAATAATCGAATCGTCCCGGATGACGCCGTACCACCGTTATAGCTAGAGACATCGATGAAGTCGATTGTTGCATAGATATCCATATCGCGAATAACATCTGTCATAAATAGAATAGCACCCTTCAAGACACAAATGATTAATGGTGTCTTATCCCGGTAGTCTTCTGAAAGTTGCGTACCTAACCGTTTACAAGCCGCGGCAATGTCTTCCTCACTATAAAGGACCTTTAAAATATCGTTATTCATGCTGTTCCCCTTTCGCCTATTCATGCTCTAATTTGATGTGATAGTTTCTTGTGTGCGCGCGTTGCGGCTGGACCGCCCATTTCACACCCAGCGCCGCAATCACTTCGTCTTGCGCCGTCACGAGGACTGGCACGGCCGCCCGTTCTTCGCGGGGAACCTTGGCATTGATCAATGCCCGCCGCACCGTCTGGTGATGTCCACTACTTAATCGCAACCGATCCGTTGCCTGCCACGACCGTACCCACAATGGGAATTGATCCGCTGTCAGAGCGACGACCTCGCTTGATGATAAGTGATCACGGCTGTCCGTCGTGAAACAGCCAAGTTGCCAGCCATTCCCCAACGCTCGCCATTGGTTTAATACTACCATAAAACTAAAAACTTCCTTGGATTTTTGCCGGAAATTTTCGAATTGATTGAATGTAAACGTTCCATACTTTTTAACCAGTGACCAGCCGGCTCCCAAATCAACTGTCCCGGTTGGGTGTTGCCCATTCGCCAACAACTGCTCACACGCCTGGCGCACACCAGGTTCCGTGCTTAAAGTCGGCTGGCACTGCTTGATTAGTCGGCTCAAAATTAGCTGACGCTGAGCAGTTGGTTGCTTGAGAAAATCCTGTGTGTCAACGACGACTGGATCTTGTTGACGCACAATCTGTGCCAAGCTGTCGGTCACGGCCTGATCTGCCACTTGAAGAACATCTTGCAGCTGGTCCGCATAGTCCAATAAGTGCCGCTCAACCTGCGGATTTTCTTGCCGCATGGCCGGTAAGAGCTGTAAACGCACTCGGTTACGGCTAGCCGTCAGCTCACGGTTCGTGGCATCCTCATACCAAGGAATCTGCTGTTGCTCGGCATACGCCCGCAACATGGACTTGGTAAAGGGCAGGAGTGGCCGGATCAGTTGCCCGTTGTGAAACGGTCGACTGGCCGCCATTCCCGTCAGCTGTTCAAGTTGACCACCCCGCATCAATTTAAACAGAATCGTTTCCGCCTGCTCATCGGCCTGATGAGCGGTCGCCAACCAGTCAGCATCTTGCGCCACCAACTGTTTGGCAAAGAATTGATAACGAAACTGTCGCGCAGCATCCTCAATTCCATGAGTGGGTTGTTGATCTTTGGGCCAAACGGTCACGACCAACGGGATCTGGTGTTGTGCACACCATTCCTTGAGAAATGCCGCCTCCGTTCGACTCTGCTCACGTAACTGATGATTCACGTGAACCACCGTTAACTGGGGGCGCTGGTCGACCGGTAGCTGGGCAAATAACATCAGCAACACCATTGAGTCGACCCCGGTCGACACCGCAATTAAACCGTGTTGCTGCGGATCATTCCAGCCATGCAACTGGCAATTGCGTTGAAAGTCCGTTTCCAGTGACACGGGCGCTTCCCCTCTTTCTGGTTATGAAAAAGGGCCGCACAAGTGCGGTCCTCTTCATCTTGATGGCACGTTAGTCTGCTGACTAACTCCGCCGGCCACCACGGCCGCCACGTTTGCCTTCAGTGTTTCGTTTAATCGTTGCCAGACGGTCCTCACTCGACTTCAAGAACCCTGACATCATGTCGTCAAAATTTTCTTTATGGGGAGCCGCTTGATGGCCCGAGAATCGGCCATTAGCTGAGCTATGGTGAGGCCGGGGACCGTTATTTTCAAACCGCCGACCGTGCCCATGACTTTCGCCACCGTGATTAGCAGCACTATTGCCACTACCACGATGTTGTTCATGATCCCGGTGTTCATTGTGACTACTATGATGTGGCCGATCACCAGCCGGATGATCCGTCGCTTTGCGAATCGACAAACCAATCTTCCCATCGTTACCAACAGTCAACACCTTGACCGTTACTTCGTCACCGACGGACAAAACGTCATGGATATCCTTGACGTAACCGTCAGAAATCTCACTAATGTGCACTAGTCCGGTCTTGTGGTCGCCTAAATCAACAAATGCACCAAAGTTCGTAATTCCGGAGACCTTTCCGGAAACTTTAGCTCCAACCTCGATTGCCATAAAAAAGAAGTTCCTCCTTAAAATAAGTGCTTTCAGTATAACACAATTTACCACATTTCCACACGAGAAAAGCTAAAAAGAAAGTCCGTTAACCGATTTTTCTGACCCGCCGGAAAGCCCGTTAAATTAACTTTCGCACCACTTATTAGTTTCCGGGTTCACTTATGTCACCTGGTAGCCAATCCGTTTGCCCGTTAAACCGGGAAATGACCGCTTCATTTTTGTTGGCTTTTTTTCTGGTCAATCCACGATCACGCAATTCCCGGTGGCAGTCATTTTTCGTTGGTTTGAATGTTCGCTTCCCTCTTTGCAAAAACCGATGGCAATGCCTCGAATAATGACAGCAATATTCTTTTGTGAATACCTTCATGCTACCCCCATTCACCAAAAAAGTCACAACAAACTCTCAGCAAACGCTCATGAATTAAAAAAGATCCGCCAGTTCAAGACGAACTAGTGGATCTTTAACTGAACTATTTAACGGTCACATCACTCGCATGGTCACCGGGTAAGCTGTAGATAGTCTCCCCGGACTTCGAATAATAGTACTTCGAGCGAACGAGCCGGCCCAAATAGTCTTTGTTGTTTAATTGTTTGATTTGTAATTGAAGCTTGTGATCTGTGGCCTTCGTGGCCGCCAGCTTTTGTTTGCTGGTGGTCACTTCTTGCCGCACGTGATGCAGGCTGGCATTAGTCCGAACGAGTTGAATGCCTAGGACGACTGCAAACACAGCAAAGATGGCAAGGATGCGCGTTGCCCGCCGCATCCGACGTTTGCCGAGCCATTGATGATGGTGAACCGTTGCCTGTTGGCGGTCCAGTCGCCGGGTATAGTCATTTTCTAAACGTTCGATCTTCGCCGGTTTCGGTTTTACGTCAGCCATTTTCCACTCACTCCTCAGTTTTCACCAGATAGTTTAACTTGAGTATAGCAAGTTTCAATTTACGCGTCTACCACGTTTAGCATAATGTAAAACATTCGTCATATTTAACCTAATTTTCTTGTCGAAAATCTTGAGCGTAGTCTTCCTTGACGATGGTGTACATCCGTTCGGCGTCATCCTTCTTCGTGGTTTCCAGCAATTCATTAACTTTGACCGTTAATGTTTTGTTACCGAACTTAATAACCAACTCATCATTTGTCGCCACATCACTTGAAGACTTGGCCACCTTGCCGTTGATCATGATCCGACCCTTGTCGGCAATTTCCTTAGCGACTGACCGCCGCTTGATGATCCGTGAAACTTTCAAATATTTATCTAATCGCATATTATTTTCCTCCGTGTTGACTAAGTTGTTGCCATAATCTTAACACACTCTCGCCGTGGGGAATCGCTAACCACTCCCGGACCGATAATAAATGCCACTTGAGCGCTAAACCGATAAAGAGCAGTCCCCCCACAGGAATCGTGACGAGCAAGCCGCCACCGATGGCCAAACGACTGGTCATCAGGGCTGGCCACCAGTGTTCCAAAACGGCTACGGTGAGCCGAACGCCGAAGACCATCAGGATGGTACAAGCCAATAAAATTCGAATGTACGGCTTGGTCCAAATGCCCGAGCGCAAGGTCACCGCAGACCCGTACCAGATCACGACTAATATAGCTCCCAAGCTAATCACTGTCAGCCAGCTAGCGCCGGTCGCCCCAAAGTTGCGAACGGCCCAGTGATTGACGATAATTTTCACTGCTAAACCAGTCGCTAAGGCTACCACGGTCAAACGGTACTGGTCTTGGCTCTGCAACACACTGTTATAGGTCTGAATCAACGTTGCCAAAATGATGCTGAGCATGTAGACTGCCAGCATGCCTGAGCCTTGGGTATCCCCAAACAACAGTCGGTTGATCCACGGCATCAGACTGATCAGTCCGGCCGTAGCTGCCACAGCGACCATCAAGGCAATCCGCATCATGGTCGTGGTCAACCGCTTAAAAGCTGCGGGTCGACGCTCCTGTTGCGCCGCTGTCAGGGCTGGCAGCAGTGAGGTCGCAAAGGCCACCGCCACCACCAATCCTAATTGGACCAGCGGCTGGGCGCGGTCATAGACCCCCTTGAGACTCTTGGCTGCCAGATCACCCATACCCCCGGCGACCAGACCATTTTTAACCGTAAATGAATCCACTAACTGGAGGAGGACCAACATCGCCGTCAGGAGACACAGGGTTCCCCCCTCAATCAACAGACGCCGACCGACGTGCGGCAGTCTCGCCACTGAGGCAACATCACGCCGTCGCCAGCGAGGCAGCACCAATAAAGCCGCCACTGCAGCAATTGTGCCCCCGCTCAGCGCCCAGGTGCCCATCGTATAGACGGACCAATCGTGGCTGGTCGCCCAAGCAGCAGCCACCAGAATCACGACGACCCTGACTAACTGCTCGACAACTTGTGAGCGCGCCGTGGGTAACATTTGAAAGCGGCCTTGGTGATAGCCCCGGCCCACCGACAGCGCCGGCATGAACAGGAACATCCAGGCAACCATCTGTATCAGCGGTGCGAGGTGACTGTCTCCCATCCCCCGAGCGATGCCGGGTGCACCCACCATCAAGCCACCGAAGATGACTAACGCCAGTCCCCAGAGCCATCGATAGACCTGCCGGGCCACTTGTTGTTGGCTGGGCAAGTCCGGTGCTTCCGCGACTAATTTGGAGATAAATACCGGCAAGCCGCTCAACGCAAAGGTCATGCCAATGCCGTAGAGCGGATAAACCTGCTGATACACGTAGAACCCGGTGTTGCCGACCATGTTCTGAAACGGCACGCGGTACACGGCGCTCAGTAGTTTGGCAATGAACGCCGCGATGGAAAGAATCAGGGCGCCTTGCAAGGTCGTATTCACGTTGCGGTTGCCCATCGATTCTCCTCCTTATGGTTTCACACTAAATTGCGGATTACCGCGCCTTACCGGGTGGTGTAAATAGGCCGGGACGCGGTGGGCGGACGCCTAGAGCCATAGAACGGTCTCTAGGCTTGCTTTGAACCTCTGAGAACCGAGTTTCAAAGTCACCAATTTTCTAAGCGGCAGAGTCGGCCGCTAAGAAAATTCCCACGGCTGAACCTATTTACACCACTCTCACGGCTCATACTGTTTTAGCCAAATCACCAGGTAGTCCTGTACTCACCATCCCTGCGGTTGACACAGTTTTAGCGCATGATACTCTCGTTCTTATTTATAGCTAAAATTTGAGTGTTGATGCAGTCTTGACTCTACGACATAGTCGCCAACTAAGACCGCATCAACTTACTACTTACTGCCCAGTCTCTACTTTCAGTTGAGACCAGTGACATCACGCCACATAACTCGTCGAAACAAGCTAACTACTTCTCATCCGCCTTAGGCTTCGTCATCAGCACCACGATGTCGCGAAGGGCGCCCATGAACAGTTGGACCTGTGGTAACCAGTCCTTAACCGTCATGTTAGGTTGCAAGACCAGCTTGACGTGCAGACGATCGTTATCGACTGCGACCGTCGCCTTCAGCTGCGTGGCGGCTAACGCCTTGAAGACGTCCTCGCCACCTAAGATGTTAGTGCCTTGTTTGGAGATCGTCACAAAGACATCCCCGTTGACTCGACGAATCTTGTCGACCAACGCGAGATCGGCCGCCAACTTCAATTGACCGATTGTCAGGAGTTGCGCGACACTCTCCGGATAGTCACCGAAGCGGTCGATCAAGTCAGCCTGAATTTCACTGACCTCATCGTCACTCTCCAGCTGGCGAATCCGTTTGTACATTTCAATCTTCTGTTGTTCATCTTCAATGTAATCGCTCGGCAGGTAAGCTTCGACACCCAGTTCAACCGTGGTATCGGTCTTCGGCTGCGTCTTCTTTCCCCGCTTCTTAGCAACCGCATCACTTAACATTTGCGTATACAAGTCATACCCCACGGAGTTGATGAATCCATGTTGTTGTTTACCCAACAGGTTACCAGCACCCCGAATAGACAGGTCTCGCATAGCAATCTTGAAGCCGGACCCCAGTTCGGTGAAGTCCTTGATGGCTTCGAGCCGCTTCTCGCTGACTTCCGTCAAGACCTTGTTTGGCTTGTACGTGAAGTAGGCGTAAGCCACCCGGTTGCTCCGCCCGATACGACCCCGCAATTGATACAACTGTGAGAGGCCCATCCGGTCGGCATTCTCAACGAACAGCGTGTTGGCATTGGGAATATCAATCCCGGTTTCGATGATGGTCGTGGTGACCAGCACATCGTAATCGCCCCGCAAGAAGTCAAAGAGAACCCCTTCCAGCTGAGCTTCGGTCATCTTCCCGTGAATGTAGCCAACCCGCGCCTCTGGCACCAGTGCTTGAATCTGGCTGACGGTTTTTTCAATGTCATCCACCCGATTGTGCAGGTAGAAGACCTGACCGCCCCGTTGCATTTCGCGCCGGATGCCATCCTGGATGGCCCCAGCGTTCTGTTCCATGACGTAGGTTTGAATAGGGAATCGGTTAGCCGGTGGCGTTTCGATCACAGAGAGGTCTCGCACACCCAACATGGACATGTGAAGCGTCCGTGGAATTGGCGTCGCCGTCAGCGTCAGCACATCGACATTGGCTTTCAGCTGCTTCAATCGTTCCTTATGCTTGACCCCAAATCGCTGCTCCTCATCGACCAAAACGAGGCCGAGGTTCTTGAACTTCACGTCTTGAGACAGCAAGCGGTGGGTCCCGACCACGATATCCAATTGGCCGCTCTCCAAATCCTTGATCGACTGGTGAATCTGCTTAGTCGTACGGAACCGTGAAAACATTTCAACGTTGATCGGATATCCTTCAAACCGGTTGATCATGGTGTCATAGTGTTGCTGGGCCAGAATGGTCGTTGGCACCAGGAAGGCCACCTGTTTGCCTGCTTCGACCGCCTTAAAGGCTGCCCGCAGTGCTACTTCGGTCTTCCCGTAACCCACATCCCCGACCAATAGACGATCCATTGGCCGGGCTTTTTCCATATCGTGCTTCACTTCGTCGACAGTCCGCAGTTGATCGGGCGTCTCGGCGTAAGGGAAGTCATTTTCAAAGTCCGTCTGTAAGCTGTCGTCCTTGGGAAAGGCGAAACCCTTTTCGGCTGCCCGCTTGGCATAGAGGTCGACCAATTCATCGGCGATGTCCTCAATCTTGGCGGCAACCTTACTCTTGGTCTTGGCCCACTCGGAACCACCCAGCTTGTTGATCCGGGGCTTCTTGTCCTCGGAGGACACATACTTCTGAATCAGATTCAACTGGGTTACCGGGATAAAGAGTTGCGCGTTGTCCTGGTAGTCGATGGTCATGTAGTCTTGGTGCACGCCATCCACCGTCAACGTCTGCATGCCGATGAATTTCCCAATCCCATGGTTCACGTGAACCACGTAGTCTCCGGGCTTTAGGTCGGTATAACTCTTCAGCCGTTCGGCATTGGCCATCGTCTGCCGCCGCGCACGCTTCTTCGTGACCTTCTGGAACATTTCAGCTTCGGTGATAACGACCAGATTGGCTTCTGGCAGTTCGAACCCGGTTCGTAACCGTTCGGGCACAAGCTGGGTCAAATTATTCTGTAAATTTTCTTCCTTCGTTAAGACGGCTTGAATTTCAAAATCGTCCAGCGTCTCTTCGATCTTAGCGAGGCGCTCCTCGTCTTGGACCAGTAAGACCACCGTTTCCTTCTGCTTGCGCCAGCGGTCAATCTCAGTCTTCATCACAGGGAGTTGGCCGAAGAACTGCTGCATGGCTCGCGTCACAACGTTGGTGACCGCCTGGAAGCGGAGGTTACCCATCCCCTTCTGGAACAGCGCCAGCATGACCTGCGCGTGCGGATCATCCTTGATGATTGGCCGTAATTCACCACCAAACGTTTGTTGCGCAAAGATCTGGTGATGGGTCAACTTATCCGTGGCCCAGTTGGCTTCGTCTTCCAGTAACTGCCGTTCGGCATCCTGTAGACGCGAATAGTCCCCAAACAGCGCCAATCCATTAGCCGGTAAGTAGTCCAGCAGTTGGTGATGTTCCGGGAACAAATAGTCGGCGAACTCCATGAGTTGGGGATCAACGGACCCCTTCCGCAAACCATCGACCAGGGGCTTCACCTGGTTAGTCAGCGTGGTCGTGGCATCCTCATCCAACTTGGCGACCTGTTGCGTCAGTTCAGCCATCAGAGCATCCGCCCCGGCGGCCCGTTCGTCGGCCGTTAAAATAAAGTCGGTGGCTGGCAGAATTTCCACCTCATCGACATTTTCAATACTCCGCTGCGTGGCGGGATCGAAGTACCGGAGGGAATCCACTTCGGTATCGAAGAAGTCCAGCCGAACCGGATAGTCTGCTGCCAACGGATAAATATCAATGATTGATCCCCGCACGGCGAAGTCGCCGGGACCCGCCACCAGCTTCTGATGGGTGTAGCCCATCCCAAAGAGCCGTTGTTGCAAGTTCTCGAGGTCAAAGTCGTCACCCGCTTTAACGGTAAAACGAGCCGCCGCAAAGTTCTCGGGTGCCGGTAAGAACCGCCGTAGTCCGGATAACGCCGTCACGATAACGACCGGTCGCTCGCTCTGCAATGCCCGCAAGGCATCGATTCGTGAAGACCGGTATTCCGGTGAACTCGTGGCAACTTCGGCCGCTAGCAGTTCTTCAACGGGGAATTCGAAGAGTTCATTTTCATCTAATAGGTTGGCCAGGTCGTCGACAAGTTGCCCCGCGTGATACAGGGTATCCGTCACGTAAACGATCGACCGTTGCTGGTCGTGGAGCAGACTGGCAATGAACAACGTCTCCGCGGAACCGTTGAGTCCGGTCACCAATTGGCGTTGCCCGGCCCCTAAGGTTTGGCGGATCGTCGCGTATGCCGGCGTCTGCGTCATAAATGCTTCTAAATTCACGAGATAACTTCCTCTTCTTAGTTGTACTTATTCATTAACTGAGTGAATTCCGTCCCACTCAGCCAATCATCCAGCGCTGCTACGGCTTTGTCCGCAGACTGGTTGAAGAGTGGCTGTTGTTCCGTGGTGAACTTGGTCAACACGTAGTCGACGACGGACATCTTCTCGGGATGGCCGGTACCCACACGCAGGCGTTTGAAATCCTTGCTGGAGACGTGGGCAATAATACTCTTGATTCCGTTGTGGCCCCCGGCTGAACCGTGATCGCGCAGGCGGATGTGGCCCACGGGCAAGTCCATGTCATCGTGGACGATAAAGATGTCATCCAGGTCGATCTTGAAGTAATCCATCAGAGGATGGACCGCGCGTCCGGATTCGTTCATAAACGTCGTGGGCTTCACAACCAGTACCTTTTCACCATTCACAATACCGGTCCCGTAACGGGCGTCCAGCTTGCGGGTGGTCAATTCGATCCCGTGTTGCTTGGCAAATTCATCGACAACCATAAAACCAGTGTTGTGGCGCGTTCCGTTATATTGAGGACCAATGTTTCCTAAACCAACGATCATTTTCATGCTTACTAATTTCTCCCTCTTATCACAATAGTTCTATTTATTTAGCGTGGGGTAACCGAAGCCTGACAGCATCTAATACAGCTGTCCGCCCACGATGACACTTGCATCCGTATCTAATCTGGTTATCTGCGTCCCAAGCCGGTGGCAGACTCATCACTAGCTTCCATCATACTGGCAAGCGAGCAAGGCACACAAGACTTCGTTGCTTAATATATGAAATAATTAATCTTAGCCAATTCTGTCCACAGGAACCCCGACCCACACCCTATCGGACGGTTAAGACCACCGATAATTGTGGGCCACAAGGTATGCGAGAAACAAAAGAGCTGGACGGTCGCGTTTCTCCCCGTTCAGCTGGCGCAAATTATTCTGACGATACCAAATTAACACCCCTGAGTATAGCATAGTCGCCCCGCCACTGCACCGATTCTGCCCATGGTGAACCGTTTCACTAAAAGAAAACGCTGTCTTCACAAATTTTCAAGCCCGGCCGTGGTCGGCCTCTGGTTTACATGTTATACTTACAAGTGGGTATTTTTGCGTACCTTGATGTCAAAAATTTATTAGGAGATGAATGGATTTGACTACTAAAAACCATCAAAAAGTAGTTCTCGTTGGTGACGGGGCCGTTGGCTCTTCATACGCTTACTCAATGATGAACCAAGGTTTAGCTGAAGAATTCGTGATTGTGGATGTTATTAAAGATAGAACTGAAGGAGACGCCTTAGACCTTGAAGATGCTCAAGTCTTCACTGCCCCTAAGAAAGTCTACTCCGGTGACTACTCTGACTGCGCCGATGCTGACATCGTCGTAATCACTGCTGGTGCCCCACAAAAGCCAGGCGAGACGCGTTTGGACTTGGTTAACAAGAACTTAAAGATCTTGTCTTCAATCGTTAAGCCCGTTGTTGATTCCGGTTTCGATGGTATCTTCGTGGTTGCTGCTAACCCAGTTGACATCTTAACTTACGCTACTTGGAAGTTCTCAGGCTTCCCAAAGGAAAAGGTTATCGGTTCAGGGACTTCTTTGGACACGGCACGTTTACGCGTTGCTTTGGCTAAGAAATTCAACGTTGACCCACGGAACGTGGACGCCTACATCATGGGTGAACACGGTGACTCCGAATTCGCTGCATACGACGAAGCTACGATCGGCTCCAAGCCATTGATGGCCATTGCCAAGGAACAAGGCGTGACTGATGACGACTTAGCTAAGATCGAAGACGACACGCGGAACAAGGCTTACGAAATCATCAACAAGAAGGGTGCCACTTTCTACGGTGTTGCAACCTGCTTGATGCGGATTACCAAGGCTATCTTGCGTGACGAAAACGCCGTATTACCTATCGGTGCTGCTTTGAACGGCGAATATGGCTTAGATGACATCTTCATCGGTACGCCTGCCGTTATCAATGGTAGTGGTTTAGCTAGCGTCATCGAAGTTCCATTATCCGATAAGGAAAAGGACTTAATGGCTAAGTCAGCTGCTACTTTGAAGCAAGTTACTAAGGACGGTTTAGCTGCCCTCAAGTAATTCAACTCTTACTTTGAAATCGTCGTTCCTGCGGGAGCGACGATTTTTTGTCGCTTCTGGTTTACCATTTCCACAGCATACCCGCTGCACCCGGCAAGTACCATCACAATCGACAGTCTCAGTCAGAATCCGAAGAAATTTAGAATTTTTTTGACTTTTACCATATCGCCTCCCCTGTTGCACCTCGGGTCCCCATTTGTTCGTTATTAAATGACTGGTACTCTAAAAATACCACCGTAATTATTACCGACTCTTTATTCACAAATTCCGGACTAGTTCCTAAGCTATCGCTGTTCAGACCATACACGACTTGCGCACAAGTTTACAACCAAAAGGTAAATCCTTTCACCGCCGTAACCGTCGACACCAATAACCTTAAATATTAACATTAGAAAATTAATTGTTTACGAAAGCGCTAACAACTGGGCAGTAAGATTGTTATTTAAGGTAGTTTGAAGTAAGCTAGGTTTATGCTAGTACGTGATCGTTAAGGACGACGACTTTCCTTCCACTGGCTTATTTTAGGAGGTCACTACCAATGAAAAAGAAAACCGGCTTCATAATCGGCATCGTGACCGCAATTGTCGCGGTCGGTGCGATTTACGTAGGCCAAGCTTATCATTATTCCTCAGCCAAGGTGTTCTTCAAGGATACCGAGATTGCTGGGGTCAACGTCGGCGGCAGTACCGCCGATCAAGCGGCAACGAAACTCAAGTCCGCGCTCAAGGATCAAGAATTAACGTTAAAGGACGGCAGTAAGACCGTTACGACTTTCAAAACCCAAAAGGTTGATTTGAAGGTCACGTCCAAGACGGCTTTACGGCAGTTAATTGCTAAGCAAAACGTCTGGTCTTGGCCGGTTCACGTCACGACCGCCACGGCTGACAGCATCAAGCTGAACGCCAGCAGCGCCAATCAGGAAAGTGTCAAGACGTTAGCCGACACTATTGCTACCAAAGCAAATGCGACCCGGACAGCTGCCAAGGATGCTTCGTTTACCTATAAAGATGGGCAATACGAGGTCACCAAGGAACAAAACGGGAACCAGTTGGATTCGGCTAAGCTCGCGACATCTATCACAGACGCCATTGAAGAGGGCAAAACCACGGTCAACGTTTCCAAAGATTATCTCAAGCCAGCGGTAACGACTAAGAGTACTAGTTTCAAGACGGCTAAGGAAAAGGCCGTTGCCATTACGAAGGAAAGTTACGTCTACAAGTTAAGTGGCCACAAGATCACCATTCCTGCTGAAACGTTAGCCAGTTGGTTAACGCTCAAGGATGGCAAATTGGCAACCAACACTGCCGCCATTAAAAGCTACCTGACCAAGCTCAGCAGCAAGTATGGTACCATCAACAAGACCCGGACTTTCAAGTCCACCAAGCGTGGGACGGTCAAGGTCAAGGCTGGCCTTTACGGCTGGAGCATCAAGGTTAAGTCCGAAACACCAACCCTGAGCAAACTGGTCTTAGATGGCAAAGGCATGTCACGGACACCTGCTATTCAAGGGAGTGGTTACCACAACAATGGTACCGATATCGGTAATTCCTATGTGGAAGTCGACAAGGTCAACCAGCACATGTGGGTCTACAAGAACGGTAAGCTCGTGGTCTCCACGGCAGTTGTTACCGGTCTGCCAACGACCGCTCACCACACTCCAAGTGGTGTCTGGGTAATCTGGAGTAAGCAACGCAACACCACGTTACGTGGTAAGAACGACAACGGGTCCAACTACGCCTCTAAGGTTAAGTACTGGATGCCTGTCGATGACACCGGTGTTGGAATTCATGATTCGCCTTGGCAACCGCAATACGGGGGCACTTGGTATAAGAGTCACGGGTCACATGGCTGTGTCAACACGCCACCTTCCAAGGTCGGCGACGTTTATAAAAACGTTAGCGTCGGAACACCCGTCGTTATCTTCTAATGAATTTCTAAAAAAGTCGCCACTCGATTTCATACGGGTGGCGACTTTTTATAATTTTTTTCATAACCCTTGCAGGCCGTCCCTTCTTTAGGAAAACTTTCCTCGTCTTTCACGAAAAAGAGCTACCATTTACGGGGGGAACTATGGTATTATTAAAGGAGATTATTAGAAGTTTCTAATTTTAGGAGGTCACTGCTATGCTGCTAAAATCCCTAGTGAAACCGAAAGAACGGTTAGTTACGGTTCGCGAGGACGTCACCCTGGAACAAGCCCTGAAAGTCTTGGAAGACTCGGGCTATCGGTGTGTGCCGATCCTGGATGAAACCGGACAGATCTTCCGGGGAAATATCTATAAGATGCACATCTATCGCCATAAGTCTCGGGGCGGCGACATGCAGCTCCCGGTGACGTCATTACTGAAGAACGCTACGAAATTCATTTCAGTCAACGCTGCCTTCTTTAACGTCTTCTTCTCCATTAAGGATTTACCTTACATCGCCGTGTTAGATGACAAGAATGCCTTCTACGGTATCTTGACCCATACCCGTCTGATGGACATGTTATCTCAATCCTGGAACGTGAACATCGGAAGTTACGTGATCACCGTCGTTTCAGCTGGTGAACGCGGTGACTTGGCTGGTATGGCTAAAATCATCACGAAGTACACATCGATTGCCAGCGTTATCAGTCTGGATGCTCAGGAAGGTGAATTGGTTCACCGGACCATGTTCACCCTTCCCGCCGAAGTTGACGAAGAAAAGCTGGACCGCATTGTGAAGGCCCTCGAACGTAAGGAATTCCATGTTCCTGAAATCGAAGACTTACGCCACGAAAGCTAAAACAAACGCTATTGAATCGCCCCACCACTACTGGCGGGGCGATCTTTTTGTACACTGGTATCTTTTGTGAATGACCGCTCGCCTGCGTCAGACAGGGTTCCACCTGCTGTGGGGCCGCCTCCAGCCAAAGAGCTGGCTTCCAGCTCACCTTGAAGCCACGAAGACCATGTGTCTCCAAGATGTCCCGTGCTGTAAGGCCGGGAAGAATCGACCGCCCGGCCCAACACCACCGTCACGGCCGGCTCCACCCTGTCTGCCTCCGGCTATACGTTGGCGTTCTCAACTAATATTCATTAGAAATAGCAACCGCGCAGTAGTATTGACCAACGTAAACTGTCACTGCATATCTTTCGCGGCTAGCTTAGGCAGCCTCAAACAATTCAGTGATACCCCTCATTCCAAACAACGCCAATATCGGGTTAGCTGCCAACTGAAGCCAGAGGATGCCAGGGCGGAGCGTGCTGTGACGGCGGTGTTGGCTGGTGTCTTTCGCCAGCCTACAGCGCGGGACGACCTGTGAGACCCGGATCTTTCGGGGCTTGCAGGCGAGGTCAAAGACCGCCCCTCAGGCTTTGACCGTTCCCCACAGCAAGCGGAGCCCTGGCAGCCGCAGGCGAAATTGATAGCTAACCCGAAAATTGGCAACAAAAAAGTCCAGAACAAAAAGTCCTGAACTTAACTGTCACTAAAATTGCTATGTAGTGCGGGTGTTGCTTCGTTTCCGCTTCTTCTTCGACTTATCCACCAAGCCCACGCTAGTTGCCAAAGCAGCATCGACCGCTGCCATGGTCTTGACATCCAAATGGGTCACCTGGTCCTTTAACCGTTGCTTATCGATCGTTCGAATTTGCTCAAGCAAAATGACGGAATCCCGCTCAATACCGGTTCGATCCGCCGAAATGCCGACGTGTGTCGGCATTTTCGGTTTCTCAATCCGGGCGGTGATTGCCGCCACAATTACGGTTGGACTGTAGTGGTTCCCCACGTTGTTTTGGACGATCAGGACGGGACGCATACCGCCCTGCTCCGAACCAACGACTGGTGATAGGTCGGCGAAGAACACATCACCGCGTTTAACTTCAACACGGGCCATGGGCCGCCATCCCCTATCTACTTATTCTGTTCTATTTTTTAATGTTGTGTGCGACGAAACTTGGTTAAGCGCCGTTCGGCTTCTTCTTCGCACGGCGTAAAGATTCGAGCAATATCCTGATTGATGAGGGCCATCGCTTGATACCCTGCAATTAACGAAAGTTTATCAGCTGCAGCTGACCGCAACGGTACCAACGCTTGACGCTGGACCCTCTTGGAAATGTGTAACCGTAAAGTTGGTCTGTCTAATTGCTGAGAACGGATCATGATTTTCCTCCTAGGTTGTGAATACATCTCGACTCATATAGTTTACCACGAATCACCTAACCTGGACACTATAACCCGTCTAAATTAATTCAGATACCGCCGAGGCAACCGCCCGGTAAAGCCACAAGCAATCTCGTAATGGATGGTCCCACAGTAATCGGCAACGTCTTGCAACGTAATCTCAGCACCATGATCTTGACCCACTAGGGTAACCGTTGTGCCCCGCGAATAATCATGGGGTAAGCGAACCATCAATTGGTCCATGCAGACGCGACCAATGATTTCACAAGCTTGGCCATCGACCAACACGTGGAAGCCTTGCAACCGGCGTTCGTAACCATCAGCATAACCAATTGGCACGGTGCCGACCCATTCGGCTTGATCAGCGGTATAGGTGGCGCCGTAACCCACGGAATCGCCAGCCGCAATCTTCTTCGTGAAGACCAATTCACTAGTCAAGCTCAAGGCTGGCTGTAACGCATATGGCACTTCGATGGCCGTCCCGGAAGGATTCAAACCGTAACCGGACACCCCGAATCGGACCATGTTGTCGTTACATGCCGCGTGCCACAGGCTCGTTGCCGAGTTGGAGACGTGAACGTAACGGGGCCGATGCGGTAGATTATCCGTGAGCGTATGCCATTTAGCCACCTGCTGCTTGAAGTAGTGGTCATCTGGGCTGTCCGCCGTGGAGAAATGGGTGAAGATGCCTTCGAAGTCTAGAGTTGACTTGTGTTGCCCTAAAAAGTCAATGGCCGTGGCCAATTCGTCGACCGTCCGAAAACCAATCCGTCCCATCCCGGTATCTAAGCCTAAGTGAACGTGTAGGGGTTCTGCCGTCGGCTCTGCGAGAGCCAAGTAGGCCTGAGCATCAGACAACCAGTCCGTTGCCGCAACCGTCGTAGAGATTCTCTCAGCTGCCATTAACGGTGCATCGGCTGGTGAGGTCACCCCTAAAACCAGAATAGGTTCATTAAAGCCGGCTGCCCGCAATTCCAAGGCTTCATCCAAAATTGCCACACAGAATCCAGTCGCCCCAGCGTCCTTAGCCGCTTGAGCAACCTGGATTGCCCCATGACCGTAACCGTTGGCCTTAACGACCATAAACAGTTCACAGCCCTCATCTAACCGCTCAACCTCCGCGTGAATGTTGTGCCGTAACGCAGCCCGGTCAATGACCAATTGCGTTGGGCGGTGTACCCCAACTACCATTACGCTTGCCCTCTTTCTAAAATGACCTGAGTCATGACCACGGTCGCCGTATGTGAGATTGAAACGTGGGCACGCCCGGTAAAGGGTTGCCGCAACACAATGGGCTGACCAGCATCGTTATCGCGAATCTCAATGTCTTGGAACCCAACTTCCCGGCCAATACCAGTTCCCATGGCCTTGCTGTAGGATTCCTTGGCGGACCAACGGCCAGCGATAAATTCCACTGCCCGTTGCCCGCTCAACTCCTGATAGTCGCCCAACTCGTCAGGCGTCAAGACCCGTTGTAAAAACTGTGGTTGCTTAGCCACAACGTCCTTGACCCGTGCCAAATCAGTAATATCGATACCAGTCCCGTAGATCATGATGTCACCTCTCCATAATGTCTAGGTTATATTCTAGCACAGCCGTGCCGAATTGACCCCCACAACTTAACTGGTTGAGCGAAAACATAAACTAATCTAAAGGTGTTGGCGAATGGACTCTAATTTAAGCCACCCTAAAGCAATAGTGTTCAGATCGATAACTCGCAGAGATAGCAAACCTTTCGTGGATGAAACCATTTTAAACCATTGGAACCACCCCCTTTCACAGGTTCTGTCGGAACCTTAGCAACGACTAGTCACCTTAGATGGCAAAAGTGCCGGTAGACCACCACGACTGGGGAATCCACCGACACTTTCACAATTCACCTTTTCCTCCAAAGCAACCCTACAGCTGAACGGACTCTCTGATCCGCAGCTGTGCGGCAATGGGACTACGCGTCGGCATGGCATCTACCGGCAGTACTTCGACCTGCCCACCGCGTTGCGAGACCAGCAACGCGAGGTCGTTGTACAAGTTATTCTGCCGACTCAGAGCCGTCGCCGTCATCACGTCACCACTCTCTGTTAAGTGACCGGGATGGCTGGCGTCGTCTTGAATCCACAGCTTGGCGATCTGCCCCTGCACCGCAGCAGTTGCCAAGGCCCCCAGGTCCTGCACGACTTGATTCTGTTGCCGAACCTTGTCATAAGCATCCTGGCGAATCTGTGTGGCCTGGACGTGGCGTTGGTCGTTCACGCCGACCGTTAACGCCGCCAAGGTCTGGTTAGCCGCCGCCAAATTCGGATTCTGCACGACCCGAACATTAGCGTCCAGATAAGCATTCTGCGAAAGTTTGCGGAAGTTCCCCTGGTTGTTAGCCGCCGCGACGAGAATCAGTGGCACCTGGTCGACGTTTGAGAAATGCTGGCTCACATAAGCATCGACTGCCATGAAGTAGTTACGTTGATCGGCAGCCTTGCTGGCATCCAGCGTTCCAGTCCCGCTGTAGTGGGTACTGTCTCCAGCAGACCGTTGCCAACGTCCCCGGTCACGGAGCTCACTACCCAACGCTTTTTCTAAGGTCGTTGGGGCCTCCACCGGTAAGTTAACCAATTCAGGCCGACCGCTACGAACTTGCGCCAGTTCAAAACCTTGACTATCCAGTAATAGTAGATCGTAGTCACTCGTCAGGTCTCGCGACTGTAAGATTGGCAGGACATTGGGCTGGTAGGTCACGGTCACAGTCGATGCAACCGCGGTGTGCAACCAGTAGTGATAACTCTCCGTGGCCCCCGCCATGATCAACAGGCCCCGAGCACTCCCATTAGTCAGTGGGCCATGTTCATATGGCGCAAAGGATTCTTCATACGCAGACCAGGCGCGGTTAGGCGCAACTTTTTCAAGTTGCCGCTTCCCTTCTTTGAGTAAGCTATTGAATTGCGTCCGGTCAGTCGCCGGCACGCCAGTTACGGGTAAGATCATGGTCATGAATGGTCCTGGCTTAGTGGCAAGAGCAGTCGCAGCGTGTAAGTCAAAATGATTGGCCATAAATGGTAACCTCCGTGGGTGTTTGTCTAGGATCAGCGTCTTGGATAAGATTTCTCATATCGTTTCGATAAGAGAATAATACCATGCAGCCGAATAGAACGCAATAGCAAATATCCTCTCACAAATTGATTTGTGGGGTAAGCTGTTTCACAATATGGTTCTAAAATATCTGTTGTTGGTAATCAAACGAATTTGATTACTGGCAACGGATGTTTTTGTATAATCAAAGAATG
>NZ_RHNZ01000026.1 GCF_003946395.1 Levilactobacillus fuyuanensis | reverse complement strand
CATTCTTTGATTATACAAAAACATCCGTTGCCAGTAATCAAATTCGTTTGATTACCAACAACAGATATTTTAGAACCAAAAAAAAGCTCGGACACCAATAACGGTCTCCGAGCTGAATTATTTCAATTATTTAGTTGCTGAATCATCCGATTGATCCTTCGGCGGCATCGTTAAGCGTGCCGACCAGGACTGCATCTGATCCAAGAACCGTTTGCTCTTGGGATGGACGCCAATCTGACTGTCGTAGATCTCATCCATCAACTGCCGTAAGGCGTGCTCCGTCTGGGGCTTCACGCTAATCGTGTGGAGCTTGTCCAGGTCGAGCACCGAGAACTGCCGCAAGTAATAGATTGTCCGCTGATTCAGATGAAGTCGGCGTGGGTCCATCCGCCAATGTTGCTGGCACAACAGGCCCCCGTAGCTTTCCGAATAGTCAAAGGGCAGATCATTTCTGCCACAGACCGCACAACCCTGAAGCTGAGGCGCCACCCCAAATGCCGGCATCAACTGAATCTCCATGATATTGGTCACAATCGACGCATTCACGCCATCGTCAATCAGCGTTAGCGCGCGTTGCACCCGGTGATACCAGTCGGGTAACGGCTGACTGTCGGGAAAGGCGGAGTCCACCAGACTCATGATATACGTGGCGTAGGCATTTTTAAAAATGTCCGCACTGATATTCTGGTACTGGCTGGTCTCCCTGGCCGTGCGAATATAGGACAAGCCATCGTCGGCAATGTCACCCACGTAACTGCCCACCGTAAACGGCAGGATATCCGCGACCATCTTGAAGCCCTTCTTCTTAGCGCCCCGTACCAGAAACATCTTCTTACCGAACTCCTGCGTCAAAAACTTGATCAGGAAGTCCCGCTCGGCATAGTCGCGCCGAAACAGCAGGATGCCGTGAAAATCCGTCACATTACGTGCCACCGTCATCCCCGCTTTCTTTCAATTACTGTTGCTTTACAGGTCGTCCTTGCGGTAACCGTAGCTCTTCAGCAGTGTCGCCTTGTCGCGCCAGTTTGGTTGGACCTTGACCCACAGCTGCAGGTAGACTTTGCTCCCCAACAAGTGTTCAATGTCGTGCCGAGCCATCGTCCCAATCTTCTTGAGCATACTGCCGCCCTTGCCGATCATAATGCCCTTTTGCGTGGGCCGTTCGACGATGATCGTGGCTTCGATGTGCACGTGATCTTCGTCCTTTTGCTTCATGCTTTCAATTTCAACAGCCACTGAGTGCGGCACTTCTTCACGCGTCAACATGAAGATCTTTTCACGAATCAATTCGCTAACCACAAACCGTTCTGGGTGATCGGTCACCTGATCTTCGGGATAGTACTGAGGACCGTTTGGCATCTCGTCAACCAGGTCACCCAGGAATTCATCCACGTTATTTCCTTCGAGCGCGGAAATGGGGTAAACGGCCTTCCATGGTAGCGCCGTCTTATACTGTTCCATGATGGCCAGCAGGTCGTCCGGATGAATCTGATCGATCTTGTTGATCAACAGGTAGACCGGGGCCTTGATGCCCTTCAGGCGGTCGATGATAAAGTTATCCCCGGCCCCCCGCTTTTCAGCGGCGTTGATCATGAACAGCACGGCATCGACTTCGTTCAACGCCGACATCGCGGACTGCACCATGTAGTCGCCCAACTTACTCTTAGGCTTATGAACCCCCGGCGTATCGATGAAGACAATCTGTGCCTCATCCGTCGTGTAGATCCCTTGAATCTTATTCCGCGTGGTTTGCGCGGTGTCCGACATGATGGCAATCTTTTGACCAATCACGCGGTTTAAAAACGTTGATTTCCCCACATTGGGCCGGCCAACGATAGCCACAAAGCCTGATTTATAATTTGGATTATCCATATTTTCCTCCACTTAGAACCAACGAGCTAGCGCTGGCAGCATGACGAGTGCCCCGACAATAACGGCGAAGATCGCGGCGAGTAAGACCCCACCAGCGGCCACGTCCTTGGCTCGTTTCGCCAAATCGTGATAGGTCGTACCCACCACCAAGTCGACGACGGCCTCAACGATCGTATTGAGCGTTTCGGCGATCAACACCAAGAAGATGGCGAGCACCAGCCACAGCCACTCGTTTAACGTTAGTCTTAAAATAATGCCGGCAATCACCGCCAGCGTTCCCACTGCCAAGTGCTTCCGGAAATTCCGTTCGTAATGAAACAGTGCCCGCAAGCCATCCCACGCGTGGCCTAACGACTGCACGAACGCCCGGTTCTTTCCCGTCTGCTTGCGCTTATCGTTTGAGCCCATAAGCATCGAGGATATCGGCTTGTAGCTTGAACATGACCTTCTCATCCTCTGGCTTCATGTGATCGTAGCCGTTCAGATGTAAGAAGCCGTGGACCACGAGAAATCCGAGTTCCCGTTCGTAGGAGTGGCCCAGGTATTCTGCCTGCTCTTCGACCTTATCCATGGAAACAAAGATGTCACCGATGTTTTCGGGAATCTCGGCGGCCATCTCGGGATCCATCACTAATGGAAAATCAGCGTCTTCATCCTCAGAATCCTCAATCGCAAAGCTGATGACATCGGTTGCCCGATCGACCCCACGGTACTGCTTGTTGATGCGGTGAATGTCTTCGTTGTTCATCAGGGTCACGGACATTTCGGTATTTTCGGCAAGTTCAAGATACTTCCCGGCATATTCCAAAACTTCTTTAATCATGTCCACGTGCTTTGCTGGCACGCCGTCTTTGGTTTTATCATAAATCTCTAAATCCATTATTTTTTAGCTCCATTTGGTTTAGTATCGTTGGCTTCGTAAGCGTTAATGATGCTGGCAACGACTGGGTGCCGGACCACATCATCAGAACTGAAGGTCACAAAGTTAATGTGTGCCACGTTCTGCAGGATGTGTTGGGCCTGAATCAACCCAGACTTGGCATTGTGCGGCAGGTCAATCTGCGAAATATCCCCGTTGACGATCATCTTGGACCCAAAGCCCAATCGCGTCAGGAACATCTTCATCTGCATGTTGGTCGTGTTCTGCGCTTCATCGAGAATGACGAAGGCTGATTCCAGCGTCCGCCCCCGCATGTAGGCCAGCGGCGCAATTTCGATGACCCCACGATCCATCAAGCGGGTCGTATGTTCTGCCCCTAAAATAGCGTACAGGGCATCATAGATGGGCCGCAAGTAAGGATCGACCTTTTCCTTCAGGTCACCGGGCAGGAACCCGAGACTTTCTCCAGCTTCCACAGCAGGACGGGTAATGATCAGTTTCTCCACATCACCGCGTTTTAATGCAGCCACAGCCATGACGACGGCCAGGAAGGTCTTCCCAGTCCCGGCCGGACCAATCCCAAAGGTAATGTCGTTGTGCTTGATGGCATCAATGTATTGGCGTTGGCCAAAGTTCTTGACCCGCACGGCACGTCCCTTAGCATCCTTAATCAATGTTTCATTGTAAAAGTCTTTAAAGTACGTCAACGTGCCCTTGCCCGCCATCTTCATGGCGCTGATGACATCGGCACTGTTGAGCTTGATCCCCTTGGCCAGTAGGTCGCTCATGTTGCGCAAGATAGCCAGCGTTTGGTCGACCGTATCCGCGGCACCAGAGACCTTGATCACATTACCGAAAGGTTTGATTGTCACTTGCAAACCTTCTTCAAGGATCGTGACGAACTGATCCTGCGCTCCCAGTAAAGCAACCTCATCTTCAGGCCGGGCCAAGATATATTCTTTTTCAATCGTTGTGTTTTCAGTCAAATACGGTGGCTCCTTTGTTTTTAGTTAGTGTCTAATAGTCAAATTTTAGCATACTGCCGGGCATTGTAAAAGGATTCCGCGCGAAAAGCCAGGAGAAGCGGCAATAACTGCCACTAATCACCGATTCAGACCGGTTGGGTTGCAGTCACCCTCACCACTCTCAATCAGTTGGATTCACAACTTTTCGGGTCAACACGAGTCGGTCCCGAAGCTTCAGACCGTTCTCCATAATATCGTGATTATAGTGGGTCGTAAAGTAATCGGCCTCCACCGCCACAACGCGATAACCCTGCCTTTGATAGAGGTAGAGTTGGGTGAAGCTCGTGGTTCCCGTGGCTACCCGTAACGTTCGGTAGCCATGGTCGTTAGCCCACTGTCGGGCAAACTCCAGAAGGGCCTTGCCGTAGCCCTGCCGCTGACGGCTGGGGGTGACAGCCAGATTGACAATTTCCAGAACCTGATTGGCGCACGGCTGGAGCACCAACACACCAATCAACCCCTGGGTATCACTAGCAGCGAAGGCCGTTCCCGTTGTCAGGTAGCCATCAATCAAGCTCTGACTGGGATCAGCGCTCAGCAACAGGTCATTTTGAGCCGGCGTGGGCTGCTGAAATTTCTGATAAACCAAGGCCATGCGACCAACCTCCCTTCGTTAAAAAAATCATCACGGTCCGACCGTGATGATTCTCGTGAACTTACTTGTTTAATTGCGCCTTAACGGTCTTGTTGACAACGGCGCCATCGGCCTTGCCCTTAACCTGTGGCATCACAACGCCCATGACCTTACCGAAGTCACCCATGCCACTAGCAGACACCTTAGCGATGCTGTCAGCGACGATCTTAGCAACTTCGTCTTCGCTCATTTGCTTAGGCGCGTACTTTTCAACGATGGCGATTTCGGCCTTAACGCCTTCTACCAGGTCGTCACGGTTACCTTTGGCGAATTCTTCCATGGATTCCTTACGTTGCTTCAATTCACGGGAAACGATCGTCAATTCTTCGTCAGGGGTCAAATCATGGCCTTGCTTAACCTTTTCGTTGGTCAAAGCAGCCTTCATCATCCGGATAACGTTTAAGGATAACTTATCGTGGGCCTTCATAGCCGTCTTTAAATCAGTGTTGAGTTGGGTCTCTAAACTCATTACATTTCCTCCTAAAAATCGTGATTACTTTCTAGTCTACACCTATTTAGCGGATGCGTCAGCTTAAGTTGCTTGCCCCTAGTCCTGTCTTGGTTGTCGCACCGACTGCATACCAACAACGACGTGATTACCGGCCAAGGTGACTGGCCAAGCGGGTTCATTCGGTAGCTGGTTCTCATGTCAGACCAGTTGGCGCCTCGTCAATTGCCCCTGAATGAATTCAGAGGCTTGTCGCTCACGTGTCTGGTGACACAGTAGTCCAGCATACCTGTTAAAGCACTCCTACTCGTAGTGGCAACATCATCGGGTAATTGACAGTTACCCGTTTAACTGCCAGGTTTACCCAGCAGTTGTTGGCTTCTTAATCTTTGGGTGCATAACACCGTTCAACCAGTCTTGCCCAAGCATTTTAATATTCATGGCTCCTAATCGGTCATCATTGCAACGATACTGACACTGTTTGCACCAATACTCGTGGGTATCATGGTGACGATTGGTCTTCTCAATTAAGCCACACTTAGGACATCGCTGCGAGGTAAATACTGGACTCACTTTCACAACAGTACTTTGAATAGCCTGAGCCTTATATATTAGGAAAGATTCTAACTGAAAAAAAGACCAGGAACGATGGCTGCTACGCAAGGATTTAGGCAGATCATCGGTGTTGAACGTCACATTAGTTAAATCTTCCAAAACGAAAAGAGTATGCGAACCATATGCTGTAACGAGTGTCTTAGCTAGCCGATGATTTACATCGGTCATCCAGCGGTTCTCTCGTTGAGCCAATTGCTTCAGTCTCTTTTGGGAAGATCTGGTGCCTTTGCTTTGTAATTTTCGACGAATCTCCTGGAACTTTTTTCGCTTACGTAAGACTTTCTGACCATCAAAGAATAACGTTTTCCCTTCACTATCAAAGACAGTTGCCAGAAAACGCAATCCCCGGTCAATACCTACGATTTGAGGCTTATCTTTGGGATTGAAATCGCTAACTTCCTTTGTGATGCCAATATGCAAAAACCACTTACCCCGATTGTGAACCAACTTGGCGGTACCTAGTTTCCAATCGTCAGTGAAGTATTTCTCGAATCCCTTGTTGGTGAAGCCTAACTTAGTCCGCTTACCGAGAGTGGTCATCGAAATCTGTTGCATCTTGTCTACAAAAGAATAGTTACTCTGACGAACCAAGTCTGCTTGTAGCCGACGAAATTGGATAGGTTTCACCATCCAATTCAAGTCTCTAGGGACTTGAATCCACTTGTCTTCTTCGTTCTTGTAGCGGTAAGAATGTTGCCTCATTTGTTCTCTAACGGTTTTATAGCGAGCCGAGACCGTCCGGAAAACAGATTGAATCATCTGGCTATTGAGTTCTGATTCTTGTCTAAAGATTTTGTACAGATGGTGATTGATTTTTAACCAGCTTAGCTGAAATTCATTCTCAAAAATCCATTGACTGACAATATTAGTTAATCGTTGGTACTCCTTGCTCATTGCTAGAAATTGTTCTGCTTGATTAGTGTCTGGGTAGAGTCTCAGCTTGATTGTTCGCCCTAATTTGACCAATGGATACCTCCCCTGTAGATTGGGTTAAGTATATCATGTTCAGCCCCTCTTGGGGGAACATATGTTTTGAAAAGGCTATTAAAATCTGGCATTCATCCTGCGATTAAAATCACAGGTTTTTTTGCTTAGTTTTTAATAAATCAGTCGATACCGATCTTAAATTTGGGATTGTTTTTCATTGACTGATGGCTTACGCTAGCACTGAATTACAATTAGAAGGGAAGTTTTGCCATGTCAGACATGCGGGCCATCGGCTTCACCCAGAATTTGCCGATTGAAAATGAAAAAAGTTTCTTTGAATTCTTCACGCCCAAGCCAACACCAACGGGGCACAATATCTTGATAAAGGTCCAGGCCACCTCGGTCAATCCCGTGGATACCGGCGTGCGACGCGGGACCCAGGGCGTCCTCGCCACACCCAAGGTGATTGGGTGGGATGCGTATGGCACCGTTGACGCAGTTGGCGACGCCGTCAGTCTGTTTCAACCCGGTGACCGGGTCTTCTATGCCGGTTCCTTCAAACGTGCCGGTTCGGACAGCGAATATCACCTCGTGGACGAACGGATTGTGGGCCACGCACCCACTTCGTTGAGCCCCGCGGAGATTGCCGCCATGCCTTTGACTTCACTGACGGCCTGGGAAGCCCTCTTCGAACAAATGCCGATTGATTTCGACCATACCCAGAATAACGCTGGCAAGACTGTGTTAATCATCAACGGTGCCGGTGGCGTTGGCTCAACGGCTACACAGCTCGCCCACTTGGCTGGGCTGACCGTCATTGCCACGGCTTCACGCCCAGAAACCATTGCCTGGACCAAGGCCCACGGCGCCGATGCCGTCGTTAATCATCGTAAGAACCTCGTTGATGAGGTTCACGCGCTGGGCTACGCCACGGTTGACTACATTCTGGAGCTCAGTAATCTCAATCAACACTGGACCGAGATTGTCGCGCTCATCGCCCCTAGCGGTCACATCGTCTCCATTACTGGTAACGACCAGCCCATTGATCTCCGGGCCTTAAAACAAAAGCGCGCCACCTTTGCCTGGGAGTGGATGTACACGAAGTCCTTCTTCGAAACGCCGGATATGATCAGTCAACATGCGATTCTGGAACGTGTGCGCGACCTGTTGGATACGGGCCAGCTTAAATCCACTCTGACAAAAACCTTCACCCCCATTAACGCCGCTAACCTGCGCGCGGCCCACGCGTTAGTGGAAGCCAACCGAATGATTGGCAAGGTCGTTTTAACCAACAACTAAACCATTTTTCTCATCACGCAATAGTCGCTCCCACCAACTCGTTTGCTGTTTTAACGAATGGGTGGAAGCGACTATTTTAATGCACTGATTATCAAATGGTTAGTCGAAAACAACAATCGGCTTGATGACTTTACCACTGGCAGAGTCCGCAAACGCCTGATTAATATCTTCAAACTTGTAAAGCTTGGTGAGTTTATCAAATGGGAACAGGCCCTTTTGGTAATACTTAACAATCTTAGGAATAAAGAGTTGTGGAATGGCGTCGCCTTCAATGACCCCGGCAATCGTCTTGCTTTCGGCCATGATGTCATCATTCACATTAAACGTGACATCGCCAGCGATCCCCACGACTGCATCGATACCACGGGGTTTGATTGCGTTAGCCGATTCCTTGATACATTGTGCGGCACCGGTTGTTTCCAACGCAAAATCGGTTCCATTACCGGTAATCCGTTTGATCTCAGCAACCACGTCGACGCCGGGCTTGCTCTCAATGACATCCGTAGCGCCCAACTCGCGAGCCATATCCAACCGATAGGGATTAGGCCGATTCACGACAATGATGTGTTCCATATTCATTAGCTTGGCGGCCATCACACCAGACAACCCAACGGCGCCGGCACCAAAGATGACAATTGAATCGCCAAATTTAGGCTTGAAGTATTGTAAAACTGTCCCGGCACCGGTTTGAATTCCACAGCCCAAAGGTCCGAGTAGTTTAAGATCAGCACTCTCATCGACTTTAACCACACCACGTTCGGAGACTACGGAATAAGTACTGAATGAGGATTGCCCGAAGAAGTTTGATACGGCTTCCCCATCTTGTGTAATGGCGGCGGAACCATCCTTACGACGCCCACCAAAATTAATTTGGTTCATTTTGTCACATTCTGCGGGATGACCTGACAGGCAGCTTTCACATACCCCACAGGAATTAAATGAGAGGACCACGTGATCTCCTGGCTTCACCGTTGAGACGGATGACCCCACCTCTTCGACAATTCCGGAACCTTCATGGCCCAGAACAACCGGATAGCCAGCCATTCCGGCATCTCGCCCGACAGCGTCCGTGTGGCAGACACCACTCGCCACCATTTTTACCAGGACTTCATCACTTTCTAAATCCGCCAGTTGTGCTTTCTCAATCGTTAAAGGCTCCCCTGATTTGCGAGCCATTGCTACCGTAATGTCCATTATGTTTCCCTCCATGATTTGTTCGTTTTTTAACAAGCATATTTATTTTAACCTATAATTTGCAAAACTCAATGATTCTCTATGTAAATTTAATTAATATTCATTGCAGCGTCATCCACTTGGACCGAACAATGCCAGTAACCGTGTGCCCTGAACCGAGGCTACTGATCAAAACGCGATTAACAACGCTGCTAACTGTATTGCTTTTTTCGTAGCGCATCAACTTCACGTAACCGATACAAAAAACCGCTAACCAATTAAGGTCAGCGGTTTTTGAGTTAAATTGCAAAAAGAGCTTAGAAACGCTTCTTCTTGGCTTTACGCTTACGCGCAGCTTCTGATTTTAACTTTTTCTTCACACTTGGTTTTTCGTAAAATTCACGTTTACGGTATTCTTGTAAAGTACCGCTACGGGAAACCGTACGTTTGAAGCGCCGAAGAGCGTCGTCAAAAGACTCGTTTTTGCGAACGACTGTCTTTGCCATATAAAATTCCCTCCCTCCGAGCACAAGTAATAACGCCGGTTAGTTTTTTACCACCGGCGTAACGGTTCTTAACTATTATACATAATCATCCAAACGGCGTCAATAACGCAAAGCAATAAAATTTGAACCGTTTTAACGGACGGGGTAAACTAGGGGTAATCATTAAGAAAAAAACGCAGAGGAGTTGCTCGCTATGCCGCAGATTACCATCTTCATTATTTCTGATTCTTCCGGGGAAACGGCGCTGACCGTTGCCCAAACGGCGGTGTCTCAGTTTCCCACCGTGCAAGCCAGCTATCAACGGTTCCCCTTTATCCAAACCGATTCAATTCTCGATGGCATCCTCAACCTCGCTAAGAAACAGCGGGCGATGATCTTCCACACACTGGTCAACGCCAAGCTGAGTAAAAAGGTCAGAGAATTTGCGACCACTAACCAGCTTCAGCAGTTTGACTGCATCCAGCCAGCCATGGCCGTCATGCAAAACGCCACGGGCTTAACTCCCGAGGGCGTGCCCGGCCTGGTTCACAACCTCAACGATACTTACTTCGACCGGATTGCCGCCATGGAATTTGCCGTTACTTACGACGATGGGAAGGATCCGACCGGTCTGCTCAAGGCGGACATCGTGATTCTCGGGGTCTCACGGACCTCCAAGACCCCCCTGTCACTCTTCCTGGCCAACCGGAACTTACGGGTCGCTAACCTGCCGTTAGGCCCCACCACGCAGCTTCCAGACGAGCTATGGCAGGTTGACCCCAAGCGGATCTTCGGCTTGACCAACAAGCCGGAATCGCTCAGAAAGATTCGTCAGGAACGGATGCTGTCTTACGGCCTTCCCGCCGACAGTGCCTACTCCGATACCAAGAAGATTAGTGAAGAGTTGGATTATGCTCAGAAGATCTATAAAAAAATCGGTTGCCTAGTGATCAATGTCTCAAATAAGTCGATTGAAGAGACTGCCACCTTGATTATGGAGAGTGTGGATTACGATTTGATTCCCCACCCATTGACCGACTAACCGAATTCGCCAAGAAGTAATTTTACAATTTTTGAATTTTTAAACACCAAGGGTTCCCATCATCTCAATCATCGAGATCATGGGAACCCTTTTAATATTAGAATTAATCCGTCCAAATGCCATACAAATCTGCCGCCGCTGACGGGTAGGCAAAGAAGGTTTCATGGAGCTGTGCTGGCGTCACGTGCTGCTGAATCAGTAACGCCACATAATTAATCAGCACATCCGCTTGGTAGCTGATGGCTTCCGCACCCACGACCTGACCACTTTGCCGGTCAACGACCAAGATCAGTTGCGCTTGGTCATCGTACTCTCGCTGATACGTCAGCCACTTATTCAAGGCCACCTCTCGCAGTGTATACCGACTTGACTTCTGCCGGGCTACCGCCGCACTCACGCCGACCTGGGCTAAACGTGGCAGGCTAAACACCGCACTCGCTTGCAAGGGATAGACGATGGGAAATCTGGGCGTAGCCGTCAAGAGATCGCCGACATACTTACCCTGAAAGATGGCGTAATTCGCCAGTTTCGGCGTCGCAACAGCCGCACAGTCGCCGACCGCAAATACGTTGGGATTGCTGGTCTGCAAGTAATCATCTACCCGAATACCGTGTGCATCAGTGGTAACGCCCGCCGCCTGCAGGTTGAGGTCGTCAACGTTGGGTAAGCGCCCCAACGCCGCATAAACAGCCTCCGTCGTCCATTGAGCCCCAGAAGCAGTCCTCACTTGAAGAGCCGTTGACGTTCGATCAAGACGCGCCAACTCATCGTCAAAAACAACCCGGACATTTTGCTTGGCGAGATTGGCGATTAGCTTTTGAACCAGTTGCGGGTCAAAGCCCCGCAGTGCCACGTGATTGTGCTGAACCAACGTGACCGTATCGCCGGCCTCACTCGCAATTCCAGCAATGGCAAAGGCAATGACGCCGGCACCTAAGATCGTGATATTTTTGGGTGCCACGTGCCGTTTGAAAAAACTTCCGGAATGCTCGACCCACTGGCCCCCAGGAAAAGTGAGTTCTCTGGGACGGGCACCCGTGGCAATGACAAAAGTTTTAGCCGTGAGTCGTTCACCATTAACCCGAATTTGCTGAGAATTGATAAATTCCGCGTGGCCTTCAAAAGTGGTGATGTCATTGGCCACGAATCGCCGTTTGAAATTTTCTTGCGTCTGACTGACCACAGTATCTCTGTGCGCGGCCAATCGTTCCCAATTTACCGGTGGCACGGCTGCCGACCCGTTTTGAACGCGAAAATCTCGGTGGGCCTCAATGCCCCCTAATAGGACTTTCTTCGGCGTACTACCGCGATTCACGGTCGTGCCACCCCAGTCACGCTGCTCAATGACCGCCACAGTCTGGCCGTGAGACGCCGCACGAATGGCTGCTCCGGCGCCACCAACACCGCTGCCAATGACGATCGTATCAAATACTTTCATTGGCTAACTCCTATCTATTTGCCAAAAACGTCGTTGGCACTAAAAGTCTCAGGGTCGACGACCGGCTGATGGGCAACGTGGCCTCTCGGATCTTCATACCAGACTACCGCAGCCTCTTCAGTTGGAAAGTTTTCAATCGTGCTTGTTGGCAGATTCAAGTGGTCGGCAACCATTTGTGTTGGTGAAATTGCTAACCATTTATTCAGAGAAACATCGGAATAAACTGGATTCTTGAAGAGCTCAATAAAAATCAACGGTTCATCCCCGATGTTTTGAATGTAATGGCCAGCTTCCTTAGGAATCACGCCAACGTCGCCAGCATTGAAGTTAAAGGTCCGCGCCAACGTATTGGAATTAAAGACACCCACTTTGGCTTGGCCTTGAATGTAGTAATCCCATTCCTCAGACTTAGGGTGCCAGTGCATCTCGCGCATACCTCCGGGCTGGACTTCAACAATTGCCGCGGAAATTGTCTGGGCTGCTGGAAAGACGGATTGGTCGATGATCCATACCTTGCCAGCCTCAAATTTCTTAGCTGGGACGTCCTTCATATGCAGCGTCAGGGGCGTCTTCATTGGCGTTCCGGGTTTCTTCACGGTCTCGATAGGGCCAGGAACGTTACCGTCAAAGATATATTTCTCATGACTCGGTAGTGGCTTCAAGGTTGCCTCATCCACCTTAAAGTTGGCGGCGATGATGTCCTTAGGCGTGTGCGCCAGCCAATCCGTCAACAAGAACGTGTTATTTTCGGAAAAGTCGGGCTCGCTGAAGACGAGTAAGAACTCACAGCCCTGGTCCAATGCCTGAATAGAATGAGGAATCCCCGCTTCAAAATCCCAGAGGTCGCCGGCTGCGATATCATCGATAAAGCTTTCACCGTTTTCGTTAAGCGCCGTTACCCGGGCATTTCCCTGCAGCATCATGGCCCATTCGGCCTGTTGATGCCAGTGCATTTCCCGGTAAGCGCCGGGCTTCAAACACATGTCGACCCCCGCTAAGTCATGCGAGGCGGGTAATTCACGGTTGGTCACCTCACGTGTCCAACCGCCGGATTCCAACCGCATGTGCGCATCGGAAAAGCTAAAACGCAGGTTGGCTACCGTCCCGTGGTCCGTGGTTGGTGGCACGAGGAGATCTGGGTTCTGAAGGTCCCGTTGGTAGTTCCGTGGCCCTTGGTCAATCCAACCAGTCTGGTCAACGTTACGAATCGGTTCTTTCTTCTCAGTCATACGAAAAATCCCCTTTTCCATTAAGATGGCCTTATTATAAACCGCTTTCTACCGTTAATCAATCATATAGGTAATCATATATAATAATCCTTATATTTTATGGATTATTATTGGCTATGCAGTACAGTTATGCTCCTTAAATAAGTGTCATAAATTATCAAGTGTGTGTCATCAGATTGGCGTCAAAAAATAGGAAAGTCTCCTGTGACTAGGTTTCTGTCACAGAACACTTTCCTATTTTGTTATCACGATCAGTAAGGATTAACGTGATTCAGTTTTAGCTTACTTCTTAGCTATCAGAATTCTCGTGCTCAGCAACGCATACATCCCATTAAGGCCCGCATGCTGGACACGAACCTCCCTCACACCAAGCTGTTCCAGTTTACGCCGATACTCGCCGACGTGTTCAATATCCAAGATAACCAGTTGGCCGTTTGGTTTCAATACCCGGTAGGCCTCAGCAATCGCTTGTTGTCGGCTAGCCTTGGGCTTCACATTGTGAATAGCAAGACTCGCCACAACATGATCGAAACAATTATCCACGAAGGGCAGTTGCGTCATATCTCCAGTAACTAACTCACTGACGTCACGAACACCAGCCTGGTCAATGTTGTGCTGCGTCTCCTCTGTTGAATTGCCCGATTGGTCTTCCCGATTCCAAATATCTAAACCGGTCACTTTGCCCGGGACACGCAATTGCCGCGCAACTTCCAGTAGAAAGGCTCCATGGCCCGTACCAAGATCCAGCACCTGCTCATGACCGTCAAGCGGCATTTCCCCAACGACGCGTTTGATAAGCTTGTACTTCCCCCACAACGACGTATACAAATACATGCCCGCAAACAAGAACAGGGCAATTGGAAAAAGGTAATTGGTCCACTCCCCGGAAGTAACTGCCATCACCATCCCCACAATACCAACGAGTAAAAACACGATTGGCACTAACGGCGCATCGATACCTTTTTTCATATTCAATTTCTCCCCCTATGACTTCCTACTTCTAAGAGCTAAGCCTTCATTCAAAGTAACATTCGTTAACAGTCATCATACCAGCCTTTGTAAAAAATAAGCATCTCCAAAGCTTATTTAGTAAATCTAAAATTTCAAGATAACAGGAATAGGGTATTGGTTAGGTAGTGAAAAGACTCACCATCTAACCAATATCCTATATTCTTTGACACAAATCATTAATTTAACAACGGTCTTATTAACAAGACATCAAAAAACAAACTAAACACTTACAACAGTCCACTACCGCGTCAGGTACGCATCGACCGGATTTCCGGCTAACACATCGGCCTCTAAATCCGGATTGAATCGTTGGTGCTTGAGCATGGCCACCTCATAGCCGTGAGGATTGACCCCATGCTTGCGGTCTGGCCCAATCACGGGCGTTTCCATAATCTTCGGCACCGCCGTCAATTGGGGATGGTGTGCGACACTATTCAACACGTCAAACCCCAACATTCCCAATCCGATATTGGTGTGCCGGTCTTTGTGACTCCCCTGTGGGTTCTTGGAATCGTTCAGGTGAATCACCTTGAGCTTGTCGATGCCAATGACGTGGTCGAATTCATTGAGTACACCGTCAAAATCCGTGGCAATGGCGTAACCGGCGTCACTGGTATGGCACGTGTCAAAGCAAACTGATAATCGGTCATTAGCCGCCGTCGCGTCCATGATAGCCGCTAGTTCTTCAAAGGTCCGACCGACCTCGGTTCCCTTGCCTGCCATTGTTTCCAAGGCAATCTGCACGGGTTCATCGGCCGCCGCCAAGATCTCATCGAGTCCCTGGGCAATCTGGGCAATCGCTGCCTCTGGACCAGCACCCACGTGGGCTCCGGGGTGTAGCACAATCTGTGTGGCCCCGAGAGCCGCCGCCCGTTTTACTTCATTGGTCAGAAATTCCACGGCAAAGGCGTAGTTCTGCGGCTTGGTCGTATTTCCCAAGTTGACCACGTACGGTGCGTGAATCACGACGGCTCGCTGATCGTGGTCGGCCATGAACTGCTTGCCCGCCGGAATGTTCAGCTCGTCGATTGGTTTGCGCCGGGTATTCTGGGGCGCACCGGTATAGATCATGAAGGCATTTTCGCCATACTGGGCGGCCTCCTGAGCTGACCCTAGGAACATGTCTTTGCCCTTCATACTAACGTGTGATCCGATTAATAATTCAGCCATTACAATTCATCCTTTCCACTGATAATCAGGCCGGCCACCTTCTGGCTAGCCGTGCCATCTTCCCAATCACAGAACTTCTGGTAAAAGGCGTCCTGCTGGGCCTGATACGCTGGAAAGCTTCCCTGGTCGCGCCACCCATCGAGTTGTTCATAGAAGGCGCTCGCCGTCGTGACGAGCGGTCCCGGAATTTCCTTTTGGTAATCGAAGTAGAACCCGCGGAGTTGGTCGCGGTAGTGTTCGAGGTCGTAGGCGAAGAATAATTGGGGTCGTTTTAAGTTAGCAAAATCAAACATCACCGATGAATAATCCGTGATCAGGAGATCCGTAATCAGGTAGAGCTCGGCAATGTCGGTATCGGCTAGCACCGTCACGCGGTCCTCGTAGCCGCGGATATCCACGGCGTCCTTGACCAGATAGTGGGGCCGAATAATCAGATGGGTGCCAGCTGGCACGTGCGCAAAGAATTCACCCAGGTCAAACGGCAAGTCAAATCGATAGGCCCCCGGCCGCACCGCCATGTCATCGCGCCAAGTTGGCGCATAGGTCACGACTGGTCCGGTGACTTTACCCAACAGGTGTTGGCGCAGTGCCGCCACCTTATCCGGCTGATTGTCCGTGTAGAGCACATCGTTTCTGGGATAGCCGATTGTCAGAAAATGGCCGCGATAGCCAAAAGCCCGTTTGAAAATATCGCGTGAATACTGGTTCGGCGCAATGAGGTAATCCCAGCGCGACGAGGCCGTCACAAATTGCTGGTGATAGTCGGCCGTACTGGTTCCTGGAATCGCCACGTGTTCAATGTCGGCCCCCAGCTTCTTCAGGGGCGTCCCGTGCCAGGTCTGAATGGTCCGGGTGTGGCGATTCGACCGCCACCAGTTCGGTAGCCGAGAATTTAGGACCCAGTACTGGGCGCGGGCCATTAGCCAGACCCACTTAGGTGTAAAACGCTTGATCAGTTGGATCTCCGGGTACTTCCGTTTCAACGCCGCATATTCACGGGGCTTGACGCTAAAGTACGCCGTCTCCCGGTAACGGGGATCCGCCGCGACCAATGCGCGGTAGATGGCCGCCGGATTGTCGTTGACGTCCTTTCCGTTGAAGCTTTCAAACATCACTAGTCGCCGTTTAATAGGTAAACAAATAAGCCCATCGTTCAGCACGATGAGCCCATAGCGAGCAACTAGCTTCAATGACTGCGTGATTTTTTGGAAACCGTTCGCCATTTGAGGTTGCTCCTTTCAATTAGATTAAATCAACAAAGCGTGACCGGAACTTGTAGTGCAGGTGGGAACCCACGAGCAGTAAGAAGAACACGAACAGCCAGAATTCTAACGTTAACATTGGCTTATCCCAGAACCAGCCGGTCCCTAAGAAAGATTCCCGGAAGCCCGCAACGATGTAGTAGTACGGGTTAAGTTCGAGTAAGTGAATGAATGGTGTTGGGAATGAGGGTGTCACGAAGTTAAACAGCACACCGGACACGTAGAACAACATCCGCATCAGGGATTGTAACAAGATATGGTAATCCCGCACCAACACACTGATACATGAGTTGAAGATTCCCAGAGCCACGAGTAAACAAATCATGGCAAAGAAGTAGTAGATCCACTGGAACCAGGCAACCTTAGGGTAAACCCCGTTCAACAGACCAATAAAGATGGTGAAGACCATCATGGTCCAGAAGGAGCTCAGATTGCTGACAATCTTGATTGTTGGCAGTGCGGACACGGGGAACTTCATCTTGGCCACCATGTTGACCCGTTGGTAGATACTCTTGGATCCATCCAACGTGGCCCGGTTCATGAAGAACCAAGGTGAGATCCCGATAACCATCCATGGTAGATAGCCGACCCCACTAATGGGTTGGCCGTGCTTCAGACCCACACCGAAGACTAACCAGTAAATACCGATTTGAATCAACGGGTATAAGTACTCCCACATTAAACCTAAGTAATGACTCTGATAACTTGCTTGATCTTCGTAGCGCGAAATCCGAAAAATGATTCCGAGACTCGAGACCTGTTCTTTGAATAAGGTCATGACCTCTTTCAAGGCACTGCACTCCTTTAAATTTTAATCGCTGGTGCTAATCTAGCAACGCAGCATAACGGTCAACGACCCGCTGTGTGGCCGCCCCATCGTTGGCGAAATTCCACCGTTGGTTAAACTGGGTTAAATCGGTTGGCGCATCGGCTTTAATCGCCGCTGCCAGCTGATCGGTCGTCTTGATGATCGTTCCGGGCAACCACTCTTCCAGGTCCGGTTGAACCCCGGGATCTTGCCGGTAGGCGTCCAGGTCGAACAGGAAGAACAACAGACTGTGCGCGTTTGGCACCAGACTGTAATCGAAGGCCACCGAAGAATAATCCGTGACGACCGTCTCCGCCACGTTCAACAGATCCGTGGTACTGATATCCTCGGTCACCACGACCTGCTGCCCTAATTGCGCCTGTAGCTTCTGCGCACTAGCCTTTAACGCTGGGTGAATCTTCACGACTACCTTCGCATCGGGATCAGCGGTCAACGCTGCTGCCAACCCAGCTGGTGGCGTGAAGGTCACGCCCTCACGGTAGGTCGGGGCATACAAAATGACCCGGTGACCCACCAATTCCGGCGCTGCTTCGGCAACCGCATCACGTGATAACTGCTGCCACTTCGGATCGGAATACCGGTCCGATCGCGGATAACCTAAGACCTGCATCCGATCAATCGGCACCCGATAACTTCTAGCGAACACCTCGCCCATTGCCGGCGACCCCACGACGTATTCATCGAAGTGATCGTAGACCGCTTGAAACCGTCGCCGGTCGCTGGCTGAACGCTGGGCCGTGGTTGGATCATCCCAACCGAAACGCTTGATGGCGCCCGCCGCATGCCAGACCTGCACGATTCGCATCCGTTTGGGATGATGCAAGCCACCGAGAAACGCGTAGTAGTTGTCACAAAACAAGACACGCGCACGCATAATCTGAGGAATGCCCTTCAAGACAAAAGCCAGATCATCACGAAACGGCCGCACATCAATCCCGGACCGCGCCAAACGCTGCGCCGCCCGTTCCTGTTGCGGTCGGTAAAACACGACTAACGGTCGATCGACCGGTGACGCCTGTGCCAAGGCACGAATAAACGCAAGGTTGTCGCCAAAACTCATCAGGTAAACAAAGTTACGCTGCCGGCGGCCACCACACAAGAGCGACATCAGTCGGATTAACCCTAAATAAATATCTTTCACGCTATCACCAATATCACTTATTTTCGCTGTCCATAACACCGAGAATTATACCACATCTCCAGGGGGAACCTAGAGAAATTTAAGAACCTTTAAGAAACGCGTTGAAAATTCCTTGCAACTTAACGGGTAAACTGGTGAAAAATACTGAAAGCATCGCATTGTACTGAAGTAATGTTTAGGCACAATGATTCGTAGTCTAATACGAATTTCACCAGTACTCACCAAATTGCTGAGACTGATTTTGAAAAAATTGCATTAGTAGTAAGTAGAGGCTCGGTTGATAAAAAATACAGCGGCGAAGGTTGCCCCTCATCGCTGTACCGGTTTACCATTTCGGTTCGTAGAAGTGTCCCAACACCTTCACCGTATCGGAGATGCTGGTAAAGGCATGTGGATCGGCCTCTTCCATGGCGACTTCCAACTCATCCATTTCATAGCGCGTAATGACCGTGAACAAAATCGTCTTTTCATCGTGACGGTAAGCCCCTTCTGCCCCGTGGACAATAGTGATTCCCCGGCGCATATGGTTCTGAATACTGTCGATGACTGTCTTAGGCCGGTCGGTAATGACCATGACCTGCATCCGCTGTTGACGGGTAAATGTCATGTCGATGACCTTGGCGTTCACGAACAAACCTAATGCGGAGTACAGCGCATATGGCCAGCCGTAAACGAACCCGGCACTCAACACGATCAAACTGTTGAAGGCGATGTTAATGGTTCCCATGCTTCGGCCAGTCTTACGCCGCAACACGATCCCAATAATATCCAGCCCACCGGTCGAAATCCCATTCTTCAAGGCAAATCCAGTCCCGAAACCGTTGACCGCACCCCCGAAAATCGCACAGATAATCGGGTCACTGGTCAGATGAACGGGTTGGATAAACCGAATCATAATGGACGCGAACAGGACACAAATGAACGTAAAAACCGTAAAAGACTTACCAATTTGTTTCCAAGCCAGGACAAACATGGGAATGTTAATCAGAAACAGCCCCAGAGCTGTGGAGATATGGAACATTCCCAACCCTGCCGTCAAACTGTTGACCAACTGTGCTAACCCGGTCACACCGGAGGAGTAAATATGCCCCGGTGTCCAGAAGAAGTTCACCGCAATCGACACCAAGACCCCGTAGAAGAACGCTACAGAGAATTTTGCCGTATAGGTATGCCGTTTTAACAACTGCTGCACATCATCCATGATTTAAATACCAACCTCGCTTACTCTTTTTGTCATATTTCATACTATGCTCGGCTTAGTATAGCATTTATCCCCCGCCACGGCCACGTTCCGGCGTATCTTTTAGCGAGTTCTAATGATTTTGCCAGTGCTGTTGAATAAAGTCAGCCCGGCCACCAGCCTCTTCTTGTTCGAAACGTTCGGCATTCTTCTTGTAAAACTGCTGATGCCGTTCCTCAGCCACGAAGAACGGTTGAACGACCTGAATCTTTGTCACGATTGGCTTATCGAATTGTTCACGGTCCTGTAAAGCCGCCTTCGAGGCTGCTGCCGTCGCTGCCTGTTCTGCGCTATTCACGAAGATTACGGGGCGATAATTGTCGCCACGATCCTGAAATTGACCGGCATCGTCCGTGGGATCGGTTTGTTGCCAGTACAAATCAACTAACTGTTGGTAAGTTACCTGACTGGGATCGAACCAGATTTTGACGGCCTCGGTATGCCCGGTCGTTTGGCTCTTAACCTGTTCGTATGTAGGAGCCGTCACGGTTCCTCCGGTGTAGCCAGATAGGACTTTCACGATGCCTGGAAAGGTATCAAACGGGCGAACCATGCACCAGAAACAGCCGCCGGCAAACGTTGCAGTTTCAATTCTCTCACTCATCATAATCACTCCATTTTCTAATAATTCCATTAAACGGCTTTTCACGGGCGGCGTCAAGGGTGACTTACGCTTACCACATTGATCTTGGGTTCGCCTTACCGGGTGGCGGAAATCAGCCGGGACGTGGCGGGCGGACGCCTGGAGCCAAAGTGCGGTCTCCAGACTTACCATTGAACCTCAAAGAACGAGTTTCAACGGTACCAATTCTCTAAGCGGCCAAGCCCGCCGCTAAGAGAATTCCCGCGGCTGAGCTGATTTCCGCCACCCTCACGGCTTACACGGATCACTGCTGACACCGTGCGTCTCTCCTTGACGCCCGAGAATGATTTTCCACATTGCATTCACTTCAAATTGTTCGTGGCTAAAATGCTCGATTAACCTAATTTTGAAGATAGCATCACAATTAATCGATATTCAGCTGAATTACGTTCTGTCATTTACGTAACATTCATGGGTAAAAGCTAGCTTAGCCGGAGGAGGCCAAGGATGGAGCCGGCCGTGACGGCGGTGTTGTCTGGTGTTCTTTACCAGACTACAGCGCGGGACGAGCTTTAAGCCGGGTGCCCTTCGCGGCTTAAAGTCGAGGTAAGAGACCGCTTCTCAGGCTCTTGCCGGTCCCCACAGCGGCGGAATCCTTGGCAGCCGCAGGCGACAGTCTTTAACCAACGACATGTCTTCAGTAAACAAAAAAACGTCAACCGCAAATACGGCTGACGTTTCATCAGACGAAATTAGTCTTCGTCTGCGTCTGAATCTTCTTTTTTAGCGATCAACAAGTCCAGATCAAGCAATTGCTTGTCCGCAACCGTCGATGGTGCTTCGGTCATTGGTTCCGTGGCCTTCGAGTTCTTAGGGAAGGCGATCACGTCACGAATGTTGTCGCGCTTAGCCAGCAACCGGGCGAAACGATCCAACCCGATAGCCAGACCACCATGAGGCGGGAACCCGTAATCTAAGGCTTTCAGGAGGAAGCCAAATTGCTTTTCGGCACGTTCAGGTGTGAAGCCTAAGGCCTTGAGCATCTTCATTTGGAGTTCACGGGTGTGGATCCGGATGGAGCCCCCACCTAATTCCAAACCGTTCAAGATGATGTCATAACTTTGCGCGTAGGCCTTGTGTGGGTCTTCGCCGTCGTTCAAGTAGTGCGCATCCCCTTCGGCAGGCATCGTGAATGGATGGTGCGCTGGCACCCAACGTTCGAGATCGACATCGTAGTCAAACAATGGCCAGTTGACGATCCATAGGAAGGCCCACTTGTTTTGGTCGATCATGTCTTGTTCCTTGGCAATGGCTACCCGCAAGTAACCTAAAGTCTGGGCAACGACACGCTTGGAGTCAGCAGCGAACAGTAAGAGGTCGCCACTCTTGGCACCGGTCTTCTCGGTGATTTGGGCGAACCAGTCGCCTTCCTTGAAGAACTTAGCGACTGGGCCGCTGAAGCCATCATCGGTAACCTTCATCCAAGCTAAGCCCTTAGCGCCAAAGCGTTCAACGTATTGACCGTACTTGTCGATATCCTTGCGGCTGTACTTGTCAGCACCACCAGGAACGGCGATAGCCTTGACTTGACCGCCGTTAGCAACGGCACCAGAGAATACCTTGAAGTCGGTGTTGGCCATGATGTCGGACAGGTCCTTTAATTCCATGCCGAAGCGGACATCTGGTTGGTCCGTCCCGAAACGAGCCATAGAATCGTCCCAGTCCATCCGTTCGAATGGCAACTTAACGTCGACATTTAACGTATCCTTCATAACCTTGGCAATCAGACCTTCAGTCAGATCTTGAATTTCTTCAGCAGTTAAGAAGGACGTTTCCAAGTCAATCTGGGTAAATTCAGGTTGACGGTCCCCACGCAAATCTTCGTCACGGAAGCAACGCGCGATTTGGTAGTAACGGTCGAAGCCAGAACCCATCAGCAATTGCTTAAACAATTGTGGGGATTGTGGTAAGGCGTAGAAGTGCCCAGGGTAGATCCGTGAAGGTACCAGGTAGTCCCGGGCCCCTTCTGGCGTTGACTTGGTCAAGTCTGGCGTTTCAATGTCGATGAAGCCGTTCTTGTCAAAGTAACTGTGAACGGACTGCACGATCCGGTTCCGTAACAACAGTGACTTTTGCATTTCTGGACGACGTAAGTCCAGGTAACGGTACTTCAGACGCAAGTCATCGGAAGCGTTAACGCCATCTTTGATTTCAAATGGCAATTCCTTGGACTTGTTCAATAAGTTGATGCCGGTAACCCGGACTTCAACCTTACCCGTATGCATGTCGGGGTTGATTTCCTTAGGTGCCCGTGCAACAACTTTCCCCTGGATTTCAATGACATATTCGCTACGCAGTTGGTCAGCAACGGCCAGGGCGTCCTTGTCGAATTCTTCACTGAAGACCAGTTGAACGATGCCTTCGCGGTCGCGGAGGTCAACGAAGATCAAGCTACCTAAGTCACGGCGCTTTTGTACCCAACCCTTTAAGACAACGGTTTGGTCGAGGTAGTCTTCATTAACTAACCCGGCGTACGTGGTTCGTTTTAAATTCTTTTCCATTCTTATCCCCTCTTATTTTGCTGCAAACTTAGTGTTTACAACGTTTTGGAAATCTTGGTAAACGTCAGCTAACGGTACGCTGACTTCTTCACCAGTCTCCATGGATTTTAAATTAGCCGTTTGGTCGGCTAACTCTTGGTTACCAATGGTTAAGGTATACTTGGCTGCTAAGCGGTTGGCCGTCTTGAATTGGGCCTTAGGCTTGCGCGCCAAGTAGTCACGATCAGCGGTCAGGCCGGCTGCACGAATGGCCTGAACCAGCTTCAATGTTTCTAAGGACGTCTCGTCCCCGATACCCACGACGTAAACGTCAAGTGGGTGATCGTTAGGAATTGCGACCTTTTCGGCTTGCATCAACAGAACCAGCCGTTCGACCCCAAGGCCGAAACCAACGCCGGGCATTTCTGGCCCGCCGAGTTCTTCGACTAAGCCGTTGTACCGGCCACCGGCCAAGACGGTCGTGTAGCCTTCGCCCAGTGCGGGTGAATCGGCCATGATTTCGAAGATGGTGTGGTTGTAGTAATCCAACCCCCGAACCATCGTCGCATCGACATCGTAGTCAATTCCCAGCGCATCCAGACTAGCCTTGACCCGGTCGAAATGGGCCGTGGCGTCGGGTGTCAGGAAGTCCAAGATAGATGGTGCATCGGCGACGATAACTTGATCGTGCTTGTCCTTACTGTCCAGGACCCGCAGTGGGTTCTTGTGCAGCCGAACTTTGGAGTCATCACTCAGTTCATCAAAGTGTGGTTCCAAGAAGTCGATCAGGGCTTGACGGTAAGCGTCACGACTTTCCTTGTCGCCCAGCGTGTTCAACGCCAAACGCAAGTGCTTCAAGCCTAACTTGCCCAACAGGTTCATCCCTAAGGCAATGACTTCAACGTCTAATTCTGGCGCGTCACTCCCAAAGGCTTCCACCCCGATTTGATGGAATTGCCGTTGGCGACCTGATTGTGGCCGTTCGTAACGGAACATAGGCCCCATGTAGTAGACCTTGTAAGGCTTGTTGGTCTCTGGACCATAAAGCTTGTTTTCGACGAAGGCCCGCACGACACCGGCAGTGCCTTCTGGCCGCAAGGATAAGTGACGATCCCCCTTGTCCTTGAAGTCGTACATTTCCTTGGTCACGATGTCGGAGGTGTCCCCGGAAGTCCGTGAAAAGACTTCGAAGTTTTCAAACATCGGCGTCCGAATTTCTTCGAAGCGGTAATTAGCAAACAACTGACGCGCGGTAGCTTCGACGAATTGCCAGGTCTGTGAATCGCCTGGTAGAATGTCGGCCGTTCCCTTTGGTCGTTGATAACGCATGAGCATTCTCCCTTTCTACGCCTGCAACGAATTTTTATGTTGGTGGTACCCATCCGCCTACCGGGCGGTTCTGGAGATACTGGAACGTAGTGGGCACGACTTGAAGCCTCACAAAACCTGAGTCTTCAAGCTCGGCCTTTACCTAATCCGAGAAGTTCCCTCGAATAAGGTAAACGACACCACTGAGCATCTCCAGAACCACCCTCTCGGCTGACATTTGCCACCAACAACATGTATGATAATCAGCAAAGCAGATTTCAACGCGTTAGTGACAAACATAGTTATAAGAGCATAAAAAACGCCCCTGTCAATTGACAAGGGCGCAGGTATGCACGGTACCACCTTTTTTAAAGTTCTCTGCAGGATAACGTTGCAAACGAATGACGACGAGCGTCATTAGCCTCAAAAGTGTCTTCAGGGTCACACCGTTGACCGCCTCCCAGCAACGCGATCTCTCTAATAACGGGCTTTCTCCTACTAATCTTTCTCATGGGCAATCTATTTTATTCTTCCTAAGCTTACTGAAACTACCGTGAAAAGTCAAGGCGTCCCCTCACGAAATTTAAAGGTTGTGAAAACCATTCGTGGTATAATTGAACCTAATTTGATGAAGGAGAATTCAGCATGCATTTTAAACCACGCAACTGGCCGGGAATCATTACCGCGCTGGTTATCCTCTTAGTTGCCGGGGGGCTGCTCTTCAGCTTCACCCGCAACAATTCCGTCACCGCTACCGTCAGTAACCTTAACCTGCGCAACGGCCCTGGCCTGACATATAAAACAACTTATAAAATCAAACGTAACAGTCGCCTGACCATTTTGGGTGAAAAGAACAATTGGTACCACGTTCGCGACAGCCAGAATCACTTTGGCTGGGTCGCCAGTTGGCTGGTCGATCACCCGGGGAACCTGAAAAAGGCCACTAGTTTATCGGAAGCCACAGTCGTCTTGGACCCCGGCCACGGTGGTAGCGATTCGGGTGCCCTGTCGATCGATCAGAAACACGATGAAAAGACCTATACGCTGGCCATGGCCAAACAAGTTGCCAAGCAGCTCCGTGCACGTGGTACTCACGTCATTATGACTCGTGACAACGACAAGTCGGTCAGTCTTGCCGATCGGCCCGCCTTGGCTAATACCAACCAAGCGAGTGCCTTCATCAGTTTTCACTTCGACTCCTCCCCAACCAATAACCTGGCTTCGGGGACAACCACCTACTACTATCACCGCAATACGTCCTACAAGCTAGCAGAGGCGGTCAACGATCAGATGGGCGACCTGCCCCTGACCAACCGCGGTATCAAGTATGGTAACTTTGAGGTCATTCGAGATAATAGCCGGCCATCCCTTCTATTAGAGATGGGCTACATCAATACCAAGCGAGACTTTAAGTACATTCACAGCACCACGTATCAAAAGCAGGTTGCGACTCGCGTTGTTAAGGGGCTCAGCGCCTACTTCAGTTCCCAGTCCTAGTCATTTAGAAAGAAGATCTTACCATGCAACTCACGTCGGAATGGCTAAATCAATTGCCGTTACCGCAGATTCAAACCACCCGCGCCGTCTCTGGCGGGGATATCAATGACGCCTATCAGTTAGAAACGGTTGAAGGACCGTACTTTCTTTTGGTTCAGCCGGGTAAATCCGCTAGCTTTTATGCCCACGAAGTTGCCGGTTTGAAGGCCCTGAGTCAGGCCGCTAACGTCCCAGAGGTCATCGCCACTGGTGAAATCGACAACGACGCCTACCTCGTGTTGGAGTTTCTGGAAACTGGTCATGGCAGTCAATACGAGTTAGGCCAAACGGTCGCCCGGGTTCACCACGTCACCGCCAAACAGTTCGGCTTCAACGACAACAATCTCGTCAGTACGTTGCCCAAGAACAACACCTGGCAAGATGACTGGACGACCTTCTACCTGCAGCAACGCCTCGACCCACTCGTGCAACGTGCTCAGGAACGTCATCTTTGGAATGCGTCTCGTCAGACCGCATACGACCGTGTCCGGCAGGCTATTATCGCAGAAAACCAACATCGACAGATTCAGCCGTCATTGTTACACGGTGATCTCTGGGCTGGCAACTACCTGTTCACGGCAGATGGTATCCCCACGTTGATCGACCCGGACGTCCTCTATGGCGACCGCGAATTCGACCTGGCTATGACGACCATCTTTGGTGGCTTCACGGCCGACTTCTACCGTGGCTACCAAGATCTTTATCCTCTAACAACTGGCTACACGGAACGCTTGCCCCATTATCAGCTATACTACCTGCTGGTCCATCTGAACCTCTTCGGTGAAACTTACGGCGAGGCTGTCGACCAGACGCTAGCTCGGGGATAATTCGAAATAATTAGCTGGGAATCGAGTAGGAGGTAACCAATTGGTTTGGCTACCGACCTCTCACACCACCGTACGTACGGTTCCGTATACGGCGGT
>NZ_RHNZ01000025.1 GCF_003946395.1 Levilactobacillus fuyuanensis | reverse complement strand
GTGCTAGTGCGCCACGTTGAAAACGTGATAAAGTAGATGTACCCAAAGTAATCACTCCCTATATTGGTTGGAATTAGTTACTACCATTGTAAGTGATTGCTTTGGGCTTTTTAATTTCTGTTCGGATTAATTATAGAATTTGCCATTTAATAAATTAAATTTTTTTCGTTTAGAATTGGCTTTTGCATTGTAGTAGGGGCTAACGGGTAAAAAAATAACGTCAAATTTCGAAGTAAATCACTAATTTTAGTGATTACTAGAAATCTGACGCTATTTGGCGTAGTAATAAAAAGTTGTAAGAAGATATTTGAAAAAAGCTAGGGGGAAGAGCACTCTGATGAAAATTGGTGTCCATAGCTTTCATTTTTTTAGGTGAGAGTCAACTGCCGCATGGCGGTTTTCACAACAAATAGAATTTAGAAAGAGACTGAATCGAGAGTACGAAAAAAGCGAGGGGCACAGGTGAAACCTGCACTCCTCGCTAATTCGTTTAACCGTGTCCGTTTAACTAGACGCGGGTTACCTTACCTGATTTCAAGGTCCGAGCAGAAATCCAGACCTTCTTTGGCTTACCGTCCACTAAGATGCGAACCTTTTGTAAGTTCGGCTTCCAAGCGCGACGACTTGAATTCAAAGCGTGAGAACGCTTGTTACCGAAGCGCGTCCGCTTGCCGTTGATAAAATCCTTTGCCATGGCGTAAACCCTCCTTTGTTAATTCATTCATTACTTTTATAAAAAAGCAGTGCCTTTTTACTCACCTGACTAATTTACCATACTCTTTTGCGGAACGCAATGTTTTCTTTCAAGGAAATCTACTTGACACCTATTTCCCCTCATAACGTGCTTTTCAGTCATCCTATTTCTATTTTCGGCGTGGTTGTGGTAAGATTAATTTCTGTTAAGATTGTATATCCAGATAAGGAGGCTATTTCCATGGCCGTAAAGATTAAGACTCAATACGGAACAATTGATATTACCAATGAAGTGATTGCGACCGTTGTTGGGGGTGCCGCGACTGATAATTATGGTGTCGTGGGCATGGCAAGCAAAAATCAGATTCGAGACAATGTAAATGATATCTTACGGCGGGAGAATTATGCCCGCGGTGTGGTCGTTCGCCAAGAAGAAAATGGCGTGGCCATTGATGTTTACGTGATCGTTAGCTACGGAACGAAGATTTCCGAAGTTTCACGTAACGTCCAATCTAAAGTCAAATATAACCTGGAAACGATGCTGGGGGTTACTGCAAACTCAGTAAACGTCATTGTTCAAGGGGTGCGGGTGTTGGCTGATTAGCCAGACGTACTGAAATCAAGGAGGATACTTAGTTGAAAGTAACAGAAATTACTAATCTTGAGTTTGGTAAGATGGTCCAAGCCGCATCGCAAAAGCTAAACCAGAATGCCGATTTTATTAATTCATTGAATGTTTTCCCCGTTCCTGATGGGGATACTGGAACCAACATGAGTCTGTCACTACAGAGTGGGGCCAAGTATGAACGTGAAGCCGACACCGATGCTGTAGGGGCTTTATCAACGGCCTTAGCCAAGGGGTTACTAATGGGTGCGCGGGGAAATTCCGGCGTTATCCTGTCCCAGATTTTCCGGGGCTTTTCTCGGAAGTTAGCGGACAAGCAAACTTTGACGGCGCAAGACTTAGCTGATGGGTTCGCAGCCGGCGCAGAAACGGCGTACAAGGCCGTTATGAAGCCAACTGAGGGAACTATCCTGACGGTTGTCCGTGAGGGTGCTCAGGCCGGCTTAAACACCGCTAAGAAGTCCGATGACATTTTAGCGGTGATGGATGCTGTTTACGAAGCTGCTAAGGCAGCCTTGGCAACGACGCCAGACTTACTGCCTGTTTTGAAGCAGGTCGGTGTGGTCGATTCCGGTGGTCAAGGGTTGACGTTTGTGCTCGAAGCCTTTAACGATTCATTAAATGGTCGTGTGGCTGAAGAGGGCGACTACAAGCCTGACGATGCTGAAATGGACGAAATGATCGATGCTGCCCATCACCAAAGTGTACAGGGTAAGCTCGATCCCGAAAGCATCAAGTACGGTTACTGTACTGAAATCATGGTACGAATCGGCCGTGGGAAGCAAATCGAACACGACTTTGATTACGATACCTTCTACAAGTACCTTGCTGATTTAGGAGATTCTCTGTTGGTCGTGAACGATGACGAAATCGTTAAGGTCCACGTTCACACGGAACATCCTGGTAAGGTCATTGCCTGGGGCCAAGAATTTGGTGACCTGGCGAAGGTTAAGGTCGACAACATGCGGATGCAACAGGAAACCATCATGGAACATGATGAAGAATCCGCTGCAACCGCCGCACCAGTGGCCGAAGCCGAAGCACCTGCTGATACAGCGATTATTGCCATCGCTGCCGGTGACGGTCTCGCTACACTCTTCAAGAGTTTGGGTGTGACGCACGTGGTCAACGGTGGTCAGACCATGAATCCAAGTACGCAGGATATCGTGGATGCCATCAACAACAGCAAGGCTAAACGGGCCATTGTGTTGCCAAATAACAAGAACATCTTCCTGGCCGCTGAACAAGCTGCTCAGGTTGCCGATGTGCCAACGGTGATCGTCCACTCAAAGACGGTTTCCCAAGGGATGACGGCAATGTTGGGGTACAACCCAGATGCCGAGTTGGATGACAACCAAGCTGCGATGGAAGAAAACTTAGCCGCTGTTAAGAGTGGTCAAGTGACCCACGCCATTCGGGATACCGAATTGGACGGGTTTGACATCAAAGAAGGTAACTTCATGGGAATCGTCGATGGCACTATTAAGGTGACCGATGCCGACTTGTTAAAGACGGCGGTCGCTACGGTAAAGGCTATGCTCGACGATGACAGCGAAATTGTCACGATTATTTATGGGACCGACACGACCGAAGACGTTGCAAAGCAATTGCAAGCGGCCGTTGAGGACTTAGATGACGAATTAGAAACGGAAGTTCATGATGGGGGCCAACCGGTCTATCCATTCTTGATTTCTGTCGAATAGCATTACCACTAAAGGGGTCCAGGACGATTGTCCCGGTCCTCTTTCGCGTTATGGACTTGTTGTGGAAAAACTGTCGCCTGCGGCTGCTAGACGTTCCGCCTGCTGTGGGACCGGGAAAAGCCACAGAGCGGTCTTTTCCCTCGCCTTGAAGCCTCGAAAATCACGAGTCTCCAAGCACGTCCATGGTGTAAATTGGCCCAAATCGCCAATTAACGCCATCGTCACAGCTGGCTACACGTCTAGCCTCCTCCGGCTTAAGCTGTTTTTTCACGGCACCAAGTCGCGTTGCGCGGAAGACGATGGACAATCATGCTGGACTATTCAGTGGTCAGTCGGAAATATTTGGCAGTATTCAGCTAATCTAACTGGTTTCAGCCTTTGACGACTGACAAGTAAGGCGTAAAATTAAGTGTTGAATGGTATGTTGCTGATGCGAGATACATCTTGTTGTGGCAACCTACCCGATAATATTGTTAAATCAATATCGTGGTTAACGTTTACATTAGCCGGAGGAGGTCAGGGATGGAACCGGCCGTGGTGATGACGTTAGCTGACGTTTCTTGTCAGGTTACGTCATGGGACGAGCTTGGAGACGTCTGATCTTTGACGGCTTCAAGTCGAGGGTCAAGACCGCTTTGTGGCTTGGCCCGGTCCCCACAGCAGGTGGAATCCCTGACAGCCGCAGGCGAAGTAAAACGCGCATTAACCACGAGATTAAAGTAAAAACAATAAGGATGGGAGGGGTGTCACGATGGTGAGTTTGAATGATTCGGTCAGTGAGCTGGCCGGTGTTGGGCCGAAGCGGGCGCAAGCGCTGAAGTCCTTGGATATCGAGAACGTCAACGACCTGTTGACCTACTTCCCGTTTCGTTACGAGGACTTGCAGGCCAAAGATCCTACCGAATTGACCGATCAAGCTAAAGTGACCCTAAAGGGCACCGTGGCCGCCGCTCCCGTGATTTCACGGTTCGGTCGGCGGAAGACGCGACTGAACTTTCGGTTACTCCTGGACGAGCACACGATTATTCCGGTCACGTTCTTTAATCAGCCGTGGCTCAAGGATAAGCTGGAGGTCGGGAATGAACTGGCCGTGTATGGTCGTTTCGATGCCAAGCGGCAGAGCCTAGCTGGTATGAAAATCATTGCTAGTACCGACGATGGTGGCGGCATGGGGTCGATCTATCCCGCTAATAAGGAGGTGCGGCAGGCCACTATTCAGAAACTGGTCGAAAGTGCCTATGACGCCTACGAACCAGTCATCGTGGACCTGATTCCGGAGCCATTGCGCGAGCAGTATCGCTTGTTGCACCGGCGCCAGATGATTCACGACATGCACTTCCCGGCAGGAGATGCCGCAGCCCAAGCGGCTCGGCGGACAGCTAAGTTTGAGGAGTTCTATCTCTTTGAAACACGTCTACAGATTGTGAAGCAACAGGATCACACGCTTCATGGCCAGGCATTGACCTACGACTTGCCCAAGCTCAAGGACTTCATTGCCTCGCTACCGTATGAACTGACGGACGCCCAGAAACGGGTGGTCAATGAAATCTGCTACGACCTGAAGCGACCAGTCCACATGAACCGGCTCCTGCAGGGGGACGTAGGGAGTGGGAAGACCGTCGTGGCCGCCGTAGCCATGTACGCGGCCATCACTGCGGGAACGCAAGCCGCCCTCATGGCCCCGACGGAAATCTTGGCCGAGCAACACGCTAATAATTTAGCAAAATTGTTCGCCGACTTTCCGGTCAACGTGGCCCTGTTGACGGGGGCCACCAAGCCCGCCGCCCGGAAGACGCTGTTGCCGCAGATTGCTAACGGCGCCGTCAACCTGATTGTCGGGACGCACGCGCTGATTCAACCGGAAGTGGCTTACCACGACCTCGGCCTCGCCGTGATCGATGAGCAACACCGTTTTGGGGTCAATCAACGGCAGGCTTTACGTGAGAAGGGCCAACAACCCGACGTTCTGGCCATGACGGCGACGCCAATTCCCCGGACACTGGCGATTACCGCCTATGGCGAAATGGACGTTTCGGTCATCAATGAATTACCAGCCGGACGCCAACCTATCAAGACCTCATGGATTCGCAGCAATCAGGTTGACAGCACGCTCCGGCAGGTCAAGGCCGAGTTGAGTAGTGGTTCGCAGGCCTACGTAGTGACACCCTTGATTGAGGAATCGGAGGCCGTCGACATGAAGAATGCCGAGGCCATTTACGAGCGTTTCAAGGAACAGTTCGAACCGACCTATAAGGTGGGCTTGCTCCACGGTCGGATGAAAAATGACGAAAAGAACGCCGTGATGGATGCCTTCAAGGCCAACGAGTTCCAAGTTCTGGTCGCCACGACCGTGATTGAAGTTGGCGTCGATGTACCTAACGCTACGGTGATGCTGATCTATGACGCCGACCACTTTGGTCTGGCCCAGCTCCATCAGTTGCGTGGCCGGGTCGGCCGGGGTAAGAAGGCTTCCGCTTGTATCTTGATTGCGGACCCGAAGAATGAGCTGGCCGTTGAGCGGATGACGACCATGACCAGCACCAACGATGGGTTTGTTTTATCACAAAAGGATTTGGAATTACGGGGTCCAGGTGATATTCTGGGTAAAAAGCAGTCTGGGGTGCCCGACTTCAAGGTCGGTGATCCCGTGGCCGACTTGAATATTCTGAGTGCGGCCCAACAGGCGGCTAAGGAAACGGTGGCTTCCCCCGATTGGGCGGATAAGGATGCCAACTTGGCGCTCGCTGCGTTTCTGAGCACGACGGCCCATCAGAACACCACCATGGATTAGAAGGAGACGAATTATGAAAATTGCCGTTGACGCAATGGGTGGCGATTACGCCCCCGCTGAAATTATCAAAGGTGTCGAATTAGCACGAGACGCTTACAGTGACGTTGAATTTTTGGTATACGGACAAGAAGAACAAGTGAAGCCGTTGATTCAAAACGACAGTCGTATCACATTGGTGCCGGCCGCTGAGGTCATCGCCATGGAGGACGAACCAGTCCGGGCCATCCGGCGGAAGAAGCAATCCAGCATCGTGCTTGCTGCGAACGCTGTCAAGGATGGTGAGGCGGATGCTTTCTTCTCCGCCGGAAATTCCGGGGCCGTATTGGCCGCTGGCTTGCTGATCGTTGGCCGAATCAAGGGTATTGCCCGGCCAGGATTGACCACGACACTCCCCGTCTTACGCAAGCCGGACCAGTCCAGCTTTGTGATGTTGGACGTGGGTGCGAATGCCGATACCAAGCCGTTTAACGTCGTCCAATACGCCGTAATGGGTCAGTACTACGCGCAATCAATCATGCACGTGAAACAACCCCGGATTGGCCTGTTGAACAACGGGACCGAAGCTGACAAAGGTGACATGGCGCACCAGGCTATCTATCAGGCCCTGGACAGCATCGACAGCATTAACTTTATCGGCAACGTCGAATCGCGGGAACTCTTAAACGGGGCGGCAGACGTTGTTGTGACCGATGGGTTTACTGGAAATGCCACGTTGAAGGCCATTGAAGGAACTGCGCTCTCCATGTTGAAGCTCATTAAGGGTGAAATCATGAGTGGTGGTCTGGGTGGTAAGATTGGGGCCAGCATGTTGAAGCCGGTCTTCAAGAATGTCCAGAGTGCCATGGATTACTCCCAATATGGGGGAGCCGTGCTCTTGGGCTTGAAAGCACCAGTCGTTAAGACGCATGGTTCCAGCAAGGCACCAACCGTCAAGAACACGATCGGTCAGATTCGCGAGTTGATCGAGACCAAGAGTGCTGATCAGTTAGTCAGCTACTTTGCCGATCACACCGATGAGATGGCGGCCTTGAAGGAATCCCTGAAGTAAGCGTCAAAGTGTGGTGTTACGGGTCATTTCACACTAAAAATGAATTCGTGACCGATATTAATTTGCTAGACAAGGTCAGCCAAAACGGTTAGACTACTTATTGAATACTGTGAGCGAGGGATAGATATGACGAGAGCAGAAATTTTTGACAAGATTGCCGATATTATTGCCGATCGGTTTGAAACCGACCGGGACCAAATCAACGAACAGTTGAACTTTAAGAAGGACCTAGACGCCGACTCCATTGATTTCGTGGAATTCGTCTTGGAACTGGAAGATACGTTTAACGCGGAAATTTCCGACGAAGATGCCGAGAAATTGATGACCGTTGGCGAAGTGGTCGACTACATCGTGGCCCACCAAACCGAAGATAAATAACGATTGAGCGAGTCCGGGCCGCAATTCTTTGTCCCGGGCTTTTTCAGTCTAGAGTGCAGAACAAGGTGCTTAGGTCCTGAGCATTAACGTCAATAAGGGTAAAATCCCGGGCCTGGATTTTTCCTTATTGGGGTTAAGCGCAGGGACCTGCCTTGTGGCGCACGTTTCGGCTATATAAAATTAAAGAGGTTCCGAACCAGTCCCGTCAGCCAGGAAGCACCAATACCCGAGGCGGGCGAATGGCAATAGGAGTGCCTTATTGAGTAGAACCGAAGCAGCACCAAACTAGAACCAACCAAAGGCCCCAAAGTACCTAACAGAACAATAGAAATGAGGGAATTAGCGCGTGATTGCTGGATTAAATCAAGAACTAAAAGATAACTTCGATATCCATTTTAAAGACCAATCCTTGCTAGATGAGGCGTTTACGCAGGCTTCTTACGTCAACGAACACCCCAATCAGGGACTTAAATTTTATGAACGCATTGAATTTTTAGGGGATGCGGTCATGCAGTTGGTGGTATCCAACTACATTTTCCGGCGGTACCCCAATATGCCACAGGGACGGTTGACCCGGTTACGGGCAGCCATGGTGAATGAACAGAGCTTTGCTAGTTTTGCGCGTGAGTGTCACTTCGACCAGTATATTCGTTTGGGTCGAGGTGAAGAGAAGGCGCAAGCCCGGCAACGTGACTCCCTGTTATGTGATATTTTCGAATCATTTATCGGGGCGTTGTACATGGACCAAGGCCTGGATAAGGTCGTTGGTTTCGTCACGACGGTTGTTTTTCCGAAATTAGATGAGGGCCGTTTCGACGAGTTCTTTGACCACAAGACGGAGTTACAGGAACTGGTTCAAAAGAACGGCTCCGTCACCATCGACTACCGTTTACTAGACGAAGAGGGTCCCGACAACGATCGTGCCTTCGAAGTCGCCGTTTACGTGGACGATAAAAAATTGGGTGAGGGCCACGGCCACTCGAAGAAGCACGCCGAACAGAATGCGGCGCGCCATGCCCTGGAGAATTTGAAAACAGAGTAAGGATGACTAACGATGCGGTTAAAGACATTAGAAATTAGCGGGTTCAAGTCCTTCGCGGATAAGACTCGAATTGACTTTTTGCCGGGGATGACCGGCATCGTCGGCCCTAATGGTAGTGGAAAGAGTAATATTTCTGAAGCTGTGCGGTGGGTTTTGGGGGAACAGTCAGCGAAGAGCTTGCGAGGTAGTAAGATGCCCGATGTCATCTTTGCTGGGTCAGCCGACCGCCATCCGCTGAATCGTGCGGCAGTGGCGATTACGCTGGATAACAGCGACCACTACCTGAAGAGCGACTACACGGAGTTAACGATCAGCCGCATCCTGTACCGGTCCGGCGAGAGTGACTATCAAATCAACGGGCAGAATTGTCGGTTGCGGGATATCACGGAGCTGTTAATGGACTCGGGAATGGGGCAAGATTCATTCTCGATTATTTCACAGGGACGAGTCGAGGCGATCTTTAACAGTAAACCCGAGGAACGACGGAACATCGTCGAGGAAGTTGCCGGCGTTTACAAGTACCGCAAGGACAAGGAAAAGGCCCAACGCGAGCTGGAAGAGACCATGACGTACCTGCATCGGGTTGAGGACATTGTGGCTGAGCTCGAGGGTCGTTTGGAGCCGTTGGAGGAACAGAGCAGTTTAGCTGAGGATTATCTGGACCAGCAAAAGAAGTATGCATTGTTGGAAAAGACCCAGTTGGTGCGACAACTGCATACGGAATTGGATCAAAAGGGTTCCGCGGATGCGGCGGTTAAGGAAAAACAACACTTAGTTGCCAATCACCAGACAGCGGAGCGCGACCAGACGACAACGGTTCAGGCGCTCAAGCAGCGTCAGACAGCGTTGCTAGCCAAGAAGGATGACTTGCAGGCCAAGCTGATTGCGGCTACCCGAAAGGTCGAACAGTGTCAGGGACAGGTTAATCTGTCCGGCGAACAACAACGGCACCAAGACGAACAGCGTCAGGCGACCACGGATCAGTTGCAACAGTTACGACGTGAAATTGCGTCGGACCAGGAACAATTAGCCACTACTGAACAGACCTTAAAGGATCTAACGTCGGCCATGACCACAGCCAAGGCCGAGATTCGTGAACTGACCAAGGCAACGGCGCCCAAGACGCTGAGTGATCTGCGGGCTAAGTTGGAACAACTGCGGACGACCTATTTCGATCAGAAACAGAGCGTTGCCAATTGGCGAAACCAGCGGCAGTACATTCAGCAGAATCAGGAACGGTTACTGCAGCAAGGTGAACGGGTCGCTCGACAGCTAGCCGATTTACAGGCGACTGAAAAGACGGCTCAGGCCAAGGTTGATACGGCCACCGCAGCGGCAACGACGCACAAGTCCGAGCTAAACGCGGCGGAACAGACCCTCGATACCGAGGCCGGTCAGTATCAACAACAGCAACAGACCTATCAGCAATTGCAACACAATTGGCAGGCGGCGTTGGAAGTCTATCAACGCGCGCAGACCAAGGCAGCGAGCCAACAGGCGGCTTCGGCTGAATATGGGGGCTTCTACCAAGGTGTACGGGCCATCCTCAAGCAGCGCCAACAGTTCGCGGGTCTCTTGGGGGCTGTTTCAGAGTTACTAGACGTGCCTGAACGTTACACAGCAGCCGTTGAATATGCGCTGGGTGGTCAGCTCCAACAGGTGGTCGTGGATAATGAAACGACGGCGAAGTCCGCTGTGAGTTACCTGCGCCAGCAACGTGCTGGGCGCGCCACCTTCCTGCCGCTGACGGCCATTCACGGGCGTCAGGTTGACCGGACGACACGGCAAAACTTGCAGTCGCTGGCCGGTTTTCTAGGTATTGGGAGTGACCTGGTCAAGATTGACGGCCGGGCCGCTAACATTTTAGAGTACTTGTTGGGGACCACGATCTTTGCAAGCGACCTCGACGCTGCGGTGGCCATTAGTCAGCAGATCCATCACCGTTATCGGGTGGTCAGTCTGGCCGGCGACGTGGTCAGCGCCAGTGGGGCCATTACCGGGGGGCAAGCGCGGCAGAATCACAGCAGCGTGCTCCGGCAACAACAGGACTTGCAACAGTTACAAGCGTCAATCGCTCAGATGAAACCACAGTTACAAGAACAAGAAGCGAAGATTAAGACGACCAGAGCTACCATGTTAGCTAGCGAACAGCGAAGCCAGACGCTCCAGGCGACTATCAATCGGTTACAGCCGCAGTGTCGGCAACTGGATGATGATTTAGCCAGTGCGCAAACTGCGCTGTCTCAAGCCAGTCGCCAGGTCAAGGCGGCGCAATTGGACATCGATCAGGCGAAAAATGCCGGGGATGACCAGCAGGATGCGCACTTAGCCGAGCAGATTTTGACCGGTGAGAAGCAGATTACGGCGACCGAAGCGCAAGTCCAGACCGTCCAGAAACAGATTGAGACGGTCACGGCCGAACAGACGACCAAGCAGGCCCAACTCTCTGAGAAGCAGGCTTGGCAGGCTGGGGCTAAGGAACGCCAGCAGCAACAACGGACGACCTGTGCGGACCTGAAACACCACATTGCAGCGGCCGAGCAACAAGTTGCCACGCTGACCACTGATCTGAAACAACTAGATCAGCGGGAGGCTTTGACGCCGGTTGAAGCCGAGACACAGTTGAAGCAGGCGCAGGCCGATCGGAAAGCTATCGACCACGAACTGGTGGCCAGCAACGAAACGTTGACCACGGTCAACGACCAGTTGGCAGCGGCCGAGGACGCGAACCAGCGGACCAGTGGGCTGTTGCAATTGGCCAACGACGATCTCCAACAGGCGCAGGTCAAGCAGACCCGGTTAGCCGCGTTGATCGACCAACAGCAGAATCAACTTTCCGAGAAGTACCAGCTGAGCTTAGCCGGTGCGGAGACCGAAGTTAGCGACCTCCCCGATACCGAGTTGGCCGTGCAGTTGAAGCTGTTGAAGCGTGGGCTGGATGAGATTGGGACGGTCAACGTGAACGCCATCGCTGAATACAAAGAGGTTCGTGAACGCTACGACTTCTTGACCCAGCAACGCGATGACTTACTCACGGCGCGTGATCAGTTGACCACGAGCATGGATGAGCTCGACGGTCAGGTCAAACGGCGGTTCAAGCAGAGTTTTGATCAGATTGCCGAGAAGTTTGCGGCGACGTTCAAGCAGATGTTTGGCGGTGGTAAGGCCGAGTTGGTCTTGACCGATCCCCACGACCTGTTGACCACGGGAATTGACATCATGGCCCAGCCACCGGGCAAGAAGTTCCAGAATATGGGACTCCTTTCCGGAGGCGAACGTGCCCTGACAGCAATTACGCTATTATTTGCAATTTTACAGGTACAACCCGTACCATTCTGTATTTTGGATGAAGTGGAAGCGGCGCTGGATCCGGCCAATGTGACCCGGTTCGCCCGCTACATTCATCAGTTCCAGGATCAGACCCAGTTCATCGTGATCACCCACCGGCAAGAGACGATGGTCCAAGCCGATATCTTATACGGGGTGACGATGCAGGAGTCCGGCGTTTCCAAGATGGTCGCCGTAGATCTGGATAAACAAACCACGACGGAAGGGAAGCAATCCTAATGGGATTATTTGATATTTTTCGGCGCCGGGCCAAAAAGGAACCGGAAAGCCAAGCACCAGAATCATCAGCCCCAGCCAGCAGTGCTGAAACGCCAGCAAGTGCTGTTGCCACACCAACCAGTGAGGCGGTAACTGCTGAATCGAGCAGTGCCGTCGATAGTAGTGCCGCTAGTTCGGCAAGTGCTGTAACCGAGACGCCAGCATCATCGACGGCAACGCCAGCTGAGGAATCAGCGACGAGTGATGCTGAAAGCGCGAGCGAGACAGTGCCGACCTCTGATACTGCGGCTAGTGAAGCCACGGACACTCCGGAAACTGCTGTGTCTGAGTCAACGGCGGCGGTAACTGAAACGCCGGCCGAACCAACGCCAGAGCCAGCAGTGGCCCCCGTCTCCGAAGCCACACCCGCAGAAGAAACGGCTGAACCAGATTCCGTAGCGAGCGCTGCGACTGAACCGGCAGCCACCGAGACGGTAACGTCTGATGCCCCAGCATCGACTGAACCAGCCACAACTGAGCGTACGACGCCCGCTGAATCAGCCGATCAACCGGTTAGCGATGAACAACTCTACGACAAAGGCCTGGAAAAGACCCGGCACACGTTCGGCGAACGGCTGAACGCGTTGCTGGCGAACTTCCGCCACGTCGATGAGAGCTTCTTCGATGACTTGGAGGAAACGCTGATTGGTGCCGATGTTGGCTTTGACATGGCCGTGAAGCTCAGCGATGAGTTGCGCGACGAGGTTAAGCTCCAGAACGCCAAGAAGTCTGCCGATGTGCAGAACGTGGTGGTCGAGAAGCTGGTTGAGATTTACGATGCGGCCGGTAATGACGAGAGTACTGCGCTGAACATGGCTAAGGAAGGTCCAACCGTGATCCTCTTTGTCGGGGTCAACGGGGTTGGGAAGACCACGACCATTGGGAAGATGGCCAACCGCTATCACCAGGCCGGCAAGAAGGTGTTGTTGGCTGCGGCCGATACCTTTAGAGCCGGAGCCACAGAGCAACTCGACGTCTGGGCCAAACGGGCGGACGTTGACATCGTGACGGGGAAGCCTCAGTCGGACCCTGCCGCCGTTGTCTTCGATGCCGTGCGTAAGGCGAAGGAAGAGGATTACGATATTCTCTTCGTGGACACGGCTGGGCGTTTGCAGAACAAGGTTAACTTGATGAATGAGTTGGCCAAGATGAAGCGGATCATTACCCGTGAAATTCCAACGGCACCACACGAAGTCTTGTTGGTGCTGGATGCGACGACTGGGCAGAATGCGTTGACGCAGGCCAAGTTGTTCAAGGAATCCACCGATGTGACTGGAATCGTTTTGACCAAGTTGGATGGGACCGCCCGTGGGGGAATCGTGTTGGCCATTCGCAATGAACTCCACGTGCCCGTGAAGTTCATTGGGTTGGGCGAACAGATCTCAGACTTGCGGCCATTCGACCCGAACGAGTTCGTTTACGGCCTGTTCAAGGGCCTGATCGATGTTAAAGCGTTGGAGAGATAGTGGGCCGATTAGCTAATGCCTTCGGTTCTGAATCGTCTGACCCGTTGGTATTTATATCGATGATGGGCTTGTCTGTTTAGACCAACAAATGTAGCTGAAAGACTCTCGACTAGAGTAATGGTCGGGAGTCTTTCAGCTTTTTTATTTAAGATGTGTAAAAAAGTAATTTTGTACTAAAATGGTTAGTAGGACTTCAGGTATTGTTTAGTTAACATGGCTGGGGTTGAACGGGAGGAATTTACATGAAAAAGGTTATACAAGGCATTATGGTTATCGGGGTCGGTGTAGGCATTTTAGGAATGTCACATGTGACTGCTTCTGCGAATAGCCAGTATTCTGGTTCACGGTCGAAGTCGGTGCGGCTAGTTTGGCGTAAGAGTATGAAGCAACATGCGTTTACAGCAACTACGGGGGCCCGTTACTCCAGGCACCTGGGTATTCGTTACAGTAATAATGACGTTACCCCAACTGTTACTTGGTACACCGATGCCCATGAAAAATTGTATAAAAAGTATAAAGGGCACAACGCCATTTATTATCACGTTAAAAGTGCGGACGGAACCTTACAAGGCTGGATCTGGCGGGGGTATCTAAAACCGGTTGCTGCAACCGGAGCGACGACCTCTCAGACCGCAACTGTTTCTGAACCGCAGGGGAAATTGGGAAGCAAGAATGAAGACCAGTTCAAGGCGGCCTTAAAGCAATTGTTCCCAGGAACCATCTCAGATGCATCGCTGAACAGGGAAGCTAATTCCGCCGCTTACCCAGTTGATGCTGTCGATGGTGACTACGTTGGTGCCAACCAGACGTTGATTCATTTACGGAATCCCAAGTCTGATGACCAACCCTTCTACTTCCAAGCCTATAAATCACTGTTGAATGTTGCTGGTTATCCAGCAACGGTTCGCGCCAAGTATGCCGGCTGGCACATTGGCATTGACATCCACAATGGCTGGGGTGACGAAGGTGCCAATCGTGGAGATGCTTATATCTACCTAGAACCTGCTAAGTAGATCAGAGTCTATTGCAAAATAAAATTTAAAAAGATAAATATACTAAAATTAGCCCTGTAAAACTAAATCAGTTTTACAGAGTTTTTTTGAATTACAGTAGGGTATAGCACTAAAAATTGTGCATTCTCTTGGACCTTGAGTTTGTATTGTAAGACGATCACTCTTGTCTGCCCAATTCAGTTAAATCTCAATTATAAAATCATGATATAGATGTCAATCTGCTTTTTCTTATAATAAACACCCGCCCAGCTGAAAAAGCGCGCGAAGTCCGTTTTGATACTTCTTCCCCAATCTCACTAATAAACCGGCAGAATATTTCGTCGTTAAAGAACGCGAAAAAAATTGACGAAACCGTTAAAAATCGGTACTCTAGTAGAGTGTGTAAGTGCGTGGATGGGTCCCGTCACACTTTCCAAATAGGGGAAGCATTCCCGGCAGACCGGCAACGGCGGTCGGGGATGGTGATGATCCAGTAAGCGCGGCGTAACTATCTGGGAGGACCAATCATGGAAATTGAAAAAAATTATCGCATTAATTCCTTATTTGCGTTCTACCAGCCGTTGTTGACCGCAAAGCAGAATAACTATATGCAACTGTATTACGGCGACGACTACTCCCTGGGTGAAATTGCCGAGGAATTCAACGTGAGTCGACAGGCGGTCTATGACAACCTGCGGCGGACGGAAAAGATCCTCGAAGATTACGAGGGTAAGCTTCATCTTTATCAAGAATTTACGGCTCGCAACGAACAGGCCGATGAGATTCAGGCATACGTGGCGGATAATTACCCCAAGGATGCCAAACTCAACCGGTTGGTCGCGGGACTTGAAAATCTAGAAGAACAATGAAAGTTAGGTGGCAATACGAATGGCGTTTGAAGGATTAACTGAACGACTGCAAAACGCAATGCGCAAACTTCGCGGGAAGGGGAAAGTCTCCGAAAGTGATCTGCGCGAAACGATGCGTGAGATTCGGCTAGCATTACTGGAAGCCGACGTTAACTTTACCGTGGTCAAGGACTTCGTGAAGCAGGTCCGTGACCGGGCAATGGGTGCCGATGTACTGGAAGGGTTGAACCCTGCCCAACAGATCGTCAAAATCGTTGACGAAGAGTTAACGAAGACCATGGGGGAAGAAGCCGTTCCCCTGAACAAATCCGACAAGATCCCAACGATCATCATGATGGTTGGGCTTCAAGGGGCCGGGAAAACGACGACTGCCGGGAAATTAGCCCGGAAGTTGAAGGAAGAAGAAAACGCCCGTCCACTGATGATTGCCGGAGATATTTACCGGCCAGCCGCCATCGAGCAGTTGGTGCAGGTCGCCCAAGGCATCGATGTTCCTGTCTTCCAATTGGGAACCGACGTGGACCCCGTGGAAATCGTGCGGCAAGGGTTAGCCCAAGCTGAAGCGGACCACAACGACTACATCATCATCGATACCGCCGGTCGTTTACAGATTGACGAGCAATTGATGGATGAATTGGCCAAGATCAAGGCCTTAGCTCACCCCGACGAAATCTTACTGACGGTTGATGCCATGACTGGGCAAAACGCCGTGGCCACCGCCGAAGGGTTCAACGACAAGTTGGACGTCACCGGGGTCGTGCTGACCAAGTTAGATGGCGATACCCGTGGTGGGGCTGCACTGTCTATTCGGGCCGTGACCGGCAAGCCAATCAAGTTCATTGGTCAAGGTGAAAAGATGTCTGATCTGGACGTCTTCCATCCAGACCGGATGGCATCTCGTATTCTGGGTATGGGGGACATGCTTTCCCTGATTGAAAAGACCCAGAAGGAATACGATGAAAAGCAAGCCCAAGAACTGACCGAAAAGATTCAGGAAAATTCGTTTGATTTCAACGACTTCTTGGATCAGATTGGCCAGATTCAAAAGATGGGACCCATGGATGAAATCATGAAGATGATTCCGGGGATGGCCAACAACCCTGCACTGAAGAATGCGCAGATGGACCCTAAGGATATGGAACATTTGAAGGCCGTCGTGTACTCCATGACGCCACAAGAACGGACCAATCCCGATCTCTTGAATCCTTCCCGTCGCCGGCGGATTGCCGCTGGTTCCGGTCGCCCCATCCACGAAGTGAACCGAATGATCAAGCAGTTCAACCAGATGAAGAAAATGATGAACCAAGTTTCCAAGGGGAACATGTCTGGGATGGAACAAATGATGGGCGGCTCTGGTATGGGTGGCATGGGCGGTGGCGCCGGTATGGGCCGCATGCAGAAGATGGCCATGAACCGGATGTCCCGTCAGATGAAGAAAAACAAAAAGAAGCGCCTTAAGAGTAAGAAGAAACGCCGGAAATAGCCTTGAATTTTCAGCTAGCGGTGCTTTCAATTTGAAACTTGCAAAAGAGTAGACGCCGGGAGGTTTATCCGGTATACTATCTCTAAAGCAATTCATAAGGGAGTAACTAGCAGGAAACTCTGCGGCAATATCGTCAGCAAGAAGCCAATCCGGTATTGTCTTAAATAGTGAGACTTATGTGTGTTCACAAATTTTTGTGTGCATGCGTAGGCCTCATTTTTTTAACCTCATTTAATGGTGACTGTTAATCATTATCGCGGGTTAATCAGGTGAGGTCGGCGCACACCATAGGAGGAAATGGAAAATGGCAAAAGCCCCAATTTACCAGCAACCCGTGTCCACTATTTACCAGTCGCTACAGACTGATGCGCAAGGCCTCAGCGCGCAGACCGCGCAGGAGCGACTGGCGCAGAATGGCAAGAACGCCTTGAATCAGCAGAAGACCACATCGCTCTTGCAGAAGTTCATCGCACAGTTCAAGGATTTTATGATCATTGTCCTGATGGTGGCGGCCCTGATCGCCGGTCTGACCGGTGAAGTCGTCGATGCCGTGATTATCCTGGTTGTGGTCGTGCTAAACGCCGTCTTCGGAGTCTTTCAAGAGGCTAAGGCCGAAGAAGCCATCAACGCCTTAAAGGAGATGTCGGCCCCCAATGCCACCGTGCGCCGGGGCAACGTCGTTACGACCGTCAAGAGTGATGAATTGGTGGTTGGGGACATTGTGTTGCTGGAAGCCGGCGACATCATTCCCGCCGATCTGCGGTTGGTCGAGGTGGGCTCACTCAAGGTTGAGGAGTCCGCGCTGACCGGGGAATCTGTGCCGGTTGAGAAGCGCGATGGCATCTTGACGGGCGATGACTTGCCCATCGGGGACCGCGCTAACATGGCGTTTATGAATAGTAACGTCACGTACGGTCGAGCCACCGGGGTCGTGGTCGCCACCGGGATGCAAACGGAAGTCGGTCGGATTGCCGGCATGATTGAAGCCGCCGACGAGACGACTACGCCGTTACAGGCCAACCTGACGCAGCTTGGGAAATCCCTGACGATTCTGATCTTAGTGATTGCGGCCATTGTCTTTGCCATGGGAATGTGGCGGCAGGCCGAGAGCCTGATTGACATGCTACTAACGGCGATTTCCTTAGCCGTTGCAGCAATTCCAGAAGGGTTGCCAGCCATCGTCACAATTACGCTGGCCTTGGGTACCCAGCGAATGGCCAAGCGCCACGCCATTGTGCGGAAGCTACCGGCCGTGGAGACGCTGGGAAGTACCGATATCATTGCTTCCGATAAGACCGGGACACTGACGCAAAACAAGATGACCGTTGAAAAAGTTTATCAGGATTTAAAGCTGGTCGACGCTCACAGCCTGAACTTTGACCGAGACAATCTGTTGGCTCAAACCATGATTCTCAGCAACGATACGAAAATCACTGATGAAGGTTTGGCCGGTGATCCTACCGAAACCGCGTTGGTCCAATACCAAATGGACCGTGACTATCCCGTTGATCAAATCCTAGCCGACCGACCACGGGTGGCGGAGATTCCCTTCGATTCCGAGCGGAAGTTAATGTCGACCGTTCATCCTTTACCCGATAAACGGTTCTTGATCGCCGTTAAAGGGGCGCCGGATGAACTGCTGAAACGGGTGACACAGGTGGCTAAGCAGGGTCAGGCGGCATCGTTGACGGCTGTCGACCGCGAGGCCATCCTGACGACTAATCATGAGATGGCTACGCAGGCCTTACGAGTTCTGGCCTTTGCCTACCGAATCGTCGACGCAGTGCCAACGAATATGACCAGTGCTAACGTTGAAAACGACCTGGTCTTTGCCGGAATGGTGGGGATGATCGACCCCGAACGGCCAGAGGTTGAACAGGCCGTGGCCGACGCCAAATCGGCTGGGATTCGTCCCCTGATGATCACGGGGGACCACCGGGATACGGCGGCCGCCATTGCCACGCGTTTGGGCATCATCGAAGCGGGCGAGACCGATGCCGTGATTACCGGTGCCGAGCTGGACGCCATGGACGACACTACCTTTGCCAACAAGGTCAAGGATTATGCGGTGTACGCGCGGGTCGCGCCGGAGCATAAGGTGCGGATCGTGACAGCTTGGCAGCGGCACGGTAAGGTCGTCGCCATGACCGGTGATGGGGTCAACGATGCCCCCGCACTGAAGGCTGCCGATATCGGGATTGGGATGGGCATCACCGGGACCGAGGTTTCCAAGGGGGCCAGCGATATGGTCTTGGCCGATGATAACTTTTCCACGATTGTCGTGGCCGTTGAGGAAGGACGGAAAGTCTTTGCTAACATTCAAAAGGCCATTCAGTACCTGCTGTCCGCCAACCTGGGTGAAGTCCTGACACTGTTCATGATGACCATGTTGGGCTGGCAAATTCTGGCACCGGTCCACATTCTCTGGATCAACCTGGTGACCGACACCCTGCCAGCGATTGCGCTGGGGGTCGAACCGATGGAACGTAACATTATGAAGCAACCGCCACGTGGCCGGAAGTCTAACTTCTTCTCCGGTGGGGTGCTGGGCGGTATCCTTTACCAGGGACTGCTGGAGGGAGCCATCACGCTGTTTGTTTACTGGATGGCGATTACCTATCCAGTTCACGCCGCCACTAACCTGGCTCATGCCGATGCTCTGACCATGGCCTTCGCTACGTTAGGCCTGATTCAACTATTCCACGCGTTTAACTCCAAGTCGATTCGCGGCTCAATCTTCACGGTCGGCCTGTTCCGGAATAAATTCTTCAACTGGGCCATCGTGATTGCCTTCGCGTTATTAGCCATGACGATCCTGGTTCCGGGCTTAAATGGTATGTTCCACGTCGCTCACTTGGATCTGTTCCAATGGGCCATCGTCCTGGGAGCCTCGTTTATGATGATTGTCATTGTGGAAATCGTTAAGTTCTTTCAACGCCGCGTGGTAAAATAATGGTAATCGTTATTTTACAGAATGTGACCTGAAGGGGTGTGAAGGTAGTGGCTTTAACGTATCAAGCGTGTTTACAAGCAACCAACGTCGTCCTAGCGAGTGGGAGCGTGCCCACCATCGTGGGTGAAGCCGGGATCGGGAAATCCGCGTTAGTCGCGGACCTGGCCCGTCAGCGTCACGCCAAGCTATTTACGACGGTCGTCAGCTTGGTTGAAAAGGGGGATCTGGTGATTCCCGTCCCACCCCTGACGAGCGATTCCTTTGTCCAGACCGAAAAGTATGGGTCACTGGCCGACGTGCAGTTTGGCTATTCTCACACCCTGGTTGCCATGATTCGTTACGCCGAAGCCCATCCGGACCAGGAGATCATCTGGTTCTTAGATGAGTTTAACCGGGGAACACAGGCAGTTCAGAGTGAGCTGATGAATCTCGTGCTGCAACGACAGATTAATACGTTAACGCTACCGGAGCAGGTCCACCTGGTCCTCGCGGAAAATCCCGATGCGACCATGGCCGGGTTCGAGCAGAGCCATTACGGCGTAACCCCCGGGGATGCGGCGATTGCCGATCGGACGACGCGCCTCGTCTTAACGGCGGACGCCACGACCTGGTTGGCTTGGGCAACGCAGACGGTTAACGGCCAGCCACGGATTCACCCACTGGTCACAGCTTATTTAGCGGAAAATCCCGCCGATCTGCACATGGTTGCGACGACCACTGCTACGGCGGACGATGACTTGCAACCGACACCCCGTGCCTGGGAACGGGTCTCACAAGCCTTACACGAATTAGAACAGCAACGACTCCTGAGTCAAACGGCGGTCGTGGCGGCCATCATGCAAGGAAACTTGGGGATGACGGTCGGCACGGCCTTTGCCGGTTACGTGCAGGAGCAACGGCCGGGATTGACCGTTGACCAGGCGTATACGACAGCGGATGCCGTGACCGTCTTTAAGGGTCTTGCGCCGGCACAACAACAACAGATTCTCCGCTTGTGTTTGGCTGCCAATCCCGCGGACTGGCCCCTGACAACGGGGAGCACGGCCCAGCGGTTCAGTGAACTGCTGGCGGCCTGTCCCGCTGATGGTCAGTTTGCGATTGCCCAGCAGCTGGCGGATGAACCGAAGCTTTTGGAACAATTTGCGGCTGTGACAGCGACAACGCCCGGTGTGGCGCAGCTGTATCAGCAGTTAACGGCGATTGGCCGGCGTGGTAGTCAGATCGAGGTGTAGGCGATGACCAGTTTAACGCAGGATTTGAAACGGTTAGGCACGGTATCGACCGCCGACCAGGGCCCGCGGTCGCAAGAGCTTTATCGCAATGCGGTCATGGCCCTGTTGCAGACGGACCCCTTCTACGGCCACGTGCTCAGTCAGCTGACACTTGAGGTCGGTCAGGGGCGCGCGCCGTTAGAGCTACGGCCGACGCCCAGGGATTGGCGGCTACGGTTGAATCCAGAGGCGATTGCCAAACAGAATTGGACCGGGGCCCAGTGGGTAACGATGCTCCGTCACACGGTCCTTCACCTGCTCTGGCAACACCCCCAACGGTATGCCGCCGCGTTACAGACACCGGCGCAGGCTGGACTGGTGCGTTGGGCGACGGATGCCGCGGTCAACGACTACCTGACTGACTTACCAAAACAGGCGATTACCAGTCAAAAGCTCCAACAGTTGATTGGCCAACCGGTCTTGCGGCAGCAGGACTCGGCCATTTATTTTCAGCAATTGCGCCAGTGGCGAGCTAAGCAACACGCCTCGTCACAGCCCAAGCCGGCTGGTGGTCCGGCACATCCTGGAACCGACGCGACACGCCTGACCGCGACCGAGGGAATTGAGCCGACCGATTTAGACGGCCATTCGACTTGGGGAGATGCGGATGCCACCGCCGCGGCAAATCGCGAGCAGTGGCGTCAACAACTCTTCCAGCACACGGCGGATACCTTGACGGCCAAGCAGCGGGGAACGCTCCCTGGGGCCGTTCAGGCAGCTTTGACGCCGACGATTGCTGAGCATCCACTGGATTGGCGGGCCTTGCTTAAACGCGGACTGGGGCAGGTACCAGCGGGACGTCAGCCGGCGTTTGGCCGATTCAACCGTCGACAACCGGCCAGAATGGAATTGCCCGGTCAGATTGTGACGACCTGGCAGAAGGTTTCAGTCTTTGTCGACGAGTCGGGATCGATGGGTAACCGTGAAATTAGCTACCTGCTGGGACAGATGGCCGCGTTATTGGCCGTTTATCCCGCCCAGGTGACCGTTTATCCGTTTGATACGGTCATGGACCCTAACAAGCGCTTTGACCTGCAGCGCCGTCCTCAGCAGCTTACACGGACGGGCGGGGGTGGCACCCGGTTTCAGGCGGTCTTCGATGCCTTGCCCCGACTCCTTCAGGGGGCGAGTGGCCAGCTCGTCATTATTTTGACGGACGGTTACGGGGAACGACATCTACAGCCAACACTGCCGGTACCGGTAATCTGGTTGCTGACGAGTCCCATCGCGGCGTTCTCGGTCGAGTCGGCGCCCGGGACTGTGGTGAGTCTGACGACCGATCCGCAGTGGCAGGCGATAAGGAGGGAAAAGTCGTGACCCAACAGTTAACGGCGGCCGAGTTACGGTCGTTGATTAGACAAACAGCACCGTATCGCAACGCTCATGCCATCTTGGCCGATGAGTGGGGCGCACGGGCTCAGGAGAATCCGTTGTTCCAAGCGCCAATCACCGTGGCCGACCTCCAATTTGCGAAGGATTTACAGGCAGCGGGGGTTAGTTCGGTAAAATTAGATTTCGACGATTACGGGGCCATTCAGCGGTGGATTGCCGCGAATCAACAGTATTTAACCCCGAATGATCGGGCCTGGTTACAGCGTCCTTTCGATTAATTTCGAGGTGTAAAGAAAAAACCCTTTACATCATATCCATAAACTGGTATATTATTACACGTTGAAAGAAATACAGGAGGTGTCTACATGTCAGTTAAGATTCGTTTAAAGCGGATGGGTTCTAAGAAGCGCCCATTCTACCGGATTGTGGTTGCCGACTCACGGAGTCCTCGTGATGGTCGTTTCATCGAACAAGTTGGAACGTACAATCCAGTTACCCAACCTGCTTCAATTACGTTGAAGGAAGAATCTATCATGAACTGGTTGAACAATGGTGCTCAACCTTCAGATACGGTTAAGACTTTACTCTCCAACGCTGGTATCATGAAGCAATACCACGAAGCTAAATACACTAAAAAGTAGTGATTAGCCATGACCGATTTTAAGGCATTAATTCTAGCAATTGTTAGCCCACTCGTGGAACATCCCGAAGCTTTGGTGGTAACACCTCAGGAGACGGACCGGTTCTACGAATATCGGTTAACCGTTCATCCGGACGATATCGGTCGGGTGATCGGTAAACAAGGCCGCGTGGCGCAGGCGATTCGTACAATCGTCTATAGCGTTCGCGTTCAAGGCAATAAACGGGTACGACTCATCATTGATGACCGCCCGGCAAAGACTCTCGAGTGAGGCGGCAACGTTTCCTCGAGTTTTTTTGTACCCCAAACTAAGCGTCACATTAAGCGAGCTGTTCGCCTGCGGCTGCCAGAGATTCTGCCTGCTGTGGGGACCGCCGAGAGCCATAGAGCGGTCTTTCGGCTCGATTTGAAGCCGAGAAAATCACACGTCTTCAAATACGTCCCGTGGTGCTGGCTGAAAAACATCAGCCAACACCACCGCCACGGCTGGCGCCATCTCTGGCCTCCTTCGGCTAAGATAGTCGTGTTAATGCGACGATTAGTTTGGACATAAACCGGTGGGAAACGTCGCTGATAGTGGTAAAATACCATTGCAGTAATCCGCAACTTTATTGTGATCGGTCATGGTGATCATTACGTGAAAACAATTTCTAATTGAATAAACAGTTAAACTTGGTTGAATCAATGTCAGCCGTGAGGGCGGTGAAAATAAACTCAGCCGTGGGAATTCTCTTAGCGACTTGTCGCTTAGAGAATTGGTGACTTTGAAACTCGGTTCTCAGAGGTTCAAAGCAAGTTTCGAGACCGCTCTGTGGCTCGGAACGTCCGCCCACCGCGTCCCGGTTTATTTTCACCGCCTGGTAAGGCGAATTGAAATAACCAAACGACTGATTTAAAAATATAAAATAATCATTTTAAAAAATAGGGAGGCCAATTAGATGGCATATTACACAGTCGGGACCATCGTGAACACGCATGGTATCAAGGGTGAGGTCCGCGTTATGGCGATCACCGATTTTCCTGAGAATCGTTTCGCGGTGGGGTCAACCCTCTACGCTTTTCAGAAGGGCCAGTCCAAGCCCGTTAAGTTGACGATTGCTTCCGAACGGCCCCACAAGAACTTTTACTTATTAAGCTTCGAGGGCAAGCCGTCAATCAACGATGTTGAGATCTATAAGCAAAGCACGTTGAAGGTGACGGATGACCAATTACAACACGATAAGTTACAACCCGGCGAATACTACTACCACCAAATCGTGGGTTTGGATGTCGTCACGGTCGATGGCGAAAAACTGGGGACAATCAAAGAAATTCTGTCACCCGGTGCCAATGACGTTTGGGTCGTTGATCGTCCTGGCAAAGACGACCTGCTGTTGCCGAAGATCGACCAAGTGATTAAGACCATCGACTTGGAGCAACACCAAGTCACGGTTGAATTAATGGAGGGACTCGAGTAATGCGAATCGATGTGTTAAGTCTATTTCCGGATATGTTTTCCGGGCCAATGCACGACTCCATCGTGGGAAAGGCGATTGAAAATGGTCATCTGACCATGCCGGTCACCAATTTCCGAGATTACTCGACCAACAAGCACGGTAACGTTGACGACTACCCCTTTGGTGGGGGTGCCGGGATGTTACTCCAACCACAACCAATCTTCGATGCCGTTAAGGCTACGGAAGAGCAGGCGGCGGCCGAGGGCTTGCCAAAGGGCCGAGTGATTCTGATGGATCCAGCTGGCGTGACATTCAATCAACACGTCGCCGAAGAGTTTGCCCATGAAGAACATTTAACCTTCCTGTGTGGCCATTACGAGGGCTATGACGAGCGTATTCGCTCACTCGTGACGGATGAGGTCTCTCTGGGGGATTTCGTGCTGACGGGAGGAGAATTGGCCTCTATGGTGATGATCGATGCCACGGTGCGGCTGTTGCCCGGCGTACTTGGCAACGAGGAGTCTGCGCCTGGGGATTCCTTCTCTTCAGGACTGCTGGAATACCCGCAATACACGCGGCCAGCTGATTTCCGTGGCATGAAGGTGCCCGATGTCTTGATCAGTGGGAACCATGGTAAGATTGACGAGTGGCGGCAAAAAGAGGCGTTACGGCGGACTTACACGCGGCGTCCCGACCTCATCGACCACAGCAAGTTGACCAAGGAGCAGAAGCATCTGCTGGCCGACGTGCGGATCGAAGAGGAAGAACGTCAGGCTGCTGAGCAGGAGTCAAGAAAATAACCTTTACAGGCATTTCGAGATATGATACACTTACTTTTGGCTGTTTAGCCACAGAAACAACATTCCGCTGTCGAAACTGAGGATGAATGTTGGCGAAAGGATAGAATTGATATGCGCCAAAATAATTTAATTGCAAAGATCAACCAAGAACAATTACGGGACGATGTTCCAGACTTCCGTGCCGGAGATACTGTGCGTATTCACGCCCGTATCGTTGAAGGTACCCGCGAACGTATCCAATTGTTCGAAGGTGTCGTAATCAAGCGTAAGGGTGCTGGCATCCAAGCAACTTACACTGTACGTAAGATCAGTAACGGTGTCGGTGTAGAACGGATCTTCCCATTACACTCCCCACGTGTTGCTAAGATTGACGTTATTCGTCAAGGTCGTGTACGTCGTGCTAAGCTGTACTACCTCCGTGAACTTAACGGTAAGGCAGCGCGGATCCCAGAACGCCGTCGCAACTAGTAACAACTCAAGATACCAATCACTTCGGTGGTTGGTATTTTTTTTGCGCTGAAAAGAGAGCAAATGTGTTTGGTGTTGCTCACTAGTATTTATTAGGGTCATAGCAAAAGCCGATGCTTTTACACTGACCTTGCACGCCGCTTTAATGAAAGCTAGGCAGAATTCTCTTGCTTTCAAACAAGGGATGAATGCCGCTATCCCTTTCGTTGACTGGCGATGTAGTTTTCTACAGTTTCCTTGCTCATATCGCCAAGGGTACTCATGAAGTAGCTTGGAGACCAGAGATGTCCGCCCCAGAACTTCTGAGCCTTCATCTCGGGATGTAATTCAAAGAATAAACGAGCCAAACCGCCCTTGAAGGCTTTGACAACATTGGTTGGCGCATACTTGGGCTTAAAGCTTAGCAGTAAGTGGATATGGTCAGGCATTACTTCCATTTGCTCAATAGTCACCTCATTCAGTCGGGCTATTTTCATTAGAATGTCGGTCATTTCAGCGACTAACTTTGGCGTTGTAAATACTTCATGCCGGCATTTAGTGACCCAGACCAAGTGAAAATGAAAATTGTAAACATAACCTCGTTCGTGAATTAATTCGTCAATGTCCTTGCTCATATGTTATATCTATAAATATTATTATAAGCCCTTCTCTTATAGATACAGTATACTCATATGATATACTACCATCAAGCAAGAGGAGGTGGCAACTTATGGCGAAGACAATGGCCCAATTGCCTTATCATTATGGGGTTAAGGTTAGAGTTTTTCCTTCAACCGAACAAAAACGGTTGATTAGGCGTAACAGTGACGCCAGTCGGTTTATTTATAATCAGATGAACGGCATGAATAATGACCTGTTCTGGCTAAAGCAAGTGAAGATCCCAATTACGCTTGTTTTGGATCGAATCGCCGATCTGGCTGAACGTCTAAAGAAGCCATCAACTGCTATCTCCAATATTCATGGTTGGTTAAATCATCCGGATTTTGACAGTCTGATGAAAGCTAATGCCATTAAGAATTACAAGACTGCCTGGAAACTATTCCACCAGGTCCATCAGGCGGGGACGCCTAAATTTCATAAGCGTGGTTATACTCAGACTTATCAAACGTCTTGTCTCTATGGTGTTAAGGTGATGACACCAGCGATGAACAATGGGAGTGTTAGGTTAACTGATCCCCACCACTTATGGCTACCAAAGCTGGGACGGCTCCGTTTCAAGGGATTTCCATCAAAACTTTTATCACGTGTCGATGATGTCAGAGTTGGTACGACAACAGTCTCAATGGATGCCGTGGGTCATTATTTTGTGTCCCTGCAGATGGGGTCGGAGCATCCCTTCGTTTCTAAGCAACCAGTTATTGAATCTAAAGTCGGCATCGATTTGAATCTTGATAATTTTCTGACGGACTCCAATGGAAAGATGGTTGCGAATCCACGGTACTATCGGATGATTAAGGGAAAGCTGGCTAAAGCCCAACGGAAACTGTCACGGCGAGCCAGACGAGCTAAAAAGAACCAACGATGCTTATCAGAATCCAAGAACTATCAAAAACAACGATTACTAGTGGCTAAATTACAGCTTAAAGTTGCTAACCAACGCAAGAACTTCCTGCATCACGTCTCTACGGCCTTGATCAAAAACCACGATTTAGTCGTAGCTGAAGAACTGCGGGGTAAAAACATGTTACGGAACCATGCTTTGGCAATGAGCATCTCGGATGTCGGCTGGCGAACATTATTGTCTATGCTGTCCTATAAGGCGGATCTGTATGATCGAATATTTTTGACTGTCAATCCCCGAAATACAACGCAAACTTGTAGTCATTGTGGGTACGTCATGACTGGTAGGAATAAGTTAACGTTGGCTGATCGCAAATGGACTTGTCCTAGTTGTGGCACGTTTCATGTACGTGATCATAACGCGGCTAAAAATATATTAGCTAAGGGTTTAGCAACACTATAAAAAACGAGTCCGTCTAGCAACCTGCGGACCTAAAAGGCTTTGGTAATTAGCGGATAAGTCCTCTTCGTAGGCAATCGCTGTATCTAAGCAAATTGTGGTCACCATGCCATGGGGTGTGGTTCTCGCAAGCGTCCGTTTTTAAACGGGCGTGGTTGACGAGCGGAGACAGTTCTGACGACAGGTCGCCCTAACCGATCAAAGTTATGGGGGCGGCTTTTTTATTTGCGATCGTTATGGCGATCGATAAGAATCATTAATGTTGCAAATGCCAGCATTAACGATAGCGTTCGAAAAACACTCACGGGTCGTGAAACCTTTCTTCGGAATTTTCCATAGACCTCACCTCGAAAGGGAAAGACAGCCCCCGCACATAAAACCCCTTGCCTGATCAAGTGTATCAGAAATGAAAGCATTCTTTAGATGAGACGCCTTACAAATATAGTTATCATTCAGCAGCGTACGCGTTAGGCTAGTTCTAGCGGGTACGCTGTTTAAGTGTCGCATTCAATCATACACCAAGTTCTAGTAAGACAGCTGGCCTGAACTAGAAGGCTAGTCTTTATTTACTTGATTAAAGCAAGATGATATTATGAGAGAAATATAATAAATGGAGGTGCTGGTCATGAAACGATTTTTAGTCATGTTATATCCTGGTTTTTGTAATTTTGAGATTGCAGCGTTAACAGAAATTTTGGCCTTTCAGGATGATTGGGAAATGACGACAGTTGCTGCAGAATCCAAGGCGTATACGGGAGAAGATTCTATGGTGGTTTTGGCACAGAAGGACTTTTCGCAGGTTGTGCTGCTAGATTATGACTTGTTGATTCTCCCAGGAATTGACGATTATCACGTACCGCTAAGTGATGTCCGTAACGCAGCTTTTCTAGCACAACTGAAGACAGCGGGTAAACGGCCAATTATTGCGGCTATGTCGAGTTCACCAATTCTACTAGCGAAGGCGGGGCTCTTGGCGGATACGAAATTTACGGGTGGGATTTTTGAAGAAACATATGAAAATAATCCGTTCATCCCGAAACAAAACTTAGTCCGTCAGCCGGTCGTTTCGGACAATGGCATAATCTCATCAAGTTTCCAATTCTTTCGTGAGTTTGCGATTACGGTGGCACGTGCTTGTGGCATTAAGGTCGGAGATAGCTTTTTGGAACCTGCCCGTAAGGATCGGCCATATACTGCAGAAGAGTTGACTTATCATTTTGAAGGCTAGTACTGAGACACGTAATCATTTTATAAATCAAAAATGTAAGCCAAGTAACTTATGGCGTTGCAATATCTGAGAAGGCGGGGATAATCCATGACAAATTGGCAAATAATCTGGCGCTACGTGTTAACCCTACTAAAAGGTGTGTTTATCATGCTAGTCCTGTTGACCTGGAATCTGGAACGTACCCGGACTGGCTGGACGATTCCCGTCACCTATTTCACTATCTGGATATTTCTGAGTTGGTTGCTTTGTTATCCGACGCTACGAAATAAGTATCGGAGTCTTTACAGTAAGAGTGGTGAGCGTTTTGAAACCTACAAGCACCGGGCGTTGACTATGCATCACCAAGATAAAAGGAATAGTCACGTGAACCGCCGATGGACGACAAAGGGGGAGGTCGTCAATCCTTGGGAGTATATGACAGGAGATACTCAGAGTACTGGTCAATTGCCCCTGAATGAATTCAGAGGCTTGTCACTCACGTGTCTGACGACACAGTAGTCCAACATGCCTGTTAAGCACTCCTACTCGTAGTGGCAACATCATCGGGTAATTGACAGCTACCCATTTAACTATCAGGATCTACCTAATAGTCGTTAATTTTGTAATCTTTGGGTGCTTGACGCCGCTCAACCAATCTTGTCCAAGCATCTTAATATTCATTGCCCCTAATCGGTCATCATTACAACGATACTGGCATTGTTCACACCAATATTCGTGAGCCTCGTGATGGCGATTAGTTTTCTCGACCATGCCACATTTAGGGCATCTCTGTGAGGTGAACGCTGGATTAACCTTCACAACAATACTCTGAATGGCCTGAGCTTTATACGTTAAGAAAGATCCTAGCTGGAAGAAAGACCAGGAACGATGGCTGTTTCGTAAGGACTTAGGCAGGTCATCGGTGTTGAATGTCACATTAGTTAAATCTTCCAAAACAAAAAGCGTATGCGATCCATATGCCGTAACGAGTGTCTTAGCTAACCAATGATTCACATCGGTCATCCAGCGGTTCTCTCGTTGAGCTAGTTGCTTTAACTTCTTCTTGGCAGACTTGGTACTTTTTCTTTGTAGTTGTCGACGGGTCTCTAGGAACTTCTTCCGCTTATATAAGACTTTTTGACCGTCAAAGAATAGCGTCTTTCCCGCACTATCAAAGGTGGTTGCTAGAAAGCGCAGGCCACGGTCAATTCCTACGATTTTAGGGCTATCCTTAGCATTAAAGTCACTAACTTCCCGCGTGACACCAATGTGTAGAAACCACTTGCCACAATTATGGACTAATTTTGCGGTACCAAGTTTCCAATTTCCGTGAAAATAGTCTTCGAAGCCTTTATCGGTAAAGTACAGTTTCGTCCGCTTACCCAGGGTGGTGATTGAGATTCGTTTCATCTCATCCACAAAAGAATAATTTCTTTGACGAACTAAATCTGCCTGTGGTCGACGAAAATGGATGGGTTTCACCAACCAAGTCAAGTCCCTGGGAACTTGAACCCATTTGTTGCCCTCGTTCTTATAACGGTAAGGATGTTGTTTCATCTGTTCCTGAACAGCTTTGTACCGCGCTGCGACCGTCCGAAAAACAGACTGGACCATCTGACTGTTCAACTGTGATTTCTGTCTGAGAACTTGGTACAGCTGGTGATTGATTTTTAACCAACTTAACGGAAAATCATGGTCAAATATCCATTGACTGACAATGTTAGCTAATCGCTGGTACTCTCGGCTCATTGTTAAGAAATCTGCCGACTGATTGTTGTCTGGATAGAGTCGTAATTTAATCGTTCGGCCTAATTTAACCAATAGCTACCTCCCCTGAAGATTGGTCTAAGTATACCATGCTTAGCCACTAGATAGGGGAACGTGCGTTTCGTAAAGCGTAAAATTCTAGCATTCATCCTGCAATTGAAATCGCAGGTTTCCTGCTTGGCTTTTAATGAAGAAGGACTTAGTGATCTATCCAGCCATTTTAGCAAAGATGATGCGTATATTTTTGTGCAAGTTCCTGATCTGCAAGGTGGCTATACCCAAGGAACAGATACTTTAAATGCTGTGACGATGACAGAAGACCTGATTGGTAATTTATTGTCGGACAAGACGCAGTATCCGAAGCCATCCCAGCCTGAAGATATCAAATTAAAAGATGGCGAAACGCTTGTCTATGTTTCCGTTGATTTCGCTGGGTTTAGGATGAAGTATTCTCGGACTATTCGTAAAAATGTCACGATTCCAGAATATTTGAACGTGATGGCAAAAGAGCGGAAGGTAAACGTCTCACAAGTGTTAACGGAAGCCTTAAAAGCAAAGCTGGAAGCTTAGTTCGAAAATCAAGAAAAATGATGTTACTTTCTATTTCAATCATCCAAGAATCATTTCGTTTCAAGAAAAAGTGTCCTACAAAAGCAATCGTTATTCAGCAGCGTACCCGTTAGATCACTTCTAACGGGTACGCTTTTTAACGGCCATTTTCGACCACTCATCAAGCCGCACCAGCCACTTATCCCCGAGTCCCAGACAACTTAGCCAATTGGGCCTATTCTTAGCGGCATAGGAGATGGGACAGATGTTATTAGAAGCGAAGCACTTAACAAAAACCTTTGGTAGTCACGTTGCGGTCAATGGCTTGAACTTGCAGATTGGGCGGGGGAGTTTTACGGCGCTACTGGGGCCCAACGGCGCGGGCAAGTCCACGACGATGAATCTTCTGATTGGCCTGACGACACCGAGTCTGGGCCAGGTGAGCTATGCGGATCAGGTCAAACGGGGTGTTGTCTTTCAGAATAGCGTGCTGGACGAGCGGTTAACGGTGACAGAAAACTTACAGATTCGGGCCAAGCAGTACCGGCACGTCGCCAAGACGAAAGTAGCGGCAGTCAGTGCAGAGCTGGGCTTGACGGCCTTTGCTCACCAACAGTACGGCACCTTGTCTGGGGGACAGAAGCGGCGGGTGGACATTGCGCGGGCTCTGTTGAACGATCCCGACATCTTGTTTTTAGATGAGCCCACGACCGGACTGGATATTCAAACGCGAACGGCCATCTGGGATCTTCTGCGCCACCTGCAGCGAACCCGCGAACTGACGGTTGTCTTGACGACGCACTACCTAGACGAGGCCGATGCGGCGGATAGTGTCTATATCATTGATCACGGTAGCTTGGTTGCGGCTGGGACCGCGACGGCTATCAAGACGCGGTACGCTGAAGACGTTTTGCAGGTGACAAGCTCAGATGTCGACCGGTTGCGGGCTCGGCTTACTGTGGCGCCGACAGAGTGTGACGGCAATCGTTTAATCTTCAAACTGTCCTCACCGCAGGACGCCCTCGAGGTGTTAACGACTAACCGAGAGTTGATTACGACCTTTGAGTTTCGACCGGGGACGATGGACGATGCCTTTCTCGCCCTGACTGGAAGGGAGATGCGTTAACATGTTAGCCATGATAAAACGGAATCTGTTGTTATACTTCCGCAATTGGAGCGGCGTCTTCTTCTCCCTGATGGGGGCGTTGATTTCATTTGTGCTATACCTTATTTTCCTGAAACTGAACATGCTAAATAGCTGGTCTCACGTTCCGCACGCAACCCGCCTGCTAGATTTGTGGCTGATTGGGGGAACGCTGGCAATTACTGGGATTACGACGACTCTGACCAGCCTTTCACAGATGGTTATCGACCGGGAAAAGCACGTGACGGCGGACCTACAGTTGACCGATGCCGGCCCGTTACGGCTACAACTGAGCTATTTATTAAGTGCAGCAGTGATTGGCGTGATAATGCAAGTGGCCATGTTTGCCATCATGTTGGGTGACTTTGCACTCACGGATCACGTGACGGTTACCATTTCCCAGGCAATCAATGTTCTGGGACTCATGGTGGTGAGCGCATTGCTAGCGACGACCGTGAATGCCATCCTGATTCAGGGGGTTCGGACGGTGACTAATCTAAGTAAACTTGGCTCGATTGTCGGGACTGCGGCTGGTTTTTTAGTTGGTACCTACATTCCTATTGGGCTGTTGCCGACCTTTGCCCAGTACCTTGTCAAACTCACACCAGGCAGCTACGTGGCCGCGTTGTATCGGCAACTTTTAATGGATGATCGGCTGGACACAATCTTTCGACATGCTCCGGTGGCGCGGTTGAATTTTGAAAAGTTAATGGGCATCCGTCTCGATTGGTCGGGACTGTTGACCCCGTCCGCAACTTACCACATAATAGGGTTAATCTTTATCGGTGCGGTGATATTGACGGTGGGCCCAACTTGGGCGAAGCAGTACCACCAGCGGCGCCGATTGCGGAAACAGTAGCAGGTAGGAGGCGTGGTGCGTGCGGCATAAATTCGAGAAAAATTCTGAGATCGACCCAGCAGATCCGTTGGTCGTGGTTCAAGCCGCTAGCGAGACGGAAGCGGTGCTCGATTTACTGGCGTATTTGGATCGCTATGCGGCCACGCAACCGGGGATGATTGCGGTGAAGACACCGGATCGGCTGGTGATGGTCAAGGTCGCCACGATTATTTCGGCGGAAATTCAGACCGCCACGCTGCTTCTGTACACGACATCGGGGGTAGTGACGACTAAGGAACCGTTACGGCATCTACTGCAGCGGCTGGCCAATCCGAACTTTGTGCAGGTCTCAAAGCACAGCGTGTTAAATTTGGATCATTTGGAGGCGTTGGAGGATAGCTTTTCTGGCAATATGACGGCGACGTTGACGGCAAAAGTGAAGACCGATGTGAGTCGTAAATACGTGAAGGGACTCATGCGGCGGTTAGGCATTTAGGAGGTGACCCTAGTGAATAAAGTGATACGCTATGCCTTGCGGGGCATGGGCTACGGCGGGGTGGCCTACCTTCTGCTGATGGCGAGTCATATGGAGCCGACGGCCAGTAGCACAAAAAGTATTTTGAGTATTTTACTGATGAGTGCGGCTATTGGTATTGTCAGTCTGATTTTTGACAGCGACCGGTTCAGCTTTCCCGTGGCGCTGGGCCTGCACCTGTGTGGCACGTTAGCCTTAGTGTTAGCGATGTTGTTCTACAATGGGTGGCAGTTTGTGTTGGTGACGAGAGGGACATTTTGGATTGTATTTTTCCTGGTGTATATCGGTATTTGGGCCGCAGTTACATTGGATCAACACCTACGTGTCACCAAGATTAATCGGGCCATTGCCGAACGAAATGAAAATAAAGCTTGACGAATTCTAATTGAACGTGTATAGTTATCTATTAGAGTTTAAGAGATGCTAATAAAGAGATTCAGAGAGATTGTTTAGCAAGCCGGAGTTTCTTAGATTTTAAAATGGTCCGCCCATTCACAGGAATGGGGGGCCATTTTTTTGTGTGATTTAGAGTGAATAGGTGCCACGAGAATAGCGAAAATCAGTTCATAATTGAACTTGATTTTTCTCCTCGATTTAAAATTGAAGTGCAACACCTGCTCTACTAGACCAGTTCTTTATTCAGACTAGTCAAAAAGGCCATGAA
>NZ_RHNZ01000024.1 GCF_003946395.1 Levilactobacillus fuyuanensis | reverse complement strand
GCGCCTTGAGACGCTGGCCAGTAACCCAGGGCTTATAGCCCTCGAGAAAACCACCCGTTCAACGGGTGGTTTTTATTTTGCAACCAGAAAGTTAATGGGCATTCGCCTGCGGCAGTCAGGGATTCTGCCACTGTGGGGACCGCCTACAGCCGAGGAGCGGGCTTCCGGCTCGGTTTGAAATCTCGCCAAGGCCCGGCGATTTTCCAAACGCGTCCCACGGTTGGCGCCATCCCTGACTGCCTCCGGCTATGGCAACATTAACTAATTTTGCTTGCCTGAAGTTTTAGATGGTTTGATAGAGTAGATTTTCTCCAAATCCTAAGAAGCCATCTTTAACTAACACTATCGGTTCACAGTTCGGTTGCTCACCAAACAATGCACGCTACATAAAGATTAGTCGTTAGTCACTCAGTCTGGGCCGGTGGGCTGAACGATAGATAGGTTGTCTCGAAATGGTTATCCTAGCGTTACTGTCACCGCATTGAGAAATAATAGGTACTTGGAATTACCGCTTTTGCCGGTATCGTCGAATGATTAAGGGGGCTAATCCATATGCCTATCTGTCATGGGATTGTTAAGCAACTGTTATGCAAAAGGCGATACATTGAGCGATGAATCTGGTAAAATTAGTAAGATTACTCCTAGGGACCAGGCCTGCTGAAACGATGCGATTCCCACCTTGGAGGAAGCTGACGTAGATCTGGGATCAATAAGGGTGATAGTTTAGTGACTATTTTAGTCAATAATCGTGCGAAAGAAAGCGGTTTTACGGCATTTACATGATTAGAAAAGTTTCATATTGGCTGGGTTAGTGTTAAAATGTAGATTGATTTATTGCCAAAATAAACGTTTGAAATCACTGTCTCGCGCGCGGTAAGTTTAGCTTGCTGGCGGCGGGAACGATTCTTGCAAAAGAATGAGCGATTTTATTAAGATTATTCAGCTGTCCGCCCAGCAACCTGTGGGCAGCAATGACTCTTAGGATTGGGGATGACCCAATCTATTTTGGAGTAATTGTGGTGGCAGCGCTGTTCGGCGTTGGATCCACAAACTGCCGGTGTAAGCCGGGAGTGGTTGACGCAGACTTATTAAAATGTACTGAAGGGAATTCTCACATGGCAAATATTTTGAAACGATGGGTCGAAAGTGATCGACGGACTTTACGACGCCTCAGTAAATTAGCGGATGAAGTCGGTGCTTACGCTGATGAATACGCAAAGCTTTCAGATGCAGATCTGCAAGCAAAAACGCCAGAATTAAAGCAACGCTATCAAGACGGCGAAACCTTGGACGATTTACTGCCCGAGGCCTTCGCTGCCGTTCGTGAAGGCGCAAAGCGGGTCCTCGGCCTCTATCCATTCCACGTCCAAATTATGGGGGGAATTGTGCTTCATGAAGGTAACATTGCCGAAATGAAGACCGGTGAAGGGAAGACCTTGACCGCCACCATGCCTGTTTACCTGAACGCCTTAGCTGGCGAAGGGGTGCACGTTGTTACGGTTAACGAATACTTATCCGCACGTGATGCCACTGAAATGGGTGAACTTTATAACTGGATGGGTCTTTCTGTCGGATTGAACTCAGCTGAAAAGTCTCCTGAAGAGAAGCGTGAGGCCTATAAGGCTGATATCACGTATTCTACTAACGGAGAAATCGGGTTCGATTACTTGCGAGACAACATGGTTGTCTATAAGGAAGACATGGTTCAACGTCCCTTGAACTTCGCGATTGTCGATGAAGTTGACTCTATCTTAATTGATGAAGCGCGGACGCCATTGATCATTTCTGGTCAGTCTGAAGGAACGAGTGCTCTCTACAAGCGGGTCGACCGTTTCGCTAAGACGTTACATGAAAAAGAAGACTTTAAGATTGACCTTGAATCCAAGACGGTTGCTTTGACCGATACTGGGATTGAAAAGGCTGAAAAATACTTTAACCTCAAGAACTTATATGACACTGACAACACGGCCTTGACCCACCATATGGACCAAGCCTTACGGGCTAACTTCATTATGCTGCGGGACAAAGACTACGTGGTCCAAGATGGTGAAGTTCTGATCGTTGATTCCTTTACTGGGCGGGTTATGGAAGGTCGTCGGTACTCCGACGGGCTGCACCAGGCCATTGAAGCCAAGGAAGGCGTCGAGATTCAAGAAGAAACCAAGACGATGGCCAACATCACGTACCAAAACTTATTCCGGATGTACAAGAAGCTTGCCGGGATGACGGGTACTGCGAAGACCGAAGTTGAAGAATTCCGGGAAATCTACAACATGGACGTTATCTCCGTGCCAACCAACAAGCCGGTTGTCCGGGTCGATGAACCTGACCTGTTGTACCCAACCTTGGAATCCAAGTTCGATGCCGTAGTTGATGAAATCAAGATGTTACACGAAAAGGGTCAACCCATGTTGATTGGTACCGTTGCCGTTGAAACGTCCGAATACATTTCACAACGGTTGGATGACGAAAACATTCCGCACGTGGTCTTGAACGCTAAGAACCATGCGAAGGAAGCCGATATTATCCAAAACGCCGGCCAACGTGGCGCCGTTACCATTGCGACCAACATGGCTGGGCGGGGGACCGATATTAAATTGGGACCCGGCGTGGTTGAAATTGGTGGGTTAGCGGTTATTGGGACTGAACGACACGAATCGCGGCGGATTGATAACCAGCTTCGTGGACGTTCCGGTCGTCAAGGTGACCCTGGTATGACTCAGTTCTACCTGTCCTTGGAAGATGATTTGATGCGCCGGTTCGGTTCCGAACGGGTTAAGAACTTCCTCGAACGGATGAACGTTGATGGTGAAGATGCCGTTATCCGTAGCCGGATGATCACGAAGCAAGTTGAATCCGCACAAAAGCGGGTTGAAGGGAACAACTATGATTCCCGGAAGAACGTGCTGCAATACGATGACGTTATGCGTCAACAACGTGATGTGATCTATGGCGAACGTAACCAAGTTATTAACCAAGACAAGTCCCTCAAATGGGTCTTGATGCCAATGATCAAACGGACCGTTGACCGGGTGGTTAACTTACACACGCAAGGCGACCAAGCCGATTGGGATTTGGATACGTTACTCGACTTCGGGATCTCCGCAATGGTTTCACCAGAAAAGATTAGCCTGGATGCATTGAAGGGCAAGTCCGCTGATGAAATCAAGGCCTACTTCATGGGCTTAGCCGAGGATGTCTACACCGAAAAGCAAAAGCAACTCTACGATCCAGCCCAAATGTTGGAATTCGAAAAGGTTGTGCTCTTACGTTGTGTGGACTCTCACTGGACGGACCACATCGACACCATGGACCAATTGCGTCAATCAATCGGTCTGCGGGGCTATGGTCAATTGAACCCATTAGTTGAATATCAACAAGAAGGATTCCGGATGTTTGGTGAAATGATCTCTGACATCGATTACGATGCCACCCGATTATTCATGAAGTCAGAAATTCGACAAAATATTACCCGTTAGTACGGGAGACGAGGCGGGAAGAAATTCCGGCCTCGTTTTTTGGAAAAAGAGTGGTCTCCAAGGCTGGTTAGCCGACGAGCATTAACGTCGCTAAGGTGAAAATCCCGGGTCTGGATTTTTGGCTTAGCGGGGTTAAGCGGAATCGGCTGCCTCGGAGACCACGTTTCGGCAACGTAGCCAATAAAACTACGAACCGAAAAGGTACAAAACGAAAAATGAAAACCACAAAACATAAAAAGGAGCCAACCACTATGGAACTTAGCGATGCCAAACGTAACATTGCGACCATGAAGGAACAACTTGCCGGCTTTAGGGGGTCACTTTGACTTTGATGCCCTAAGCGAGAGCATCAGTATCAATGAAAGTCAGATGGCCCAACCGGATTTTTGGAACGACGCGCAGTCGGCCCAGAAACTGATTGATGCAACCAATGAAATGAAGAAAAAGGTTGAGGAATTCCAGAGCCTCAACGATCAGATCGACGACTTGGAAGTTGCTGTGGAATTGTTGCAAGAAGAACCCGATGCTGATATGCAGGCGGAGTTCGAACAGAATTTCAAGGCTGCTCAGGATGCCCTGCATCAGTACAGTCTAAATCAACTGTTGAATCAGAAGTATGACCGGAACAATGCGATTCTGGAAATTCATCCGGGTGCTGGGGGTACTGAATCCCAGGACTGGGGCGAAATGCTCATGCGGATGTACACGCGCTGGGCGGACCAGCACGACTTTACGGTTACGGTGTTGGACTACCAACCGGGTGAAGTTGCCGGTTTAAGTAGCGCAACGTTGCTGATTGCTGGTCACAATGCCTACGGTTATCTTCGGTCAGAAAAGGGGGTTCACCGTCTGGTACGAATCTCACCATTTGATTCGGCAGGGCGGCGTCACACGTCCTTTGCTTCCGTGGATGTCTTACCCGAGTTGGACGATACGGTGGACGTAGATATCAATCCAGCTGACTTAAAGGTTGACGTTTACCGGGCTTCCGGTGCCGGTGGGCAACACGTTAACAAGACCTCTTCGGCTGTACGAATTACCCATATTCCAACTGGAATCGTGACGCAGAGTCAGGCACAACGGTCACAGCTTCAAAACCGGCAGACGGCGATGGGGATGTTACGGGCCAAGCTGTATGAACGTGAAGAGGAAAAGAAGGCTCAGGAAAAGGCCGCTATCGAGGGTGAACAGATGGATATTGGTTGGGGCTCGCAGATTCGGTCCTACGTCTTCCATCCGTACACGATGGTCAAGGATCACCGGACGGATTATGAAACCGGGAACGGCCAGGCCGTCATGGATGGGGATCTCGATCCCTTCATCGACGCCTACCTGCAATGGCAACTCAGTCAGAAGAATCCGGACTAACTAACGTGAAATGTCCAGTCATTACGAGTGGTCGCAAACGATAGTAGTCATATTGTAAAATCATTAGGCGGGTAACACGAATGTCGTGCGACCCGCTTTTCTTTCATGCTATACTGGGGACAGTTATTTTTTTCAAGAAAGGTGTCGATGACATGCGGATATTTATAGCGTGTGGCAGTTACCTCCTGCAACTGATGGTGTGGGTTGCGGTGCTGCGATTGTGGGTGACGAGTCGCTCACGGATTAAGCGCGAACGACGGAGTTTTGGGAGCGCCGTCTACAGTGATCATTTTGAGTTACGTCATTTTCTGACGCAGGGGGTTGTTTTGGGTCTGGGACTTTCAGTGGTAAATTTGGCGGTGGGCTTTAGCCTGCCGTTGCTGTGGATCGCGATTTATGAAATCTTGGCGACCATCACGTTGCTAATTTTGCCAACGACGGTGTTGCCGTTAACGCTGATTGTGGTGAGTTCGATTGCCACTTACTTTGGGGGAGCTTACATAACCGATTGGCCGAGTTTAGCGCCAACCGGATTGCTTTGGGGAAATGGCACAGCGAGCCAGGTGCCAGCACAGAATTACTTGTGGCTGGCGGCATTCTTCTTCCTCTTTCTCGGACACTGGCTGTCCCACTACGGCGGGCGTTTCACGGCCCCACGAATTTATGCTAAGCAACGGGGCAAGCGAATTGCTGGGTATCCCTGGCGTGAGTTCCTTGTTTTGCCAATGGTGACGCTGGTTCCCGGGGACTGGTTTGCCAGTCACTGGGCCTTCTGGCCACTCTTGACCATTCACGGCCATTCCTTCGCTATTTTAGTGGTGCCGCTGTTGGTTGGGTTACGGTTTACCGTCTTTCGGCAGGTTCCGCGCGAGGTTTATCAAAAACTCGCCAAGCAACTGATTTGGTTAGCGGTCGTTGCCATGGGCTTCTTCGGCTGGACCACTTACCGCCCACAGGATTTTCCTGTATTACTCGTGTTATTACTGGTTGGTTATGCCATTGTCCTATGGCGGGCGAAACGTTATGACGAGCACCAACAATTCTGGTATTCTCAAGTTGACGATGGGGTTCGGGTCCTTGCGATTCGACCACAGACGCCGGCAGTAAAACTTGATCTGACTGCTGGTGATATTATTCTTGAATGTAATCACCAACCAATCGATAGTGAAACATCCTTTTATGAAGCGTTACTGATTAATCCAACGTACTGCCACTTGAAGGTTCGTAACATGGCGGGTGAGTTGAAGGTGACGGAGACGGCCATTTATGCCGGTGCGCCACACGAAATCGGTATCGTTCTATTCAGAGATCAGGAGGCATAACCCATGAGCAGAGTCCTAGTCGTCGATGACGAGCCGGCAATCGTGACGTTGTTGCAATACAACCTGGAACAAGCAGATTATCAGGTGGTTACGGCAATTGACGGTGAGCAGGCGTTGAATTTGGCATTACACGAAAAGTTTGATGTCATTCTGTTAGATTTAATGCTACCGAAGTTAGATGGTGTTGAAGTGACCAAACGGTTGCGGCAGGAAAAAATCAGCACACCCATCATCATGATTACGGCTAAGACCAGTGAGTTCGACACCGTGTTTGGACTCGAACTGGGGGCCGATGATTACATCACCAAGCCCTTCAGTCCGCGTGAGGTGATTGCCCGGATGAAGGCGGTCATGCGCCGTTACCACGAGGATGAACCGGAAGAGAAGCCCGTTAAGCCAGTCGCCAGTCGTTTGCAGGTGGCTGACCTGACTATCGATCAGGACAAGTTTCAGGTCAAACGGGGTAACCAGTCGATCGATCTGACACCCAAGGAATTTGAACTCTTACTCTTCTTTGCCAAACGGCCAGGGAAGGTGTGGAGTCGTGAACAATTACTGGAGGGAGTCTGGGGCTTCGATTACAGTGGGCAAACGCGGATGGTTGATATTCATGTGTCCCATTTACGCGAAAAGATTGAAATCGATCCGAAGCATCCGGTGCTTCTAAAAACAGTGCGGGGCTTCGGCTACACCTTTGAGGCGCAGTCATGAGGCGGCTACTTGCCGTGCTGGTGATTTGCGGGAGCCTGAACAGCCTGCTGGTTTGGTGTGTACGGCCCTCACAACTGGGGACTGCCCTCCTGATTGCGTGGTCGTTGGCCCTGATTGAAATGGCGGGGGTTAGCTACCTCTTTCGCTGGGGCGATCAGCGAATCAGCATCCTCACCAAAAAGGTCGAGGGAATTCGGCACGAGGAGACGCCAGCCCACGTGTTGTTGTCGCCGCATGACCCGTTCTACCAGTTAGCGTTGCAAATTAATTATTTACAGACGCACCAGCGCAAGGTTCAACGCAAGATTGCCGGTCAGAATCAGGAGTTCGCCACGTTATTGGACTATCTGCCGATTGGGGTTATGGTGATCGACCGTTACCGCAAGGTCGAGTTGGCTAATCCAGCAATGGAGCAGTTTTTGCAGCAACAGATTTCGCCTCGCCGCCACCCGTTTACTCAGGATGTCCGGCAGTTCGAATTGGCCAGCCTGATCAATTCGGCTTTGAGCGAATCGGCGACCCAGCACCGAGTGTTGAAGCTGCCAGGGACGCCGCACGAGCGGACCGTCGATGCCCAGGCCATCTATACGGAGACCTCCCAAGATTACTTTCAGGTGTTGGTCCTGCTATATGATGTGACCGAGGTCTATGCGGTCGAGCAGATGCAGGTGGATTTTGTGTCCAATGCCTCGCACGAACTGAAAACGCCGGTGACGGCGATTTCTGGTTTTGCTAAGACTCTCTTGGCGGGCGCCAAGGACGATCCCGAGAAGTTGACGGAGTTCCTAGAAATCATCGACCAGCAGAGTGAACGTCTGGTCGAATTGATCAACGATGTGCTGACGATTTCTCATTTGGAATCGGGGAATGCCGTAGAGGCCGCCGAAGTGCCCGTGGGTCAACAGGTTGAGATGCAAGTCTCCCTGTTGAAGCCATTGGCCGCCATTAACCAAGTGACCCTGATCAACCAAGTCCCAGCAGATTTAATCGCGGTGACCGACCAGCACAAGTTTGATCAGATTCTCAAGAACGTGTTGGGGAATGCCATTAAGTACAACCGATCCGGCGGTAGTGTGACGCTTACCACAGCGGTAACGTCCCAGACGTGGTCGCTGAGCATTGCGGATACCGGTGTGGGGATTTCACCGCAGGATCAGTTACGGGTCTTCGAGCGGTTCTACCGTGCCGAAGTATCGCACTCCAATCAGCGGGTCAGTGGGAGTGGCCTGGGTCTGGCCATTGTGCGTGAATTAGTGGAATCTCTGAATGGTAAGATTGACTTGCAAAGTCACTTAGACGAGGGCACCACGGTTACGATGACTTTTCCGGTGAGTGCACCGAGTTAAATAATTGAAAATTTTGTGTAAATGAAATGGCGGTACTCATCGACAAAGGTGAGACCGCCATTTTTTATTGGCCAGTTAGCGGATTCTGGGCCTGTGGGGATATGCTTTCATGGCTTTTACCCATAATTGGTAATGTGTGCAATGCCTAGTTTAGCTTGTCATTAACCTAACTGAGCCTTTTAATAAGAACCCAAATGCTATTCTAATGAAAGAATAAGAGAGACTAATCGGGATAATCATGATATACTACCTCTATATATAATAGTGAAAAGTTTAAGGGGTGAGCTGAATGAAGAAGGCGATGAAGCGACTTACCATTTCAGGACTAACATTACTCTTACTAGGGGGAATTGCGAGTCCCCGTGTTGCACTAGCAGATACAACAATAAGTGGCGCACAGCCGATAGCGAGGGTGACCGCCACTGAGAAGACGTACCAGATTGGCGCAGTGGAAATGCCCTACACGCTGATCAGCGATAAAGAGGGCACGCAAAAGGTTTATTGGTATCCTGATTGGGGAACCAGTGTGACCCGAGCTCAGGCGGAACAGCCGGGATTCATTCAGGACATGATTGCCAAGTATCCTAATGACAGAAAGGCGGAAGAGTTTGCCAACAGCATTCCGGAGCTTGCGAGCGCTCAGATTTCGTTAGTACCCGGAGAAAATCTTTATGACTATGTGATCAGAGAGGCTGGCGGTGAAGAGGCCACGGGGATGACCGCAGCAGATTATATCAAGTCGAATGCAGTCATGGCGTACTATTTTGCTTGGGACTTTAGCACCGGGGCAAAGGTCTTCCTGGATAAAACGACGCAGGCAGAAGTTCAGGCGGACTATGAGGCTAATCTCAAGCCTAAGTTAGCTGAGAGTCCTGAAGGCGCAATTGTCATGAAGCAGGTTGAACAGACACTGGCCACGAGTCCAGATAATTTTTATCAAATTATGGTCGGCAATTGTAAAATGTATTTTAGTTCATATCATTTAGGTGAATTAGATAAAGACACTGCAAAACAAGCTGCTGCGGTTGATCCAGCTGCCACTGAGCGGCAGTTGACTGCCTTGTCGACTAAGCCGTTGACGGATTACCTGCATCTACAGGCTGATGGGACGTACAAATACGATGGGATGCTTTCAACGGAATTCAGGGCCTTCAGTTCCTGGTATGAGGATGTGGTGACTCCCGAACCTGGTCCTGATCCGACGCCAGTGACAAGTCAACCGGTGACGGTTCATTACGTAGCCGAGGATGGCAGTCAGGTCGCACCGAGTCAGACACTGACGGGAAGCCTGGACAGTGCTTACCAGGCGAAAGCAGCTAAGGTTAAAGGTTACACGTTGACCAAAACACCGGCGAACGCAACTGGGAAATTTACCAGTATGGCGCAGACTGTGACCTACGTCTACCGGGCCGATCTGCAGACCGGTGGGGATGGTGACACGGCGGTACCCGAGGGCACGGTGATTTACGCCACCAAGAAGATTGGTCTTTACCGTCAGGCGACCTTTACGAAGCAAGCCCGCAAGCAGTGGTATCAACGCAAGTCACGCTTGAACCGGCCAATGTTCGTGGTCACCGGGTATGCGGAATCCAAGCATGGCGTGGCCCGTTACAAGGTCAAGGACGTCAATCATCACAGTAAAACAGCTGGTAAGACTGGTTATGTGACGGCCAACGGCAAGTACACGGCACCCGTTTACTATGGGACAAAACACAAGCAAATCACGGTCATCAATCCGCGGGGCGTCAATGCCTACAGCAAGAAGAATCTGACGGGAAAGGCTATACATTATCATCAAGGACAGGTCGTAACCGTTAAGAAAATTGTCGAACACAACCTAACTACGCGGTTCGTTCTCAATAATGGTCGTTACGTGACCGCCAACAAGACATTAGTGCAGGCTGGAAAGAAGACGATGCCTAAGCAGGTTCAGGCCAAACAGGCGTTGAAGCGCTACAACAACGTTAATTTAACGACTCGCAATCGCCACTACACCAAAAAGGCACAGGCCGTTTTCAAAGTTCGGGGCTGGGACTACTCCAACACCAATAACTTCAGCAAGGGTGACACGTTGCGCTACCAGGTAGCTGGCGGCTACATCAGTGGGAATCCACGGTTGGTGAAAGTGATTAAATAAAGTAGAACAATTGTTGGGTATAATTGCCGATAATTTGAATGAAGTGAGCAATTAACAAGGTATAGACTGAAATAATTAGCCACAATGGGATGATTGCCATTGTGGCTTTTGGATTGGGATCCTTTTGCCTGGTTGAGGTGTTTTTGGAAGGTGACGTCACTCGTTGTAGTTAGAGTTGACCTAAGTCGGAGGAGGTCGGAGGTGCAGCCAGCCGTGACGATGACCTTAGCTGACGTTTTCTGTCAGTTTAGGTCATGGGACGAGCTTGAAGACGTCTGAACTTTGACGGCTTCAAGTCGAGGCAAAAGACAGCTCTTTGGCTTTTGCCGGTCCCCACAGCAGGCGGAATCTTTGACAGCCACAGACGAACTAGACAGTCCAATCAGTAGTTAGCCGCCCCAGTAATCAGGGGAAGACACCTATTTATCCAAAAAAAGTTGCGTGATTGGGCTATATTTACACAACCTTTACAATACGTCTACATGACATTTACATTCGTTCGGTATACTTATTTTCGAAAGGGTCGGGTGGCAGCATCTGGCCGATAGGAGGTTAGCGGTATGTCGAAGAAACGCTGGTGGCAAGGGCTGGGCTTATTGATCATCGTAGGTCTGGGCCTCTTTGCTTACCAAACGCGCGAGGTCAGTCACGCGGGTGAATCTATCACGGCAGTAGGGTCCACGGCCTTACAGCCTTTAGTAGAAGCAGCTGGTGAAGAGTATACAAGTGATCATCTGGGAACGTTCATCAACGTTCAAGGTGGGGGAACCGGGACGGGACTGAGCCAGATTCAAGAAGGTGCCGTTCAGATTGGGAACTCCGACCTCTTCGCGGGCGAGCAGAAGAGCATCCGGGCAGACGAGTTAGTCGACCACCGGGTGGCTGTTGTTGGCATTACACCGATAATCAACAAGAAGGTCGGTATCAACAACCTGACGACAGCCCAATTGATTCAGGTCTTTACGGGCAAGGTCACTAACTGGAAACAGGTTGGTGGCGCCAACGTTCCCATCGTGCTGATTAACCGGGCACAGGGAAGCGGAACTCGGGCGACCTTTGAACAATTTGGTCTCGCGGGCCATCAATCGAAAACCTCACAAGAACAAGATTCATCCGGGATGGTGCGCCAAATCGTGGCGACTACGCCGGGAGCTATCAGTTATGTGGCTTTTTCCTACGTGAATAATACTGTTCAAGACGTTGCCCTGAACAAGGTTGCTCCAACGGAGGCTAACGTCAAGACCAACGACTGGAAGATCTGGTCGTATGAACATCTTTACACCAAAGGCCAACCGACGGGCCTAACGAAGGATTTCATTCGTTACGTACAATCGCCAGCCATTCAGAAAACGCTGGTCCGGCAGTTAGGTTACCTGTCACCGGACCAGATGAAGGTCGAACGTAATGTTGACGGCCAAATTAAGCAGTTAGGAGGCGCCAAATGATGAAGTCTACCCAGCAACTGGAGCAACAGCTCAAACGCCACTCCAAGGCGGCTAAGTTAGAAATCTGGGGTAAGGTCGTCAGTTTCTCGGCGCTGATCCTGATTGTCGCGGTTGTGGTCGGTATCATCGGCTTTGTTGCCTCCAAAGGGCTTGCAACCTTCTTTACCAATCACGTCAGTCTCTGGGACTTCCTCTCTGGGAAGAGCTGGAATCCCGGGGTGACGGATGCTAACGGGAAACCAGAAGTCGGCGCCCTGCCGATGATCATGGGATCCTTCCTGATTACGGTGCTCTCGGCAATCGTGGCGACACCGTTTGCCATCGGGACAGCGGTCTTCATGAACGAAATCTCCCCGAACAAGGGGGCCAAGATTCTCCAACCGGTCACTGAACTCTTAGTGGGGATTCCGTCCGTTGTTTATGGGTTCATCGGGCTTTCTGTGGTCGTACCAGCAACGCGAGCCATCTTTGGCGGGAGTGGATTTGGGATTCTCTCCGGGACCTGTGTCCTGTTCGTCATGATTCTACCGACCGTGACCTCGATGAGTGTCGATGCACTACGAGCAGTCCCACGGTATTACCGAGAAGCCTCATTAGCGCTAGGTGCGACGCAGTGGCAGACCATCTATAAGGTGGTCCTCCGTGCGGCGACGCCAGGGCTGATGACGGCGGTGGTCTTCGGGATGGCGCGGGCCTTCGGTGAAGCACTGGCCGTTCAAATGGTTATTGGGAACGCCGCGTTGATGCCAGGGAGCTTAGTCGACCCGTCATCCACGTTGACCTCCGTGTTGACTACGGGGATTGGAAACACCGTCATGGGCTCGCTGCAGAACAACGCGCTGTGGTCATTAGCGCTGGTCCTGCTCCTCATGTCGTTAGTCTTTAACCTGATCGTTCGCTTGATCGGTCGAAAGGGGCGTCTCCAATAGTGATGAATCCAAAAACGCAAAATAAAGTGGCAATTGGGACGTTGTACGGCGTTGCCGGGTTGGTTGTCTTGATTTTGTTGGCCCTCCTCGGCTATATTCTGGTCAGTGGTCTGCCACAGTTGAGCTGGCACTTCCTGACCGCTCCTGCGAAAGCCTTTCTCAAGGGTGGTGGCGTCGGCGTTCAACTGTACAATTCATTCTATCTTTTGATTCTGGCCATGCTGATTTCCTTTCCGATTGCGTTAGGCGCGGCCATTTACCTCTATGAATACGCTAAAGATAACTGGGTCACGACCACGATTCGGACGGCAATCGAAATTCTAAGTTCACTACCTTCCGTGGTGGTGGGACTCTTCGGTTTCCTGTTCTTCGTAGTCAAACTGAGATTGGGTTTCTCGATTCTTTCGGGAGCCTTTGCCCTGACCTTCTTCAACCTACCGCTGTTGACGCGGAGTATCGAGGATTCCTTACGAACGATCGATACCACGCAACGCGAAGGGGGACTGGCGTTAGGATTGTCGCGGTGGGAAACGGTCACGCGCGTCATCTTACCCGCAGCGGTACCCAGCATCCTGACGGGGGTCATCCTGAGTGCGGGCCGGGTCTTCGGTGAAGCGGCCGCCTTGATCTATACGGCGGGCCAAAGTGCACCGGCATTGGACTTCACCGACTGGAATCCATTCAACATCTCCAGTCCGTTGAATCCGATGCGACCAGCTGAAACGTTGGCCGTTCACATCTGGAAGATCAACTCCGAGGGCATCATGCCGGACGCTAAGGCCATTTCATCTGGGTCCTCGGCGGTATTGGTTCTCGCTATCTTACTATTTAACTTCGCGGCCCGTTACTTGGGTAAGCGGCTGTACAAACGATTGACGTCAGCGTAAAGGAGGGTCAGCCATGTTTCTAAGTAATGATGTTCAGGAAAATACGGAAATGCTGGAACGCCACATTGTGCAACCAGCAGATGCAGAACACCCGACAATCTTATCCACGGAGGACCTTCATGTTTACTATGGCAAGAAGGAAGCCATCTCCGAGGGCGACTTACGGTTCGCCAGTAATCAGATTACGGCCTTGATTGGACCATCCGGGTCTGGTAAATCAACATTCTTACGGTCCTTGAACCGGATGAACGATCGGATTGCTACGGTAACGGGACGTATTATGTATCGGGGCGTCGATATCAATCAACCGAGCATCGACGTTTACGAGATGCGGCGGCGCGTGGGGATGGTCTTCCAACGACCGAATCCATTTGCCAAGTCCATCTACGATAACATTGCCTTTGCGCTGCGGCTGCGGGGGACGACCGACAAGCATGAGCTTGATGAGATCGTTGAGACATCCCTGAAGCAGGCGGCCCTCTGGAATCAGGTCAAGGACGACCTGAATAAGAGTGCACTAGCGTTATCGGGAGGGCAGGCGCAGCGGCTCTGCATTGCCAGAGCCATCGCAGTCAAGCCGGACATTCTACTGTTGGATGAACCGGCGAGTGCGTTGGATCCAGTGTCAACCAGTCAGTTAGAAGATACGTTGTTAGAACTCAAGCAGAATTACAGCATCATTATCGTCACGCACAACATGCAACAGGCTGGACGGATCAGTGAATATACGGCATTTTTCAATCAGGGGCGGGTATTGGAATACGATACCACGAGCCATATTTTCACCAATCCACAGGTTCAGATCACGAGTGATTACGTTTCGGGGAACTTCGGTTAAGAGGAGGAAAATTGAAAATGAGTAAGGAAATTTTAACGACCCAGGATCTACATTTGTATTACGGGGACAAGGAAGCTTTGAAGGGAATCAATCTGAACTTTGATGCCAAGGGAATTACGGCACTGATTGGGCCATCCGGGTGTGGGAAGTCCACCTATTTACGGACGCTCAATCGGATGAATGACCTGATTCCCAATGTCACGATTACCGGGACCATTAAGTTTAAGGATCAGGATCTCTATGCACCGAGTGCCGACACCGTTCAAATTCGTAAGGAAATCGGCATGGTGTTCCAACAGCCCAATCCGTTTCCGTTCTCCATTTACGATAATGTCATCTACGGGCTACGAATCGCCGGTGAAAAGGACAAAGAAAAGTTAGATGCGGTCGTTGAAAAATCCTTGCGGCAGGCTGCCGTGTGGGACGAGGTCAAGGACCACCTTCATGAGAGTGCGCTGGCCCTATCCGGTGGGCAACAGCAGCGGGTCTGCATTGCGCGCGTTCTCGCGGTTTCGCCGGAAATTATTCTCTTGGATGAACCGACCAGCGCCTTGGATCCGGTTTCCAGTAGCCAAATTGAAACAACCCTCTTGAATTTACGCCACGATTATACGATTATTACAGTAACCCATAATCTCCAACAAGCCTCCCGAATTGCGGATCGTACCGCGTTCTTTATGAACGGTGAGTTGGTGGAAGTGGACCAAACCAAAAATATTTTCATGAATCCCGCTGAAAAGCAGACGGAAGATTATATCAGCGGCCGATTCGGTTAAGGAGGCAAGTTATGCGCAGATTGTTTGATGATGAGTTAGCAGAACTAGACGCTGACTTCACGGAAATGGGCATGTTGGTCAGTGAAGTCGTCCAGCAAGCGGTTGATGCTTTTATGAATCGTGATGCCGTTGCGGCACAGAAATTAATTGACCACGACCACGAGATCAACCAACGTGAAATTGCGTTGGAACAGAAAACTTTTGAAATGATTGCGTTGTACCAACCGGTGACGACCGACCTACGAGAAATTGTCACGATCTTGAAGGCCGTTTCGGAATTGGAACGGGCAGCGGATCATGCGAGAAATGTGGCCCACTCCGCCATTAAGTTTGGGAGTAAGCAGAAGATTCCGGTGCTTGAGCAGTTGATCGGTGAGATGAGCCAGATCACCACGCAAATGATTCGCGATGTCTTGACAGCATACGTCAACAAGGACGAACACGGGGCACGTGAATTGGCAGAAGTCGATCGAAAACTGGACCACTTGAATCACCAGATTCGGGCGGACAGTTATCAACAAATGCGGATGGACCCAGCCTTCGAGACCGGGGCCTCCATCTATCTCAATGTGGCGCAGGACTTGAGCCGAATCGGGGATTACGTGACGAACGTGTGCGAGTGGATTGTTTACTTGAAGTCTGGCCAGATCATCGAACTTAATCCCGCCAATTCAGACAGTCCCAACTAGCGACATGATTCGCAAAAACTGTCGCCTCCGTCAGCCAGAAATTCCACCTGCTGTGGGGACCGGTCAAAGCCAAAGAGCGGTCTTTGACCTTGGTTTGAAGCCTCACAGAAAACGTGAAGCTTCAAACACATCCCACTGTGTAACCTGGCGAGAAACGCCAGCTAACACAGTTGACACGGCCGGTTACATTCCTGGCTGTCTGCGGCTGGATAAGTTTTTGAAACCATTCCATTTGCTGATGGGACAGTCATCACGTGAGCCATCCAATAGAACCATGTTTTGCAGCAGTCAATTTGGACTGCTGTTTTGGTATCACAGGTTTAATCAGTATATGTAGTAGTGGTGCGGGGGCCAAATGGATGTAAGCCGTGAGGGTAGTGGCAATCAACTCGGCCGTGGGAGTTCTCTTAGTGGTGGGCTTTACCACTTAGAGAACTGGTGTCTTTGAAACTCGGTTCTCAGAGGTTCAAAGCAAGTTCAGAGACCGCTCTTTGGCTCTGGACGTCCGCCCACCGCGTTCCGGTTGATTGCCACTGCCCGGTAAGGCACTGCTTACCTCTGTATTGCCCACAGCAGTCGGAATTCTGGCAACCGCAGGCGACAACAGCTACCCAAAGCTTAACCTGAGATGAAGATTTAGACGAACGGTCACTGGAAACTTGCTTTCAGTGGCCGCTTTCGTTATTCTTGCCATAAAAGGAAATCTAATAACTTTAAAAAAGGAGTGGCCGTCAATGGCAGCAAAAAAAGGGTTTACACGTTCACGGACTAATCGCCTATTGGGCGGTGTATTGGGAGGCATCGCTGAGCATTTTGGCTGGAATGCGAACCTCCTACGGTTAATCTACGTTTTAGTTACTATCGCGATTCCATTTGTACACGGTATCTTGGGCCTCGCGATTTACGTGATTTTATACACGTTCATGCCGCTGGAAGAACGGGCGGAAGGTGAGGGACCAAGTTTTCGGGACCTCTTCCGCGGAGCAAGTCCTGCACCCAAGGATAATGGGCGTAAAGTGATTCACGATGTGACGGAGCAAGATGTTAAAGATTCACACAAGGATGGTGATTAGTTTGCGCTTTTGGACGCGAATTTTAGTTAATGCCGTCATTTTTCTGGCCCTTGCTGGATTCTTTCAAAGCTCACTCGCCGGTGGTTTTCAAAATGACTTTTACGTTTCTAGCATCTGGATTGCACTCGTGGCTAGCTTTGTCTTAGCACTGCTCAACGCCGTCGTTAAGCCAATTCTATTCGTTTTGTCATTGCCGATTACGGTGCTGACTCTGGGATTGTTCAGTGTGGTCATCAATGCCATCATGCTGGAATTAACATCTTGGTTTGTGGGCAGTAGTTTTGCCTTTGCTTCATTTGGGGTCACGATGATTGTGGCAATTATTATGTCAATATTTAACGCAATCATCAGTGACCATTTCGTCCGTAATTAAGTTACCCAATACGGGCGAATTTGGTAGGAGTCGTCCGTGTAAAGTGCTAAAATTAAAGGTAGTTCACTATGCAATAAGGAGGAACTCCTATGCCAGAGAGTGTTACAGTGGCTGATCTTGTGAAAGCGAATCGCCTGGATGTTTATTCCGGTGAGGATCATTTGGATCGGCTGATTACGACCAGCGATATTTCACGTCCCGGTTTGGAATTAACCGGGTACTTTAACTATTATCCAGCAAAACGAATTCAATTGTTGGGGATTACGGAAACGTCCTTTGCTAAAGGGATGACCCACGAAAAGATGCTCGACGTGATGCGGAAAATGTGTCAGCCTGAAACGCCAGCATTCGTGATCTCAACGCAATTGGATCCACCAGAAGAACTCAAGCAATCCGCCGAAGAGGCCGAGATTCCAATCTTGGGAACGAAGCTGACAACGTCACGGGTCTTGAGTAACATGACGAACTTCCTTGAAGGTAAATTGGCTGAACGCCAGTCAGTTCACGGGGTCTTGGTCGACATCTATGGTGTCGGGGTTATGATCACCGGGGATTCCGGCGTTGGTAAAAGTGAAACCGCTTTGGAATTGGTCAAGCGGGGTCACCGGTTGATTGCTGACGACCGGGTCGAAGTCTATCAACAAGACGAACAGACCTTGGTTGGGGCCGCACCTGCTATTCTCAGTCACCTCTTGGAAATTCGAGGAATTGGGATCATCGACGTGATGAATCTGTTTGGTGCTGGGGCCGTTCGTGCGGAAACGGACATCGATCTCATTGTTCACTTACAGGCCTGGAAAGATGACAATCATTTCGACCGGTTAGGGAATAACAGTGAATCACAGAAGTTCTTTGACGTGGTTGTGCCAAAGATTACGATTCCAGTCCGTACTGGGCGTAACTTGGCCATCATCGTTGAAGCGGCAGCGATGAACTTCCGAGCCCGTTCCATGGGGTACGATGCCACCAAGGTATTCGACGAAAATCTGAATCGTTTGATTAAGCAAAACTCACAAAACAAATAGAGGAGATGGGCGTTATTTTTTCACCAATTATGGCGGCGCTTAATCCCATCGCCATTCATTTAGGCCCCATCGCTGTGCACTGGTACGGCGTGATTATCGCCACTGGGGTCGTCATCGCGGTCATCTTAGCGGTGCGCGAAGGTCGTCGACGGGGCATCAATCCCGACGACATTTACGATATGATTCTATGGGCGCTACCAGCGGCATTGATTGCGGCACGGACGTACTATGTCGTCTTCCAGTGGCCGTACTATGCCAAACATCCCGGTGAGATTATCGCCATTTGGGATGGAGGAATCGCCATCTATGGTTCCCTGATTGGGGCCGGACTCGTCGTGTTCTTCTTCTGTCGATCGCGGTTTATTCCGGTCTGGCTGATGCTTGACGTGGCCGCACCGACCGTTATCTTGGGACAAGCCATTGGCCGTTGGGGTAACTTCATGAATCAAGAAGCCTTCGGTCGTATCACCAGTCTGGCTTTCTTACAAGGTCTGCATCTGCCGAACTTCATTGTTAATCAGATGTTGATCAATGGTGCTTATCGTCAGCCGACCTTCCTTTATGAGTCAACCTGGGACCTCTTGGGGTTCATTGTGTTGATGAGCCTGCGGCATACGCCCGGACTCTTTAAGCAGGGAGAAGTCTTCTTGAGCTACGTGCTCTGGTATTCGTTCGGTCGTTTCTTCATTGAGGGAATGCGGACGGATAGCCTGATGTTGTTCGGAGGACTGCGGGTTTCACAGCTACTCTCAGTGGTCTTGTTTATTGGCGCGTTAGTTATCTGGATCTACCGTCGGCGACAAGTAATTGCCCCGGCAGCTTACCTGGATGGCAACCCGTTTCGTGAGTCATCTAAACTTTCTAAATAAGGAGAATCCATTACTATGTCAGAGAAAATTGCAGTACTCGGTGCCGGTTCATGGGGATCAATCTTAGCGAGCGTCTTGGATGAAAATGGGCATGACGTCCGGCTTTGGTCGTACAATCCCAAGCAAGTCGAGGAACTGAACACAGAGCACACGAACTCGCACTATATCAAGAATTTTAAGTTTTCTCCCTCGTTAGTAGCTTACTCCGATCTGGCTAGCGCCCTAGATGGTGTGCAAACGATTCTGTTTGTCGTGCCAACCAAGGCCGTGCGTTCCGTAGCCGGTCAAGTGGCCACCATCTTGCAAAAGGACGGCAACCAACCAGCACTGATTCATGCCAGCAAGGGGATCGAACAGAAAACCTACAAGCGAATCTCAGAGATTTTGGCCGAAGAAATTCCAGCTACTAATCGCAAGTCGATTACGGTCTTATCTGGGCCTAGCCATGCTGAAGATGTTGCCCGGCATGATTTGACGCTGGTGACGGCTGCGAGTGAAAGTTTAGATGCTGCGAAGCACACGCAAAAGTTATTTATGACAACTTACTTCCGGGTCTACACCAACCCTGACATTATTGGCGTTGAAATTGGTGCGGCATTGAAGAACATCATTGCTTTAGGTGCCGGGGCCTTACATGGACTGGGCTATGGTGACAACGCTAAAGCTGCCTTGATGACTCGGGGGTTAGCTGAAATTTCACGTTTGGGGACGTCATTTGGCGCTGATCCCATGACCTTCATCGGATTATCCGGTGTCGGCGATATCATCGTAACTGCAACGAGTTCCAATTCACGGAACTGGCGGGCTGGTGATGAGTTGGGTCGCGGCGAAGCTTTAGACGATGTGATTAATCATATGGGAATGGTGATCGAAGGATTGGCAACGACGAAGGCCGCTTACGAATTGTCTAAGAAGCGCGGCGTCTCAATGCCAATCACTGAAGCCATTTACCAGGTACTTTATGAGGGTAAAGATATCCGTACGGCAATTTCAGACTTGATGCAACGTGAGGGCCGTTCGGAATTTTAATAGGGGATACAGGAGGAATAAGAATTATGCGAAAAGTTAGAAAAGCAGTCATTCCAGCCGCCGGTTTAGGAACCCGCTTCCTGCCAGCAACCAAGGCATTAGCTAAAGAAATGCTACCAATCGTGGACAAGCCAACGATTCAGTTTATCGTCGAAGAAGCCCGGAAGTCCGGCATCGAAGATATCGTCATCGTTGATGGTAAGTCTAAGCGGTCTATCGAAGATCACTTCGACTCCAATCCAGAATTGGAAGCTAACTTGGAAGCTAAGCATAAGGAAAAGATGTTGCGCCAAGTGCAAGAAACAACTGGGATGAATCTGTACTTCATTCGGCAACCCTATCCACGAGGCCTGGGGGACGCTGTGTTAACAGCGAAGGCCTTCATCGGTGATGAACCGTTCGTGGTTATGTTGGGTGATGACATGACGGATAGTAAGGTGCCGTTGACCAAGCAATTGATTGACCGGTATAACGAGACTGGCGCTTCAACCTTAGCCGTGATGCGAGTGCCTCACGAAGAGACTGCCAAGTATGGGGTCATTAACCCTTCTGAAGAAACGGCACCAGGTTTGTACAACGTGACGAACTTTGTTGAGAAGCCACAACCCGAAGAAGCACCAAGCGACTTAGCCATTATCGGGCGGTACCTTTTCACGCCAGAAATTTTTGAAGCCTTGGAAAATACACCAGTTGGTTTAGGTAATGAACTCCAATTGACGGATGCTATTGATAATTTAAACAAGACTCAGCGCGTCTTTGCCCATGAATACACGGGTAAGCGCTACGATGTCGGCAATAAGTTTGGTTGGTTGCAGACCAACATTGAATATGGCCTGCGTCATCCAGAAACGAAGGATCCCTTGCGAGAGTATATTAAAGAGATGGGTGCCAAGCTCACCGCTGAAGATGAAAAGAGCAATAAGTCAAAATAGGTGACAAACTTCCTTTTTGATAGTAAAGTACACTAAAGGCTAAGAGCAGAAGGGAGCGTTAAAATGAAAAACTATGATGTTATTGTAATTGGTGCGGGTCCTGGTGGTATGACCGGTGCGTTGTACGCCTCACGGGCTAATCTGTCCGTTTTGATGTTGGATCGCGGAATCTACGGCGGTCAAATGAACAATACGGCAGCCATCGAAAACTATCCAGGCTTCAAGTCCGTTCTCGGACCAGATTTGGCTAAGGATATGTATGATGGGTCCACGCAGTTTGGCGCAGAATTTGCGTACGGCAACGTGGAAAGCATCGAAGATCACGGTGATCACAAGGTCGTCAAGACTGACGATGGTGATTACAGTGCCGGTGCCGTACTGATTGCGTCTGGTTCCGAATATAAGAAATTAGGCGTTCCTGGCGAAAATGAATTTGGTGGCCGTGGTGTGTCTTACTGCGCGGTCTGCGATGGTGCCTTCTTCAAGAACCGTGAAGTCGTCGTTGTCGGCGGTGGTGACTCAGCTGTTGAAGAAAGCCTCTACCTGGCAGGCATCGTTTCCAAGGTAACTGTTGTGGTTCGGCGTGATCAACTGCGCGCCCAAAAGGTTATCCAGGATCGGGCATTTGCTAACGATAAGATTGAATTTGTATGGAACACTAACGTTACCGAAGTCTTAGGTGACGAGATGAAGGTGACCGGTGTGGCCACGAAGAACAACCAAACTGGCGAGACCGGTGAGATTGCGGCAAGTGGGGTCTTCATTTACGTGGGGAACTTACCAATGACTGACGCCTTCACTGACCTGGGCATTACTGACGACAAGGGTTGGATCAAGACTGATGACCGGATGGCCACAGCTGTTCCCGGCATCTTTGCGATCGGTGACGTTCGGCAAAAGACCTTGCGGCAGATTACGACTGCCGTTGGGGACGGTGGGATTGCTGGCCAAGAAGCTTTCAGTTTTCTGGAAGACTTGAAGGCTAAGGCAGCTTCCGCCCAATAATGGACGATTTAGCGGGAACAACCTCATTGGGGTGGTTTCCGCTTTTTTTAGAAAATTTTGAATGCGTAGAGGTGAGAACCGGTGTCGCCGCGGGCGGCTGGTTCCTGCTGTACATATACGGAAAATAAAATAGAGGAGTGTTAAAACATGGGGATGAATCAATTTTTACAGAGTTTGAGCGATCTGGAAACGATTGACCGGGCACCAGGCTATTTTAAGTTTGAACAACATTCCGTGGCAGCTCATTCGTTTAAGGTGGCGGAAGTTGCCCAGTTTCTTGGTGATGTTGAGGAGCAGGCTGGTCACAAAGTGGACTGGCGGTTACTTTACGAAAAATCCTTGAATCACGATTACACGGAGCGGTTCATTGGCGACATCAAGACACCCGTGAAGTATGCCACACCGCAGCTACGGCAGATGTTGGCTGACGTGGAATCCTCGCTGACCGCCAATTTTATTGAAAATGAAATTCCCAAGCAGTTCCAAGCTGCCTATACGCGACGTCTAGGTGAAGGCAAGGATGATACCTTGGAGGGGCAGATTCTTTCCGTGGCCGACAAGGTGGACTTGCTCTATGAATCATTTGGTGAGATTCAAAAGGGCAATCCGGAACCCGTTTTTACTGAAATCTACCGGGAAAGTTTAACCACGATTTTGAAATTTAAGCAGATGGCGTGTGTGCAGTATTTCTTGACGGAAGTCTTGCCAGAAATGTTGGCCACGGACTTTAGTGACCGCCAGAAGTTGGCCATGTTGACAGATAATTTGTTAAAGCAGGGAGATTAAGCATGAAATTAGCTGAAGTTTGGAATCAAATGATTACGGGAGCCACGGTCCGTCCGCTGACCCACGATGATGACGACTTAATTTATAAGTTTCAGGCGGCTCACCCAGATTATTTTAACCACTTTCAGGATCATCCGGTAACTCGGAACGAAGCCATTCAGGATGTGACCGATGTTCCCATGAACGCTCTGCCAGATCAGAAAGCCTACTTGGGTATTTTTAAGGATGATCAACTGGTGGTTCTGGTGGATCTGATCATTGATTACCCCCTGCCTAGCCTGGTTTGGCTAGGTATGTGGATGACTGATAAGCAGTTAACGACCGAGCAAGCGGCAGACTATTATCACAGCTTGGTGGCTACGTTGCGAGCAGCTGGGGCGGTTCAATTACAACTCAGCGTCTTTATGGGCGACCGGAAAATGAAGCAGTTCTGGGAAAGCCAACAACTCCAGCCGATTCATACCACGACGGTCATTCGTGGGGAACGTGCAGCCAATGTGACCATCTATCAGGATAAGTTCTGAGCATAGAGCGTGAAGCTGGCGAAAGTATGTTCGGTATGGTAAAATATTTGAGCATGATGGGAAACGGATTGTTTCCCATTTTTTCTGATGATTAAAAAGATTTTTCCGTGATAAAACACTGATGTGATAGGCCTTTGGAACTTTTGAGGACTAACTGTCATTACGGCTGTTAAGTAATTTTTCGATGACGAACAGGCAGCCGGTTTGAGCGGTAGTTTTACGATGGTTTAAAGTAAACTAGAGATTTGGTAGGGAGGTTATGCCATGATTGATCGACAATCAGACCGTAAGTTTGACCTGGTTTCGAAGTACAAGCCTACTGGTGATCAGCCAGAGGCAATTGCACAGCTGACTAAGGGACTTAATGAGCACGAGAAGGCACAGATTCTACTGGGAGCTACTGGGACTGGGAAGACGTTTACAATCTCCAATGTGATTAAGAACGTGAACAAACCGACACTGGTTTTATCTCACAACAAAACGTTGGCTGGTCAGCTTTACGGGGAATTCAAGGAGTTCTTCCCCAACAATGCGGTGGAATACTTCGTTAGTTATTATGATTATTATCAACCGGAGGCTTACGTGCCTTCGAGTGATACTTACATTGAAAAGGATTCGTCGATCAACGATGAAATCGATAAGCTCCGGCACTCGGCAACGAGCTCGCTGCTGGAACGAAACGATGTCATCGTTGTGGCTTCCGTATCCTCTATCTTTGGTTTAGGGGACCCCACCGAATACAAGAACCACGTTGTTTCACTACGCGTGGGCCAAGAGATCGAGCGGGATGCTTTACTCCGCAAATTAGTGAATATTCAATTTGAACGCAACGATTATGACTTTCAACGGGGCCGGTTCCGAGTCCACGGTGACGTGGTCGAAATCTTCCCAGCATCGCGGGACGACCGGGCACTACGAGTCGAGTTCTTTGGCGATGAGATCGACCGGATTCGTGAGGTCGACTCACTGACAGGTGAAATTGTGGCCGACCGTGAACACGTGGCCATCTTCCCAGCGACCCACTTTATGACGAACGATGACATCATGGCTAAGGCCACGGCGGGCATCGAAGGTGAAATGAAGGACCGGGTTGCCGAATTGGAAGGCCAAAGTAAGTTGCTGGAGGCCCAACGCCTAAAGCAACGGACGACCTATGATTTGGAAATGATGCGTGAAATGGGCTACACCAGTGGGATTGAAAACTATTCGCGCTGGATGGACGGTCGTAAGGCCGGAGAGCCACCATACACGCTGTTAGATTTCTTCCCCAAGGATTTCCTGCTCGTAGTCGACGAGTCTCACGTCACCATGCCGCAGGTTCGCGGGATGTATAACGGGGACCGTGCGCGGAAGCAGCAATTGGTCGATTATGGTTTCCGGTTGCCAAGTGCACTGGATAACCGGCCGCTCAAGTTAGGTGAAGTTGAGCAGCACATCAATCAAGTCATCTACATGTCCGCCACGCCTGGCGACTATGAGCACGAGCAGACTGACCATGTCGTTCAACAGATCATTCGGCCAACCGGCTTGCTTGATCCGACAATCGATGTTCGGCCAATTATGGGCCAGATGGATGATCTGGTAGGTGAAATCAATAAGCGAGTTGAAGCTAATGAGCGGACGTTCGTGACGACGCTAACCAAGAAGATGTCAGAAGATTTGACCGATTACCTGAAGGATCTGGGAATCAAAGTGGCCTATCTGCATTCCGATATTAAGACGCTGGAGCGGACACAGATTATGCGGGACCTTCGACTGGGTAAGTATGACGTCTTGGTCGGCATCAATCTGTTGCGGGAAGGAATCGATATTCCTGAGGTTTCCCTGGTGGCTATTTTGGATGCCGATAAGGAAGGGTTCCTGCGTAACGAACGGTCATTGATTCAGACGATTGGGCGAGCAGCTCGGAATTCTCACGGGTCAGTCATCATGTATGCTGATTCCGTGACAGCGTCGATGCAGGCCGCAATGGACGAGACGGCTCGTCGGCGGAAAGTTCAGATGGCTTACAACAAGAAGCACGGGATTACCCCAACAACGATTATTAAACCAATCCGTGATTTGATTGCGGTGACGAAAAAGAACGATCATGAGGGCGAAAAGGATGACTTTGTTTCGAATGACTTTGAAGATATGTCCAAGGATGACCAACGCAAGTTAATCTCCCGGTTGGAAGACGAGATGCGTGCTGCCGCTAAGAAGCTAGACTTTGAACAAGCCGCCTCGTTGCGAGATACCGTCATGGATATGAAGACCGAGATCGGAGATTAGGTCGAGTAAGGAGAATGTTAAGTGTTAAACGATAAAATCGTGATTCATGGTGCCAGAGCGCATAACTTAAAGGACATTGACGTTACCATTCCTAAGAATAAGTTGGTTGTGATCAGTGGTCTGTCCGGCTCGGGGAAGAGTTCCCTGGCCTTTGACACGTTGTACGCTGAAGGCCAACGCCGTTACGTGGAAAGTCTATCGTCGTATGCGCGCCAATTCTTAGGACAAATGGATAAGCCGGACGTGGACTCTATCGATGGGCTCAGTCCAGCTATTTCAATCGACCAAAAGACCACCTCAAAGAACCCCCGGTCAACGGTGGGAACCGTTACTGAAATCAACGACTACCTGCGCTTACTATGGGCACGGGTCGGAACCCCTATCTGTCCTAACGATGGTACAGAGATTACCAGTCAAAGTGTTGAGCAGATGGTCGATCAGGTTCTTAATTTGCCTGAGCGGACGAAACTCCAGATTTTGTCGCCCATCGTGCGAGCCAAGAAGGGCCAACACAAGAAAATTTTTGAAAAGATTCGACGTGAAGGATTCGTACGCGTTAGAGTCGATGGGGACATCATGGACTTGGACGATGTGCCCGAATTAAATAAAAATCAAAATCATGATATTGCGATTGTCATTGACCGGATCGTGGTTAAGGCTGGCATTCGTTCGCGACTATTTGATTCCTTTGAAGCCGCATTGCGGTTGAGTGGCGGATATGCGATTGCTGACGTGATCGATGGTGAACCCTTAATTTTCTCCGAACACTATGCTTGTCCCGTCTGTGGGTTCACAGTGGGCGAGCTGGAACCACGGTTGTTCTCTTTTAACGCGCCATTCGGGGCTTGCCCGGATTGTGATGGGTTAGGCGTCAAGCTGGAAGTCGACTTGGATCTCGTCGTTCCCGATAAGACAAAGACACTGCGCGAAGGGGCCTTAGCACCCTGGAATCCAATCAGTTCGCAATACTATCCAGCATTGCTGGAACAAGCTTGTGACGCTTTTGGTGTGGATTTGGATACACCATTCAAGGACTTATCAAAGGCCGACCAACAGCTCGTCCTTTACGGATCTGACGGTAAGGAATTCCATTTCCACTACGAAAATGACTTCGGTGGCGTGCGTGACGTTGATGTGGCCTTTGAAGGGGTCGTGCCTAACGTGGATCGGCGCTACAAGGAAACCAACAGCGACTTTACGCGCGACGTGATGCGTAAGTACATGGCCGAACTGACCTGCCAGACGTGTCACGGCTACCGGTTGAACCGGCAAGCCCTCAGTGTGCAGATCAATCACCAACACATCGGGGCCGTGTCTGATCTGCCCGTTGATAAGGAATTGTCTTTCTTCAAGGATCTGACCTTTGGTGAACAGAACCAGGTGATTGCCCAACCGATCTTAAAGGAAATTCGCGATCGGCTGACCTTCTTACGGAACGTGGGCCTGGACTATCTGACGCTGAGTCGGTCCGCCCGTACCCTATCTGGTGGGGAAGCCCAGCGGATTCGGTTGGCTACGCAAATTGGGTCTAACCTGTCTGGGGTCCTCTATATCCTAGATGAACCGTCAATCGGGTTGCATCAGCGGGACAATGACCGGCTGATTGCCTCATTGAAGCAGATGCGTGATCTCGGCAATACCCTGATCGTGGTGGAACATGATGAAGACACCATGCGGGCCGCCGATTATATCGTGGATATTGGTCCGGGTGCCGGCGAAAACGGGGGTCACGTGATGGCTGCTGGAACGCCTAAGCAAGTCATGCGTTCCCGCAAGTCATTGACAGGTCAGTATCTGGCGGGCAAACGCTACATTCCAGTGCCGCTGGAACGTCGGACCGGTAACGGGAAGACGATTCGGGTGACCGGTGCTGCCGAGAATAACCTGAAGGATATTACGGTTGATTTTCCACTGGGCGAATTCGTCGTGGTGACCGGTGTCTCTGGGTCCGGGAAGTCCACGCTGGTTAACACGATTTTAAAGCGGGCTTTAGCACAGAAGTTGAATCGCAATTCTGAAAAGCCTGGGAAATACAAGAGTATTGCCGGCGTGAAGAATATTGAACGACTGGTTGATATTGACCAGAGTCCGATTGGCCGAACGCCACGGAGTAATCCAGCCACGTATACTGGGGTATTTGACGACGTGCGGGCTCTGTTTGCTCAGACTAACGATGCCAAGCTCAGAGGGTACCAGAAGGGCCGCTTTAGCTTCAACACCAAGGGTGGTCGTTGTGAGGCTTGTCACGGGGATGGTATCTTAAAAATCGAAATGAACTTCTTGCCCGATGTTTACGTGCCATGTGAAGTCTGTCATGGGACGCGGTACAACTCCGAAACGTTGGAAGTTGAATACAAGGGGAAGAACATTGCTGACGTGTTGGATATGACGGTCAGTGAAGCCCTGAAGTTCTTCGAGGCCATTCCTAAGATTACGCGGAAGCTCCAAACGATTCAGGATGTTGGTTTAGGCTACGTGAAGTTGGGCCAACCTGCGACGACCTTATCTGGAGGGGAAGCCCAACGGATGAAGTTGGCTTCAGAACTGCACAAGCAACAGAATGGGAAGAACTTCTACATTTTAGATGAACCAACTACTGGGTTGCACACCGACGATATCAAACGGTTATTGACGGTGTTGCATCGCTTGGTGGATAAGGGGAATACGGTCTTGGTTATCGAGCATAATCTTGATGTGATCAAGACGGCGGACCACTTGATTGACCTTGGCCCTGAAGGTGGGGAAGCCGGCGGAAACGTTGTGGCTACCGGGACACCTGAAGAGTTAGCCGAAGTGCAGAATAGTTATACCGGTCAGTATCTGAAGCCCGTCTTGGAACGAGACAAGGCACGAACGGAAGAGGACGCTTAACACTAGCGTTACCAAATTGTAAATTAGGGTGTTGAGACTGCTATGTAGCGGTTTCAACGCCCATTTTAGTTAAGTGAACTTGTTTACCATACCGAAAACCAGTACAATAGTTGAAAACCGGTCAACACTTGACCGAAGTTGTGAGGAGATACAGACAATGTTTAATTTGAATCGTACCCGTTGGGGCTTTGATTGGAGCGAATTTATTCTCGGCATTTTATTTCTAGTTGCTGCGTTTGGACTTTTTCGTTCTCCTAAGATTGGATTAACTGGATTAGCCATTATCTTTGCCATTATGGCGTTGCTGAGTGGGATGACAACGATTGCGGGTTACAGCAAACTTCACGAGGTAACCGGGTTTCGGGCCAACTTTGCGTTAGTTTTAGGAATCTTAGACATCCTGATTGCAGTCGTGTTCTTCTTCGATATGAACAGTGCTATCGTGACGTTGGGTTACCTATTCGCCCTGTGGTTTATCGTTGATTCGTTGGAACGTTTACTGGTTGCCAGTCACCTGCGGAGCTTCGGTGGTGTTTTCTTCTGGCTATCGATTGTTTTTGACGTGTTAGCTCTGGTTGTGGGAATTATGTTGTTCGTTCACCCCGTGGTAGCGGCGCTGTCGCTGAACGGCCTGATTGCCATCTTCTTCGCTATCTTCGGGGTCAATGCCATTTGGATTTCCATTGCCCGTAGCCGGTAGAGAATCAACTTTGTCTGGTAAAATATAGAGTTCAGAGCAGTCGTCTTGACCGAGTGAGGTGGAGACGGCTGCTTTTTGAAGTAGACGGCTGAGAGATTCCGAAAGTTTTCCGTGCTCTTTTGGGTGTTAGGACGGTTAATCATCCTATGTTAGTCTCAACTTAGTCACTCTTTTTCGGAATTTAAGGGAATTGTTAGGAAAAGACACGCCCGGTGTGTTATACTGCTTAAAGACGTTTTTAAAAGAAGCTGGAGGAGAGCCATGACAAATGAAATCCATTTAGTCATCATAACTGGGATGAGTGGTGCCGGTAAGACCGTCGCCATGCAGAGCTTTGAAGATTTGGGGTATTTCTGTATTGATAATATGCCGCCTTCGTTACTCCCCAAGTTTTGGGATTTGGTCCGTGAATCTGGCAAGCTTTCGAAGATTGCCCTGGTTATCGATTTACGGTCCCGGGCATTTTACGATGAAATCGTCAAGATGTTGAACGATGTGGCCGTCCACGGAACCATGAATGCACAGGTCTTGTTTCTGGATGCCTCAGATGAAGAGCTGGTTTCCCGCTACAAGGAGACGCGGCGCTCTCATCCGCTAGCCAGAAATGGTCGGGTCATGGAGGGGATTCAACGCGAACGGCGCCTGCTATTACCAATTCGACAAGCAGCGCAGTTGGTCATCGATACCACGTCCTTGAGTCCCCGTAAGCTGCGGGAAGAAATTTTCCACAACTACGAGACCGAGTCCGCACAAGTCTTTCACATCGAGGTCATGTCATTCGGCTTTAAGTATGGGTTACCCATCGATGCTGATATCGTCATGGACGTCCGTTTTCTGCCCAACCCGTACTATATTCCGGCGTTACGGAATCTCACGGGGAAGGATCAGGAAGTTTACGACTACGTCATGGCGCAGCCACAAACCGAAGAATTCTATGAACAGTTTATCAAGCTCCTCACGACTATCGTGCCGGGTTATAAAAAAGAAGGTAAGGCTAACCTTACCATTGCCATTGGGTGTACGGGTGGGCAACATCGGTCTGTCGCCTTGGCAACGCGTATTGGTCGGGAGCTGGGCAACACATATCCAGTCCACATGACCCATCGCGACATTGAGAAGCGAAAGGAGTCTGCTAACCGATCATGAGAGATCCATTGCGTACTCGCCGGCCTAAAATTGTGGTCATTGGCGGGGGGACTGGCTTGCCAGTCATCTTAGGCAACCTGCGCGACCGCGATGTTGATATCACCGCGGTGGTCACGGTTGCCGATGACGGGGGTTCTTCAGGCATCATTCGGCATTACGTTAACGTCGTGCCGCCTGGAGATATTCGAAACGTCATGGTGGCGCTTGCCGAAGTTCCCAACATTTATAAGGATTTATTTCAATACCGATTTGAAACGACTGATGATTTCTTTGCCGGCCACGCCATTGGAAACCTAATCATTGCCGCCTTGTCGGAAATGCGGGGCGGTATTTTTGATGCTGTCCAAGAACTTTCCCAACTGATGCGGGTTAACGGCCACATTTATCCGGCCGCAAACGAACCTTTGGAATTGCATGCGCAGTTCGCAGATGGCAGTACGTTGAGCGGGGAATCCGAGATTACTGCGGCGCACAAACTGATCAAACGGGTGTGGGTAGAAACTAGTGATCACCACGATCAACCACACGCGGTGCAACCAGTGATCGATGCCATTATGGATGCCGATCAAATTGTGCTGGGTCCCGGTAGTCTGTTTACTAGCATTCTCCCCAACCTGATGATTGAGGGTGTGGGTAAGGCCGTGAAGGAAAGCCCGGCAGAGGTCGTCTATATTTGCAATATCATGACGCAGAAGGGTGAAACCGAAAACTTTACCGATGCCGATCACGTTCGTGTTTTGAATCAACACTTAAACGAAAACTTTATTGATACCGTCCTGGTCAATACGCGTAAGGTACCTGACCAGTACATTGATTATCAGCGCTGGGATGAAATGTCTCAGCCAGTGCGTCATGATTTCCAGGGACTCCGTGATCAGGGGTGCCGGGTCATCTCGACGGACTTTCTTGAACTACGCGATAACGGGGCTTTTCACAACGGGCAAGAGGTCGTTCACGAACTCTTGAACTTGATTGGCCAGCCACGTTATCGGATGAAACGGAGGCTCTAACGAAATGTCGTATGCCAGTGAAGTGAAGAAAGAATTAACGACCCTTGAGGTCCACCGTGAGAACGCCAAAGCCGAGCTGGTTGCGTTGATCCGGATGAACGGGGCCTTGGGGTTAGCGAACCACCATTTCGTGCTGAATGTTCAGACGGAAAATCCCGCTATCGCCCGGCGGATGTACCAATTACTTAAGCAATTCTATGATTTGGAAAGTGAATTGCTCGTGCGGCGCAAGATGAAGCTCAAGAAAAATAACCTCTACATCGTGCGGGTCAAGACGGGGGTGACGGAAGTCTTATCCGATTTGGGTATTTTTGACGGCATGCAGCTGTTGGAGTCGGTGCCAGATGATATTTTGAATTCCGACATGTCCGTGCGTTCTTATTTGCGCGGGGCCTTCTTGGCCGGTGGATCGGTCAACAATCCGGAGACGAGTCGTTACCATCTGGAAATCTACTCTCTATATGAAGAGCACAATCAGATGATCGCCGAGATGATGAATCGCTACAACTTGAACGCGCGAACTATCGTGCGGCGGAGTGGCTACATCACCTACTTGAAGAGTGCCGAGGAAATCGCGGATTTCTTGTCTCTGATTGGGGCTACAACGTCCATGCTTAAATTCGAAGATATTCGGATCATGCGGGACATGCGGAACTCCGTCAATCGGTTGGTTAATTGCGAAAATGCCAACTTGGATAAGGTAGCCAATGCCTCAACGCGGCAGATCGACAATATTCAGTTCATCGAGTCGACGGTTGGTCTGAGCCAATTGCCTGTGAAGCTACGTGAAGTGGCCGAGACGCGGTTGGCGCACAAGGAAGTTAGTCTGAAGGAGCTGGGCGATCTGGTTCCTGGTGGCCCAATCTCCAAGTCTGGGATCAATCACCGTTTGCGCAAGATTAACGACTACGCCAAACAGTTACGGGGAGAAGCTTCGGCCTAACTTACTACTGTGAGATGTTTCTGAAATAAAGTTAATGAAATTAAAATGGAAGTAGTTGGCTATTGCGGTCGGCTACTTCCATTTTTGTTGCGCTGCTGGCGACAGTGGTTAACCGGTAATAAAAAAATCGCCCACCGACCAGAGTCGTTAGGCGATTCATTAAAACACGTTTACTTCTTTTGTTCGCTACTGTTGGTCATGATGTGGTCGATTAAACCATAATCGACGGCTTCTTGAGCACTCAAGTAGTTGTCACGTTCGGTATCTTTATTGACCCGTTCAACAGGTTGACCAGAGTTGTCGGCCAAAATCTTGTTGATCAGTTCACGCGTCTTCAAGATTTCACGAGCGGCAATTTCGATTTCAGTCTGTTGACCCTGAGCACCACCGGATGGTTGGTGAATCAAGACTTGGGCGTGAGGCAAAGCAAACCGCTTACCCTTAGTCCCAGATGAAGCCAAGACACTAGCCATAGAAGCTGCCATCCCCAACGTGATCGTTTGCACGTCGGATTGGATGAAGTTCATGGTATCGTAGATGGCCAGGCCGGAAGAAACCACACCACCAGGTGAGTTGATGTAAAGTGAAATGTCCTTGGTGGAGTCTTGGGCGTCCAAGAAGAGCAGTTGTGCAATGATGGCGTTTGCCATGTCATCTTCGATTGGACCGGAAAGCATAATGATCCGGTCTTTTAAAAGTCGTGAATAGATATCATAGGCCCGTTCGCCACGGGATGATTGTTCGATAACTGTAGGTACTAAATTCATGACAAGATAGCCTCCCTTAATTAATTTAACGTAGAAATGGCTAGCGTTTTGCTAACATGTTGCTAGTGTACCGCTATGGTCAAAGTAGGTCAAACAATATGACTTCGTTCTTTTAACCTTTGATTTAACGTGATTGAATTCACGCCCACAACCATTTGACTAGAACTATCATACCAGAGTTTGGCCAAACGTCACGTATTCTATCACGCAAGATGACCAGTTACGCTAAGAAAGTGACCAGTTACGGTTCTCCTATTTATTTTTAGATAAGCCTATGGTTAACTTATAGAGACGAGAGGGGGTGACGACTTGAAAATTCATGTGGAGGTCGATCCTGAATTATCCGATTCGGAGGTCACCATTCGGGTACCGGCACGGACGGTTGCGGTCGATCAGCTAGTCGCAGCGATTCGCGCGGCTGATACGACGCAGCAGTTGATGTTTAGCTGGCACGGGGAGAGCTACCGTGTCAATCTCACAGATATCTTATTCTTTGAGGCGAGTGACCATCAGGTGGCCGTGCATACTGCCACGGCGATGTATACGACGGGCCAACGACTTTACGAATTGGCTGAGAGCTTGCCACCGCAGTTTATGCGGGTTTCCAAGTCGGCCATTCTCAATCGCACGCAAGTCTTCTCGCTGACTCGATCAGTCACAGGAAACTTGGTAAAATTTCAAAATTCACACAAACAACTCTACGTTTCACGCCGCTACTATCAGGCACTGAAACGGGCATTAGAGGAAAAGGGGTAATAAATATGCGTAAACGCGCAAATTGGTTCTGGGGTGTCTTTCTGGTGTTGGGTGCGGTCGTTCTCGTGACCAGCCAGATGGGAATCTTTAGCACTCACGTGGGTATCTGGCCACTGCTACTCGGTGTGTTCTTGGTGGCTGCCTTTGTCGAAAGTCTCATGCATTTGGCGGTGTGGGGGATGGTGTTTTCTCTGGCATTTCTGGCAATCATCTTTGCCAAGCCACTGGGAATCGCGGCCCTGGCACCGTGGACCATCCTGATTGCGGCCGTCTTGTTGTCGCTAGGACTGTCACTGATCATTCGGCCCAAGCGCTGGTATCGGTATAATTGGAAGACGCAGGGCAACTGGAGTCACCATCATCACGGTGATTGGTCCCATCATTATGAAGAAGACGTGGAAACGTTGAACGATCCGGATATCACGGTCAACGTCAGCATGAGTAGTAGCATTCGTTATCTACAGTCAGTTGATTTTCGACGGGCGGATGTTCAAGTTTCCATGGGAGATGCCAAGTTGTACTTCGATGACGTGACGCTGAGTGACCAGGGAGCCACGATTAACATTGATGTTCATCTAGGTGGGATTGCGTTGTACCTGCCGTCTGCTTGGAATGTCCAGACTGATGTGGACGCAAACTTGGGCGCTGTTGAAACCACGGGCGAACCCGCGGGAACAGATGGGCCGTTGGTCGTCATTACTGGACGCGCGTCGTTGGGTGGCCTGTCCATTATCTACATTTAAATTGTAATCGCGAGAGCCTGGCATAATTTGCTAGGCTCTTTTTGGTGAGTGGACTTAGTCGGAAAGGGGCTACAGGTAGGGGCACAACCGATAGCAACCGTTAGTGATGGGGCAACCTAGTCCCGAGATAAATAAAAACCACCCGTTGAACGGGTGGTTTTCTCGAGGGCTATAAGCCCTGGGTTACTGGCCAGCGTCTCAAGGCGC
>NZ_RHNZ01000023.1 GCF_003946395.1 Levilactobacillus fuyuanensis | reverse complement strand
GAATAGCTCATCGATTGTTGTTACTTTATTTTCATAAAAGCGAATTGACTTCGCAAATATTGTTTGGGTTTGATACCTAGTATCAAACCGCCCTACACATATTTGGTTTGTCGAAACAATGTTCAGTTTTCAAAGGTCTACTTAGTTATCAGAGAAGCAATCGCTTCGTGACAACTTTTAAAGTATATCATGTTGTGAATTTCGTGTCAACATCTTTTTTCAACTTCCTGAATATTTATTCAACATTCAAGAAGCAATGAATGACGGATGAAGCACGCCTTGACAACATAAATCATTCTATCAGTTGCTGTTTAACTCGTCAAGCATTAATTTCAAATTTGTATGACTATTCAATAATTTGTTATTTATGCATTGGCTGTCTCAAACAGCAACAGGTAATATCTTATCAATCATCCAGCGATTGGTCAAGCGTTTTTTCAAAAAATAAAAGCACCCTCCTTATGAGGATGCTTTCTCCTGATTCAAATGACGCAACGCTTCGGCCTTCCAGCCCGATAAGCGGTCGTCAATTGGCTTAAATCCAATGTTGATCCGGTGATTCGTCCAATAGTGCCGATGTTGATGTTCATCCGGTTCTGGTCCAAAGTCAACGTGCTCGAGGCACCGTAACGATAGACTAATCTTACCCGTGAATTCATCAATATCAAGAACGACCACGTTCACTTCCTGATTAACCTTTAAATAATCGTGAATGTCTTTAACATAACCGCAATGACACTCTGAGATATGAATCAAGCCTTGACGGTGACCGCCGAGACTAACAAAGGCACCATACGGTTGAATGCCTGTAATCCGTCCAGTTACTCTCTGACCAATTTTAAACGTCATCGCCACGCCTCCTATCTTTGTGACCAGTCAGCTACTCTTCGCTGACCGTAACCTTATCCATCGTAACTGGCGTTGCAGGTTGATCGCTAGCATCCGTCTTAACTGCAGCAATCGCGTCAACAACGTCCATCCCGGTAATCACCTGACCGAATACCGTGTGCCGGAAGTCCAGCCAGGGTGTCCCACCATTTTCGTAGGCTTTAACGATCTCTTCAGGGAAACCAGCATCCTTCATCTGGCCCTGAATTTGTGGGGTCATATCCTTATCTTGAACGATAAAGAACTGACTGCCGTTCGTATTAGGACCCGCATTAGCCATGGATAAAGCCCCACGCAAGTTATACAGCTCTGGTGAGAATTCATCTTCGAATGGTTGGCCCCAGATACTTTCGCCACCCATACCGGTACCGGTTGGATCCCCACCCTGAATCATAAAGTTAGGAATCACACGGTGGAAGGTCATCCCATCGTAGTAGCCGGCCTTGGCGTGCGTTACAAAGTTTTCAACCGTCTTTGGTGCTTGTTCGGGGAAGAGTTGCAGCTGAATGGTCCCCATGGACGTTTCAATCGTTACTTGTGGACCCCTGGCGTTAGCCAAATCAATTTGTGGAAACTTTGTCATAATTATCCTCCATATCTTTTCAAACATTACCTAGTCATCTATTATCACCGCCTAACGGGAAAAATGCAACTGATGACACCGGTGCTATACTAGATATACCTAATAGTAAGAAGAAAGGAAGTTACATGATGATTAAACCAACCACAGCTTACGGCCAACGTACGATTGACCTTCTTCACGAACGAGGCGTTGACTTAAAGGATATCGCCGACCTCGTGATTTACCTACAAAAAGACTACATTAAGGACCTCTCCCCTGAGATGGCGCTACACAGTGTGCAAACCGTCCTCAATAAGCGTGAGGTACAAAACGCCGTAATTACTGGGGTTCAGCTCGACATTGCTGCCGAACATCACAGCCTCATGGAACCTTTGCAAACCATCGTTGAGCGTGACGAAGGTCTCTACGGTGTCGACGAAACTATGGCTCTCTCCATTGTTGACCTCTATAGTTCTATTGGCTTTACCAATTATGGCTACATCGACCGGACTAAGCCAGGGATTCTTGCCAAGCTCAACGCCCACGAGCCCGGTATCATCCACACCTTCTTGGACGATTTGGTCGGCGCAATCGCTGCCGCTGGGGCCGCCCGGTTGGCCCACGATGATGCTGGGGAACAAGATACGCCATTCAAATAATTATCACAATTTTGTTAAGCTTCGCCGGACCTGCTGACATAGAGATTAAAAACCCCTACAATATGGGTATTATCAAATAACAACTAAGGAGCACCTTAATGGCCTATTTAATCGATTTTGTTCTCCACATTGACGACCACTTGGTCAACATCGTCAATACCTTTGGTAGCTCAACCTACCTCATCTTGTTTGCCATCGTCTTTGTGGAAACTGGTGCTGTGATTTTACCCTTCTTACCAGGGGATTCACTGCTCTTCGCGGCGGCTGCCCTGGCCGCTAATCCGGCTTATGGTTTAAATATCTGGCTATTCGTGGCGATTTTCCTCATCGCTGCGATTGGCGGGGACTCACTGAACTTCTACCTTGGTGGTCGTGCCGGCGCTGCGCTGTCTAATCACTCGTGGTTCGGTCGCCTGATCAACAAGGATAAATTAGCGCAATCTGAACAGTTCTTTAGAAAGCACGGTCCATTGGCCATCTTCCTGGGTCGGTTCATGCCGATCATCCGGACATTTGTGCCGTTTACCGCTGCTGGGTCACAGTTCCCCTACCGTCGTTTCTTAAAGTACAACGTTAGTGCCGCTCTGACTTGGGTGTTCATCTGTTGTGGCGGAGGTTACTTCTTCGGGAACATTCCCTTCGTCAAAGAACACTTCTCAGCAGTCGTTCTGGGCATCATCGTGATTTCCTTGATTCCCGCTGTTGTGGGTTGGCTTAAGGGTCGTCACACGTCTCACTCCAATCCCCAACGGATTCCAGAAGACGATTAACTTTAACTGAATGGATTTAAAAAGTTGGAACTGACAGCGATGCCGGTTCCAACTTTTTTTGTGATTAATTTTCGTTAGTCTCTATTCCCCAGCATGCTTAAACGACTGCCGACCCAGCCAATACAACCAGATTAGCCCCGCCTCGAACAAAGCGAACGCCATGATAAAGCAGTGGAGAAAGAAAGTGTCCGGTAGCACCGTGATGATCGGGTCCAGGCTCGGATCGAACAGCCAGTCGTTGTTGCGGAAGAGAATCTTGTGAAAATCAATAAAGAAGTCGTTGAAGTCCACGGCCATCACTGCCGCTAACACGATGGGAACGACCGTTGCCACCTGCATAGGTTGAATCAGCCGCCACCGTTCCCCATAGCGCTTCAGCCGCCGGAAATACCAAACGGCCGGATAAATACTCACCAGGAGTACGATGTTATTCACCAGAAACAGCTGCTTCACGTCATGGAAGTGGACCATCCCCGTAAACGATGTGGGGAAGTCACTCATCTTGAGATCGGTAACCCATGGTAGCTCTAGATACCCCAGCATCTGATAATAGTTATGCATAATCTTTTGCGGGGTCATTTGGACCGTGCGAGATATATTGAGCCAATGAATGTCCAGCCGATACAACCAAACCGCGTTGATCGTCAAAAAGATACTCAACGTCAGCAACAATAGAATCAGCGCTGTTAATCCAACGCCGCGTTGCCACTTAGTCAATTGGCCCCACCTCGATGTCCCAATGATCCAGGTTCGGGATGGTATAGGTCGGTTGAATGGCCTGTTGGGCTACCTGCTCCGGCGTGGAGACTCCCGTGTAGACCAGGAGCGTATCCACCCCAGCATGAATCCCAGCGAGGATGTCCGTCTGGTAGTTGTCGCCCACCATTAGAGCATCCTCAGGGGCGACACCCATCAATTCCAGAGAATTTTCCAAAATAATCGGTTCCGGCTTCCCCACAAAGATGGGTTCCGTCTGCGTTGCATAGCGCACGAGGTCGACCAACGCACCGGCGCCGGGCATTAGTCCCCGGGCCTTAGGAATATTAGAATCCGAGTTAGTCCCAATAAACGTTGACCCACTGCGAATCGCCAGAATAGCCTTGGCAAATTTTTCATAGGTCACATCACTATCAAGCCCCACGACTACGTACTCAGGATGCTCCTCGTCCACCGTGAAACCCTTAGCTGCGAGCGCCTGGTTCAACCCAATTTCGCCGACCACGTAAACGGTCCGCTTGCCGGTCTCACCAGCGCGTTCGTCCAAGAAGTCCGCGGTCGCTAGGCCCGCCGTATAGACGTTATCCGTGTTGACGTGAATGTCGTGGTTATCCGCCAGGTTTGCCACAACGTCCACGGGTAACTTCGTCGTGTTATTTGTGACAAACTTAAAGGGCACCTTGGCCGCCTGCAACCGTTCCACGAAGGCCTTCGCCTTGGGATAACGCTTGCTACCCGCGTAAACGGTGCCGTCCAAGTCGATTAGATAGGCTTGATAATTTTTCATTGCAAATTCTCCCTAATTCTCTTTTTTCTGCCGAATGGTGAAGTGCCGACGTCCCTGACCACCAGTTGCGACCGTCACCGTCTTGCTAGTGTCGGTCTTAGGCTGTGTCGTGGTGCGTCGTTCTTCAGTATACGGGTGATTCGTATTGTTACGATGGCGTGAATGCCGTGAACGCCGCCGATGACTCCCGTTAGATGCCGTACTATTACTAGTGTGATTACTGTTATTACCGTTGTTATTGTTCGTTGTACTGTTAGTCGTCGCTGGCTTATTGTTAGCCGTGTTCGCCGCATGACGATTGTGACCGCTGCCACCACGGTTACCGTTAGTTGCCTTAGCCGCCGGCTTTTCGGCAGACTGGTGCTGTGAGCTCTGCTTGTTTTGTGGCCGGCTCTGCCCTTGGTTCTGTTGGGCAGGCTTATTGCCACTACCACTCCGCCGCCGCGAACGACTGCGCCGTGGTTTCGGTGCCGCCTTAACGTCTAAGTTATGCAGAATAAAGTAAGCACAACCGAAGTTGCAGGACTCATAGAGATAATCCTGCACAGCATCGATCTGATTTTGCTTAGCACCAGCCCGGTCTTCGGCATAGAAGCCCTTCAACCGTAGTTGTTCAAAGCCCCAGTCGCCGACAATATAATCAAATTTGCTTAAGATCGTACTGAAGCGACGGGCAAACTCGGCGAAATCAAAGCCTTCTCTGACGTTCGCCACGACTTCATAGGGGTGGCCATTGATCGTCAAGTGCGTATCATCTTCACGCACGACCTCTGCCGCAGGCTCCCGGCTTTCTCGTTGCTCGGCAACTAGTGCCTCTAAATCTTTGCGATCCACCGTCGTCATCCTCTCTCGTCTTTATCTAAGGGATAGTGTGTGCTCAGGTACTTGGCAAACACTTCCCGTAACAGGTCTTGGTATAGTATCTCGTTCTTCCCCACGATAGAAATCGTTGGGAAAAATGGAATGAATAAATAGTGATCCAATACGGCGATCTTATACTGCCGGTTCGGTGACAGAGCTTCCCCCCGCCACGTGACCTGATGGGTCTGTTGATCGTAGGCAATTCCCAGGTAGTTGATCTCCCCAAAAATTTTGCCCCGAAAGCCCATGCCCTTCTGGTGGAAGTGCCGCAGAAATAGCCGTGCCATTTCGAATTCTTGGATCAAACGCCAGAGGTCGTACCCGTTCAGGGTGACCGTCATGACGTGCATGTTATGCGGTAAGATCTGGTGTAACTGATTCTGATTGACCACACCCCGCGGCAGGTCCTCCAGAAACAGCCCAGCATTTAAAATAGCCGCCTGGGTGCCCGCGTACTCCGCAATGGCATGAAGCCCCTCGCGAACCAGCCGCGGTTGGCCGGTCAGATCCGATTCCATCGTGACTGGTAAGTCCGCGACCCGTTGCTCGGACAAGATATCCGTTCCCAGGTCGTGCAACCCCTGAATTTCCGCGGCATCGGCTGGATCTTCCGGCAAGGTAGCCGTTTCCACCACGCTAGCCGTTGCGGCCTTAACCACATGCTTGGTATCCACCGTCAGTTCAATCTTACCCACGTACCGGCCAAATTTTCCGGCCGCGGCTAAGAGACTGTGGTGATCCTGTTCCCCATTCACAAATAAGTGGTGGGTGTGGCTACCGATAATCACGTTGACTTGCGGATAACGCTTGGCAATCTGCCGGTCGACGTCAACGCCCAGATGGGACAGCAGCACGCAGACATCAAAGTCAGCGGCATAGGTCGTCAACAGGTGCGTTAAGGCCTCGTCGACCTGGATTGGCAACCACCCCGCCAGCGGATAGGTCAATTGGTACGGAGCCGTTAAGCCCAGCACCATAACCCGCGTGCCCGCTGCCGTGGTCAGTATCCGGTGGTCGATTGCCCATTTCGGCTGCTCATGGGTATCTTTCGTTAACAGATTACCCAGCACCACTGGAAAATTGGCATAGTCGTAGAGGTGGTCCAACTGTGGACGCATATAGCTCAGGCCCTCGTTGTTCCCGATGGTCACGGCATCATAGCCAATCTGATTCATCAGTTCCACGTTTTTCTGGCCATTGGTGGCCTCCGTCACGGGGTGGACGCGATCCAAGTTATCCCCGAGATCGAAGGTATACACGGTGTGGCCGGCCGCTTGGGCACTAGCCTTGGCCGTAGCCAAATAGCGTCGAATTCGTGGCCAATTTTCAAAGTGAGAATGTAAGTCATTCGTATGCAGGATGGTAATCTGTTCCATGCTCTCTTAGCTCCTCTTAACACTGTGTTTAATCCTACGGCATCAAGGGGCCCCGGTCAAGCGCAATGCTACCTTGGGCTGATCGAAATTTCTGTTAGTGCCTGCGGTAGACTGGCGCCACCCCGTGAGGCAGACCTGAAGCCTGAGAAGCGGTCTTCAGGGCAGGAACGAGCCTCGTAACCCATGAGTCTCGTTCCTGCCCAGTGGACTAGGCTGAGAAAACACCTCAGCCAAGACCACCGACACGGGGCTCTGCCAGTCTACCTTCGGCTAAAGCCAAAATTTCAGCAGATCAGGCACCATGACCGCTTGACCAGCCCCGGATGCTAATATTTAACACGTCTGTAAGCACTGCCTTTATCGCATATTATTTTCTACCGATTACGTTCTACAAAATTACTTAGTATTCCCAACCTATTGCTTGTCCTGAAACTCCTTAGCCTTCCCAGTAACCATCTCTTCAATCTCGCTCGTGGAGAATGGCGTACCAAATGGAACCTGTTCCTTGAGGTAGCGGGTCTCCGGTGTATCCACACCGACGTTGATGTTCTCTTTGACGGGGACCGCATAGTGGTGAATATGGCCGTGAAGATTGACGATTTGCTTCACAATGCCCAGCATCATGGGGTAATGCGTCATATAGTATTGCCGGTGATCGTACTTGATCAGAGCGCCCACGTCGTGGAAGGTGTACTTTTCCTGCCCATGGTCGATGGGGTTGTGCGCTGCCAGATATTTGAACAAGGCCCGACTGTCGTGGTTGCCCTTGATCAATTCCAGGTGGCCATTCAGTTGAGACAACACGTCTGCCACGGCCTCATCGGATTTAATGGCTGGCCGGGTGAAATATAACGCAATGTCACCCAGGTGATAAACCGTATCCGTTGGGGCTACGCGCGCATTCCAGTTATCAATGATGGTCTGGTTCATTTCGTCCACGTTGGCAAATGGCCGCGGTGCAAAATCATTCATGCCCAGTAAATCTTTATGGAAAAAGTGTGTATCTGAAGTAAAGTATTGCATGTCATAACTCCTCGTCTTAAATAATATCGAGTGGTTTCTTCTGCGTCGGCCGTGGGAACTGCTGATCCAACGCTGCTAATTCAGCGGACGTCAGGGTCAACTCACCGGCCGCAATGTTCTGGGTCATGTGGGCTACCGAACTGGTCTGTGGAATCGCCAACGTCTGGGGATTGCGAATCGCCCACGCCAGGAGTACCTGGTAGACCGTCACGTCGCGTGCCGCCGCAATCTGTTTGACCGTGGCATTGGTTGCCAGGTGCTGGCCCCACGAATCGCCCTGCGCAATTGGTGAATAGGCAATCAGCGGCAGGTCGTGATTGGTTTGCCACGGGAGTACCGCGTAATCTAACCCGCGGCTACCCAAATGATACAGGTCCTCATTGGCTGCGGCCTGGTCACCACCGGGAAGCGCCCACAGTTCCTGTAGGTCGGCAATATCAAAGTTAGAAACGCCCCACGACCGAACCTTGCCAGTCTGTTGGAGGCGTTGTAGTTCGGCCACGGTTTCAGCTAGTGGTACACTCCCCCGCCAGTGATAGAGATACAGATCGACGTGATCCGTCCGCAATCGTTGCAGGCTGGCGTCCAGACTTGCTTCCATGCGACGCTTAGACGCATTCTCCGGTAAGACTTTGGAAATCAAGAAGAGCTGGCCACGGTCCTCCGACTGCAGGGCTTCGCCGACCAAGCTCTCAGCCCGGCCAGAACCGTACATCTCGGCGGTATCGATCACCCGGGCACCAGCGGCGATGCCAGCTTGAATGGCCGCAATTTCCGTCGCCCGCCGTGTTGGGTCATCCCCCATGTGCCAGGTTCCGATTCCAATAGCTGGTACGGCTTGTCCCGCAAGTTTAACAGTTTTCATGTTTACACCTCATTTAAGTTTCCTTATCTCGTGACTGGTACTTACTTCTCAACTCAGCCACCAGTCAGTTGCATTCACATCTCTATTATCCACGTTTTAAAAGATAAACACCACTTTCATCGTAGCACTTCCCATTCATTTTCGCTGGTCTCGTCTCCTACGAAAAAAAGAAGCACCAACCAGTGTTCTGGCGGTGCTTCCACGTAATTTATTTATCAGAATCCATGGCGCTAGTAGCTACGCGTTGGTCGCGAAATCGCTTGCCAAGGCTCAGGCCGACTAGCCAGAGGATGGACCCAATCAGAGCAACTAACGTGTCGACCCGGAATAGTAGGACGACGGCGACCATCCCGAGAAAGGCCAGGATGAAGTAGTCACTCAGTGGGAAGAATGGCATCTTGAAGGCGCTGTTGCTGCGTTCGAGTGGCGTCTGTTGCTTCTTGTACTTGATGTGCGCAACGACGATGGCTCCCCAGATAAAGAGGAAGCAGGTTGTGGCGATACTGGAAACAAAAGCAAAGACGTGGCCCGGAATGATAAAGTTCAGAAAGACGGAAACGGCGATAACCAGCGTGGAGAACCGCAGCGCGTGTGTTGGCACTTGCGCCCGAGATAGCGTCCCCATTCGCTTAGAGAAACGGCCTTCCCCACCGTAAGTCAGGGAGAAGAGCATCCGTCCGGTCGTAAACAGCGAGCTGTTGCAGGCTGAAGCGGCGGCCGTCAACACAACGAAGTTAATGACGGCAGCGGCCGACTGAATCCCAACGTTCTTGAAGACTTGAACGAAGGGACTGCTGGTTGGCGAGATGGATTGCCATGGGTAGATGGCCATCAGTGCTAACAGTGACCCGAGATAGAACAGAATGATCCGTAGGGGAATCTCGTTAATGGCTTTTGGCAAGACCTTCTTAGGGTTAGCCGTTTCGGAAGCGGTCATCCCCACCATTTCGATCCCAACGAAACTAAACAGGACCATCTGGAAGGACAGGAAGAAGCCCTTTGCACCGTTGGCAAAGAATCCGCCGCTGGCCAAGTTCGTCACACTGGCATGACCAACGGGGGTTGGGAAGTGAACGGCAACCATATAGGCCCCGGCCAGGATCAACGCCACGATAGCTACGATCTTAATAATAGCAAACCAGAATTCCGTTTCACCAAATGCACTGACCGTGACGGAGTTCAAGGCTAACAGAATGGCTAGCAACGTCAACGCCGTCACCCATGATGGTAAGTGTGGGAACCAGAACTGCATGTATTGTCCGGCGGCGGTAACTTCGGCCATGGCAATCGTGATCCAACAGATCCAGTAGGTCCACCCAGCAACGAAGCTCATGTTGTCACCAAGGTACCGCTTGATGAAGTCGATGTAGGAGTGCACTTCCAAGTCGGACAGGAGCAATTCCCCCAGCGCACGCATCAGTAAGAAACACATGATTCCTGTGGCGAGGTAAGCCAGAATAATGGAGGGTCCAGCTAAATGAATGGATTGACCGGCACCCAAGAACAGCCCCGTCCCGATTGTTCCCCCAAGAGCAATCAATTGGACGTGCCGACTCTGAAGTCCCCGGGAAAATTCCTGATTGGTATTCGATTGATTTTTTTTCATCTTAATCTCCCCTTTGTTGAAATATATTATACACATCTGACTGGTCAATGCCAGTTCCAATGCTGGTTAGTTCGCCTAACTAAACAGCGCTAACAACTGGTATAAACGAATTCCATTCAACTTAATTCCATTTACATGATAATTATTCAACTTTAAGTGAAAGAAAACATCCCCCCGGAAATTCCGAGAGGATGTCTCATCAATCTATTTACGTAAACGTTCGATGTCACGAACGATCATTAACTCTTCATCGGTAGGAATCAAGAGCGTCTTGATCTTAGAACCGGCAACACTCAGGTCACGTTCAACCCCACGAATGTTGTTCTTTTCTGGATCAACACCAATACCAAAGTAAGTCAACTTGTCAGCGACTTCTTGACGGATCATGATGTCATTTTCACCCACACCGGCAGTGAAGACGATGGCGTCAGCGCCACCCAATTCAGCGAGGTAAGCCCCCACGTAACGCACGATCCGGTTAATGAACATGTCCCGAGCCAACTTGGCACGGTGGTTCTTGTCTTGAACGGCTTCTAGTTCACGCATATCAGCGGAAACACCGGAAACCCCTACCAGACCAGACTTCTTGTTCAAGATGTTGATCATGTCGCTAGGCTTGTCGATGTTCAACTTTTCCATCAGGTAAGCGACTAAGGAAGCATCGATATCCCCAGAACGGGTAGCCATTTCGATACCGGCCAGTGGCGTGAAGCCCATGGAAGTATCGTATGACTTGCCATCCTTGATAGCCGTGATTGACCCACCAGCACCAATGTGCATCGTGATCAACTTCAGATCTTTGAGGGGCTTGCCCAACATAGCAGCGGCACGATTGGCCACGTAACGGTGACTCGTTCCGTGGGCACCGTACTTACGGGCACCGAACTTTTCGTAGTATTCGTAAGGAATAGAGTACATGTAGTTCACTTCTGGCATGGACGTGTGGAAGGACGTATCGAAGACAGCCACACTCAATACGTTAGGCAAGATCTTCTTGAAGGCTTCGATCCCCATGGCAGCGGCTGGGTTATGCAGTGGTGCATATTCAGCCAAGTCCTTGATCTTTTGTAAAACATCGTCATCAATAACGGCGGAGTCCTTGAACTCTTCACCACCGGCAACGACCCGGTGACCAATCCCCGTAATTTCGTTGAAGTCGGTGATAATTTCCAACTTAGTCAGTTGATCCAACATTAATTGGATAGCTTCCTTGTGATCGTTAACATCTTGGGTCGTCTTGTACTTTTCGCCATCACCATACTTGATTTCAACCAAAGAGTTACCCAGACCGATCCGGTCAATGGCACCTTCAGCGATCACTGATTCTTCTGGCATTTGGAATAATTTGAACTTTAACGTAGAACTTCCGGCGTTAATTGCTAATGATTTTCCCATTTGGTAATTTTCTCCTTTTATGAGCGGTCCGTCAGCAGGTTTTGTTCTTCCCATTGGACGATTTCCGCAACAAACTTTTGAAATGCTGATTGTTCTTTAAATGATGGGAACTCACCCAACATCACTTGTTCAACCTGCTTCGCGCCAGCGCCCGGCTTCTGTAAAATCAGAATAGCCTTTTGGGCGTTAACATTCATAAAGAGCTCACTTGGTAGGTTCAATAACCCTTGCAGATAGGCGTTTCCCGCTAACCACTTTAACAGGCCCTTCGCTTCTTCCGTTTGGAAAAGTTGTGAAGGTACCAGGAATACGCCAACGCCACCCGGCTTCAATTGATTCAGGGCTTGCTCCAACATCAGGTGATGCACGAACGAATGGCCAGTCGTCGCACGGGTCTGATAGTTCGCCGCGTTCTCGTCAATCGGGTAATACCCAATTGGCAAGTCGGCAACAATCAGATCACTTGCGGGCACCAACAACTGCTCGAGGGCATCCTGATGAATCAACTCAATCGGTAGCCGTTGAAGGTCACTCGACGTCTGCGCAATGGCCAGCATCGTATCATCATTGTCCACCCCATACGCCTTGATATCACCTTTAACTACTGCCTTGAGTTGTGAAAGCACCGCCGTTAACAAGTTAGCCGTCCCAACCGTCAGATCAGTTACAATTAATTCTGATTTATCCTTCTCCAACCGAGTCACGAGATACCCCATAATATAGGCAATCGTGTCCGGTGTCAGTTGGTGGTTAGCTTGAATCTCATCTACTCGAATCGCTTTGAGCATGGCTAATTGAACCGCCCGGCGAACCGTTTCGGCATCGTCACTTTGCCAGTCGACCTGGGCATACAACTTGGTTAACTTCGCTGCAGTCTCCGTATCTGGCTGACCGTCTTCTACCTGAACTTGGCCATTGAGCAGGTTATCCCCCGTCTCAACGAACGCATCCAAATAAGATGTGCTTAGTGCTTCTTGCAGGATCGTGGTTGATTCATCCATGACCTTGAAGAGCGCTTCAGTCTGTTCTTGTGACAGTACGCTTCGCCTCCTTGTGAAATTGCATGACACAACATATCCGTTATCTATACTACCGATTTTTCAGCTGTTATTCAAGCAATCTTTGTCGCGAATCTGCGGGTTTTACCGTTCTGAGACGTGGTTTTGACGCTTGTTGGGGTGATCTAACGGTCCGATTCAGTTGTGAAGTCGAACGATTGTAGTCTTTAATGAGTTGATGAGTCGACTGCTCGCGCGCCGATTGACCAGCCATGACTAAAATCAAGACCAGACTAACACTCGCTAAGAAAAAGAGCGCCCACAACGTCAAGAATCCCCGCCGCGTAAATCGAGAATCGTCGTTTGCCAAGGTAATCGCTCCTGCTTTAGATTCAGGCGCACCAGGCCTGGATATTTGGTGAGGTGCCAGTGCACGGCCTCCACTCGTCGTAATAAAGGGTAGTAGCCCTGATGCTTATCATTCGTTAGCCGTAACACGTGTTTGCTATCGACCCAGACCGCTCGCGTCACTTGTTTTTGTTGATCCTGCAAATTCAATTGCTGTCCCTCGACGCCAGTGACCCGATACCGGCCAGGTTGTTCAAGGACTCGGACCATCTGGTACCACGCCACTGGGTCCCGGCGGAGCGGCCGCAATAAAACTCGATCCACCCCACTGGCCAGTGTGAACATCCCCGCTGCAATACCTAAGGCTAGTAACGCCTCAATCAGCGTAAACCCTGCTCGTCGCCTCATTGATTAGCCGCCCAATCGAGTAAAGCTCGATCGCGTCGGTCACGGGCCTGCTGGAGTTGCGTCGTCCGTACGCGCTCCCCATACTGGGTCACCGTCAGTGTCTGCCGTGCCAGACCAATCGTTAGGGCAACGATTCCCAACGCCAATAAGGCGTCAGGAAGCAGCCACCCGTTGTGGTCGCCGCGTCTTGGTTGCTTCAACATAGATTAATGCGCCTCCTAACTGAAATGTCTGATACCACCATACATGATGCGTCGTACTATACCACTCCATGGTAAAGGCATCCGCATGCCCCTGCGGCGTGATTCCCCACCCAGTTCGCCCATCGACCCAGTGCAGACCGGGTGGCGGCTTCAGTCGACGAAAGACCCGACGAGACTGTCCAAGAGTCAGCTTAACCTCTCCCGTTCCACGGTCAATAAAGATGCCGACCGTCTCATCTCGGGCAATCGCCACCTGGCGACCTGCCGTCCACAATTGTTGCCAAGCGGGCCAAAAGGCCTGTTCCGCTGCGGCCCGCCGTTGGGCAACCGCCTGAAAACCCACGAGTACGGTCAGACTCGCCACAATCAGTAAAACCACCAGCGTCTCATAGAGGGTAAAACCGTGGCGGTCACGAGCCATCGTCCGACCGCTCATCGTGAATCTTAATCCCCTCTCGTTGCGCCTGCTTGACCTGCTGTGACGTGAGATATCGCCCAGATTCTAGTGCGGCATAGGTCACGTGGGTTGCCGTCTGATGATCATCCAGATACGCCGTCACCTGGCCCTGAACGACCGTTTCCATCGCATGCTGGTGAATGCTCTGCGCGTGATGCCGCTGGCCATTTAGATTTGGGAGAATAATTAGAACTAACAGCGAAATGATAAACAGCACGATTGTCATTTCAACCAGCGTAAACCCGTGCCGCTTGCTCATGGCGTGACCCCCTGCAGGTTGGCATACATGGGTAGCAATAGACTCAGGTAGGCCCCGACGATTAGAAGGGCCACCACCGTCAGTAAGATGGGTTGCACCATGGCCAGTCCGCGCTCCGTCAAACGAACCAGCTCCTGATACCGCAGATGGCTATAGGCTTCCAACTCGCGAGCCAATTGCGGCTGTGTACTCCCCTTCTGCAATAGTACGACTAACTGTGGCGGAATATAGGCCTGTTGTCGCAACCAGCCCACCGGTGAGTGGCCGGATTGAAGTTGCTGTTCGAGTACAATCGCCAGTTGCGCTAGTAGTGCCACCTGTGGCAATTGGCGTAAGACCACCACCATTTGTTTGACGCTCAATCCACTCGCTACGAGTTGGCTGAGATTAGCCGTCAGGTAGTAGGCGTAATAAGCCCGAAAGATACGACCAATCACGGGTACGCGTAAATACCAGGTGGCGAGATGCAACGACGTTTGCTGCCGCCACCAACGCCACATCAGCACGATACCACCAATTATGACCAGTCCACCGCCCATCTCTGCATAGTGCCGCCAGGATAGAGCTGGCGCCGGTTGTGCGGCAATCTCCTGCTGTAATTGTGGTAAGATACCTACCTTTAAGGTGAGTAAAAGCAACACCATCCCAATCAGTAAGCCCACCGGATACAGCAAAAGCTGATGGAGCCGTTTGCGTTGTGTCGCCATCAATCGGAGTAATGTCGCCACGCGTTGAAGCGCCGTGGCAAGCTCCCCATAGGTCGCCGTCAATTGCAGCTGAAAGTACACGTTGGCTTGTAAGTACGGCGCCAGACAGGGCACAAAGTCTGCTCCCACCAATAATTGTGCCTCAATCTCTGCCACGTCACGCGGCAAACCACTATTGGCTGTCTGGCTAAAGCTCACCGCCTGCCGAAGTGAAAAACCACTTGCGAGTTGATCCGCCAAGAGCTGACAGAATTGCTGTTGTTGCGTTAAGGACCACCTACCCTTCCCGAAATTTTTGGGCCGTTGCCATTGAAATCGCGTGTTCCTTACCTGCTTCTTCAAGCGTCCGTCGCCACCTTTCTGTAGTTGTCTTCGCTGCCTGCCAAAGATGGTCACCAGCCAAAATGTCGAGTAGCACGGCCGGACCATCCTGAAGCCGCGGAATCAAGCGCTGATAACAGCTCCCCGTCAACACTTGCCGCAGTTGTGCTAACGGCACCCCCAGCTCCGTCAGTCGGGGGATGGCACCGCTGGCACTCTGCGCGTGAACGGTGGTCAGAACTAGATGACCACTCAACGCCGCCCGAACAGCCGCCTGAGCCGTCACCATATCCCTGATTTCACCAATAATAAAAACATCCGGTCGGTGCCGCAATCCCACTTTGACCAGGGCTTCGTAATCCATCCCCGCAGCCTCATTGACCTGCAGCTGAATAAAATCCGCCTCCTTGATTTCGACGGGATCTTCAATCGTGAGGACCGTGGCCGCCAACTCCCGCGCAATCGTATACATCGTCGTGGTCTTCCCTGAACCGGTTGGCCCCGCGAAGAGCAATAGGCCTCGGCGCTGGGCCAACTGTCGAAGCAGGGCCGGCTGCGTCCTATCCAGATAGGCCATCTGTCCAGTATGGTAGGGATAAATCACCCGAATGACCAGCGATTCACGCCCCACATAGTCGCCGACCGTTGAGAAACGCAGTTCCACGGGCTCAGGTGGGCCCGGCCAGGTCATCGCTCCCACTTGTGGCCGACGATTTTCACTGACTGCCATATTCGCCTGAAATTTAAAATAGGTAATCAATTGACGGCCCAACTGAGTAGTCACCCGCCGCCAGGTCATTACCGCCCCCAACTGCCGCAGTCTAATCTGATACCCCGTCTGCTGTGGCAAAACGTAAATATCACTGACTCGTCGTGTCCGTGCTACCACCAATAATTCCGTAATCATTTTTTGAATCACGTCACCCATCTCCTGCCCTTTCTAACTAACTACGTAAAAAGTACCGAAATATATTTTTTATTTGCAAAAAAAATCTACGCATCCGCTAAGATGACGTAGATTTCAGTAAATCTTCCTATTATTCCTGACTTTCACGCACTACAAGGTTTTTCAGGTTCATTAATTTCAGACCAATCAATCCGGCCCCTAGTATAATGATCACCACAGCAGCACTGATTCCCATGGTCAGAACCGAACTGCTAATGCCCGTTCCGCTCAGGGCCTGGGTCAAGCCCAGGTTGGCGTAGGTCATCGGTAGGAACTTCGCCAACGGTGCGTAGAGCGTCTTCACCGTTTGCACTGGGAAGATGCCATTTGCCACGCAGAGTTGGAGGAAGAACAGCGCACCCACGACTAGGACAGCCAGACGGCCCATGAAGAGTCGCAGAACTAGTTCTACCACCAGAATGGCGAGAGCAAACAACCCGGTCAAGCTCATAAACGTCCATGGTTGGGCGGCGTGAAGCATCATGGCCATCCCCGCGCTGGTAATCAGTGACTGCAAGAGAACCCAGCCGGTCAAGTTCGCCAGTTGGCGTGGTGTCTGCAGTTGCTTACGGTAGTCAAACCAAGCCACCAGCGCCGTCAGCCCCAGGAACGTCAGCATGGCCACCACGAACGGAGCAATCGCGTGCCCGAAGTTTGGCACATAGCTGAAACGTTGATGGGTCAGTGTCGATGGCGAAGCAAACATTGCCGCCGTCCGACTAGTCAGTGGCGTTGCTTGAACCTTGTCCGCTCCACCCTGAAGTGCAGCGGCTAGCTTACCATTACCTGCCTTGAGCTGTTGGGCACCAGCCGTTAGCTTCGGTGAATTTGCGGCCAACTGCTGAGCACCGGTCGTTAACTGACTAACTCCGGCTACCAACTGTGGTGCTTGTTGGTTCAGCGTTTGCAAGCCACCCGAGAGCTGACTGCCCCCACTGGCAAGCTGAGGAACCCCCGCTACTAAGGCCGGAACTTGCCCATTCAACTGCGACAAGCCCCCGGCTAACTGCTGTGATCCAGTCGTCACCTGACCAGAACCCGCAACAAGTTGGCCGATTCCGCCGGTTAAGGCTGGCAGTTGCCCATTGAGTAAGTCTAGTCCGTTCGTGACTTGAAGCGAGCCGTTGACAAGGCGCGTGACGCCACCAGTCAGGGCCGGTAACTGCCCAGATAATTGGTGCATCCCCCCGGAGACTTGCTTAGAGCCAACGGTTAGCTCACTCACGCCGGTAACCAGCGCCGGCACCTGATCGTTGAGTTGGCGCGTACCAGCCGCCAATTGTGCCGTTCCCGTAACGAGAGCTGGGCCGTTAGTGGTCAACTGATTGCTTCCAGCCAGCAACTTGCCGATACCCGTCGTGAACTCAGGGACTTTACCATTAGCTTCCGCCAAACTCGTCGACAACTTCTGGCTACCGTCAACTAATGCGGCATACTTTTTGGCCAATGAATCATCATTGCCTGTAACCGCACCATTGAGTTGACTAAGGGCCGCATTTTGTTTGCCCATGGCCGCAGTGACCTGACCAAAGTAGACCTTTAACGCGGTGGCATCCGCCAAAACCTTTTGTAATGCAGCCGCGGCTGTGGTACCCTGACCAGCCGGTACCGAATCGGCCAGATCCGCTACCTCCCGTTTCAGGCGGGTTACCGTCTGCGGAGAGGTGGTTGCTGATTCAGAAGTGGTTGTGTCACTCGCCTTGACGAGCGCATTAGCCGCTGAAGTAACCGCCGTTTTAGCAGATGAGGTCGGCTTTGCAGCCGACGTTTGCCCCGCCCCTGCGAGTGCCGAAGTCATAGCCGCTTTCTGGTCGGCCGTCATTTTCGTCGCACTAGCAACGGAAGCCACCTTGGCATCGATTTGAGTCTGGGTCATTCCCGACGCCTGGCTACCAGACTGACTGCTAGAATCAAGCTGAGCAACCGCTGTTTTGAGTTTGCCAGCCGCCTCAGTCGTTGCATCGTTAGAAGCTGTGGCCGATGCTCCAGCGAGTCGGTCTAAATTAGACTGAATTGTCGCAACCTTCGCTGTTGTTGCTGAAGTGCCACCAACAGCGGTGCTTAACTCACCTAAATCCGTCGTTAACTGTGTCTGAAGCTTCTCGCCACTCGTCTGAAGCGTCGTGGCACCAGCAGTGGAATCAGTCGCTAACTTCTTAACCGAATCGCCCAATTTCGTAATGCCCGCTTGCCCCGTCGTGACTTGTGTCGACAACCCAGAGGCACCGTCCGCTAAGGCCTGTATCGACGCCGCCAGTGTCTTACCATTCGTATCTAACGTCTGCAGGCCCGTATGCACCTGATAAACACCGTTCACGTACTGAGTCGTGCTAACCGCTAATGCCTGACTCCCATCGGCCAACTTGACCACACCGGATGCCAAAGCACCAGTCTTACTGTTCAGTTTCTCTAAACCAGCCGTGACTTGTGCCGAGCCGTTGTCCAGCTTCGTGACACCCGCAACGAGTGGCTGGATTTTACCGGACACTTGCTGTAAACCATCCGTCACTTGACCAGATCCTGTTGCCAAACGGTGCACACCAGACGCCAGCGGGCCGGTCTTGGCCGAGAGCTGTTGGAGTCCTGTCGTGACCTGCCCTGACCCACTTGCGAGCTGACCAGCGCCACCATCCAATTGCGCTACACCAGTCACCAGGGGTTGCGTCTTTGTTTGTAACGTCTGGAGTCCTGCCGATAATTTATCAGCACCGGTTGCCAGCTGATTAACGCCAGTCGGTAGCTGCTGAACCTTGGTCGACAACCGTAAGAGGCCATCCTTGACCTTGGTCACGCCCGTCGTATACGTATTCATCCCATCAGCCAACGTCACAGTCCCATCCTTCAGCTGAGTTGCGCCCTTCGCTGCCTTTTGGAAGCCCTGGCCGCTCGTCTTGATCTGTTGGAACATGCTCAGTGCATAGGCCTTAGTCACGGCGCGCTTCACGGCTGCATTCAGTTGCGAAGCCCCCGTTTCGCTGATGATCTCGCCAATATAGCTGAGCGAGTCATTGGTGGCATAATTTAATTTCATCTGTTGGGGGTGACGCTCGGTCACCGTGGTTGCACGCTGTGAGAAGTTCTTGGGAATCGTGACGACCGTATAGTAGCGGTTATGCTTCATTCCCGCGGCGGCCTCCCGCGCAGAAAGGAACCGCCACCCCAATTCGTGATTATGTTTTAGTTGACTGACGACCTGCTGACCGACCGCCATGCGTTTCCCCTGGTACGTGACGGGCTGATCCTCATTGACCACGGCGACTGGTAACTTCGCCGTCTGGCCAAACGGATCCCAGAACGAATGGATCACGAGCCCCGCGCAAATGACTGGCAGCACCAGTCCCGCAGTGAGCACGCCGCCCATCAGATACTTATGTTTGATACGTTTCATCCTCAACACTCCTCCACATGCCGTAAAATGTATATGGCATGTTGTATTATAGTGCAATGATGCTACATTTCTAATTCGACAATGAATAAATTAGTATATGGCATGTTGCATATGCTTTAAAAAAATATGGCTCACCCTTCAGCCACATTTATGGAGTTTACCCGTCCCCCATTCAGAATGCAAGATTATTTTTTACCACGATACACAAAAACCCGCTACCAAGCAAAGCCTGGTAACGGGTTCATCGACTCAAATTATTTGGCTAAAAACGTTTATTCAACGCCTTCAGGTAAGACTGCGGCTTCATAAATATCGGAAACATCGTCGTTGTCTTCCAGTTCTTCAATCAGACCTTGGTATTGAGAAGCCTTGGCTTCTGGTACTTCAGTCGTGTTTTGAGGGAACATCCGAACTTCGGCAGTGTCCAACTTGTAGCCTTTGTCTTGTAAAGCATTACGTGCTGCAATTTCACTTGAAGCATCCGTGTAAATCTTGAATTCTTCATCCGTGGTTTCCATGTCGTCCGCCCCGGCATCAAGTGCATCCATCAACATCGTATCTTCATCCGTGTCAAGACCGTCGCGCAAGATTACAATGTAACCTTTCCGATCAAACATGTATGAAACGGAACCCGCTGCACCAAGTGAGCCGCCATGGTGCGTGAAGGCAGAACGAACAGCCGCAGCCGTCCGGTTCTTATTGTCCGTTAAAGCAGCAACCATGATCGCCGTCCCAGCTGGACCGTAACCTTCGTAGGTAATTTCTTCGAACTTGGCGCCACCAAGACCAGAAGCTTTATCTAAAGCCCGCTTGATGTTGTCTTTAGGCATGTTAGCTGCCCGCGCCTTGTCCATTTCCAAACGAAGTTGAGGGTTACCGTCGGGATCAGGACCACCTGCTTTTGCAGCTTGGTACAAATCACGTGAGATTTTTTGGAAGATTTTTCCACGCTTTGCATCCTGAGCATTTTTCCGGCCCTGGATGTTATGCCATTTAGAATGTCCTGACATCGTAACTCCTCTTTTCTTAAATTTTATAGATATCCGTATAAAACAGACACTATACATGTTAGCACTTACTTCCCATTCGTTCAATTACTAAGCTTATAAAATTCACTTATTCAACGAAAATGTATATTTTTTTTGGCGTTTCCCTTTAAATCAGGGATGTAAGCGAATTTTAAATGGATAAACTATGTATAAAACTAAATTTATTAAAATAAAACTTGCATAAATAAACGAAGCCGGCTATACTCAAATACATCATCACATATAGAGGAGCAAGCCATTATGAAAAATAAATTAATTATGGCCATCGCATTGGTGATGGCGCTCGTTGCCGGATGGACCGCCACCACGACAACGGCACAAGCCGCCACCGATGATTCGCTGGCCCAGGTTCAGAAGAGTGGAAAGTTAGTCATGGGAACTTCCCCCGACTACCCACCCTATGAGTTCCAAGCAACTGTTCACGGCAAGAGTCAAGTCGTCGGCATGGACGTTGCCGTCGGGAAGAAGATTGCTAAGGACTTAGGCGTCAAGTTAGTTGTGAAGTCCATGTCCTTTGATTCCCTATTAGTTGCCTTGCAAACCGGTAAGGTCGACATGGTCATCTCCGGGATGAACCCAACGCCAGCCCGGCGGAAGAACGTCGACTTCACTCATACCTACTACCAAGGTGGGTACAGCATCGTCATCAACAAGAGTGACAAAGGTATCTATAAAGATAAGGATTCCTTCGTGGGCAAAACCATTGGGGCCCAAACCGGTTCTACCATGTACACCGAATCCAAGAAACAAACTAGCGGCACGACCGTCAAAGGGATGACTTCCGTTTCCGACTTGATCCTAGGATTACAGAGCCACAAGCTCCAAGGGGTTGCGATGGAAAAGCCATCCGCCCAAGCTTACGTCGCTAACAACAAAGAATTAGCCATGATTCCAAGTAAATTTAATTTGAGTGCTTCCGATACCAGCGCTTCCGTTGCGTTTGCCAAGGGCTCTACTTCCCTGGTCGCCGCAGCCAACAAGTCCGTCGATCAGATTAGAAAGCAAAACCTCGTCAACAAGGATTACCTCCCCGCTGCCGGGAAATACTTAAAGACCAACACCGTCAACACTAGCATGCTCCACTACTGGAAGGCCTTCCTTAAAGGGATCGAATACACGTTGATCATCACCGTATGTTCCGTCTTCTTCGGGTTCATTCTCGGGGTACTCCTATCCCTCGCACGGATGGCACAAGGTGGCGTCTTCGCCACTGCCTTACGGTGGTTAGCAACGGCCTACGTCGAATTCATTCGGGGCACGCCTATGATGGTCCAAGTTATGTTCGTTTACTTCGGCCTAGGACTCATCGTTAACCTCCCCGCATTAACTTCCGGGATTATTGCCATTTCACTGAACTCTGGGGCCTACATCGCCGAATACATTCGTGGGGGGATCAACTCCGTGGATAAAGGCCAAACTGAAGCTGCCCGGAGCCTGGGGATGACCAAGGGTTACACCCTGCGTTATGTCGTCTTACCACAAGCCTTGAAGAACATCTGGCCATCATTAGGGAACGAATTTATCACCTTGATCAAGGATAGTTCCATTGTTTCCATCATTGGGGTCTCCGAACTGATCTTCCAAAGCAACATCGTGCGGTCCGACACCTACAGAGGGGTAGCGCCAATCGCTGTCATCATGGTTCTCTACTTCATCATGACCTTTACCGCCTCACGGATCTTAAACCACTTCGAAAGGAAGATGCAACATGACTAAACCAATTATTGAGGTCAAGGACCTCGCCAAGAACTTCGGCGATAACCAAGTTCTAAAGAACATTTCAGAACAAGTCAATCCCGGTCAAGTGATCGTCGTCATCGGTCCTTCCGGTGGTGGGAAGAGTACCTTCCTGCGGTGCCTCAACTTGTTGGAAACCCCAACGAGTGGTGAGGTCGACTTCGATGGTCAAAACCTGACGACTCTGGACACCAAGAAGGTCAACACCTTACGGGAACAGATGGGGATGGTATTCCAAAACTTCAACCTCTTCCCAAACATGACCGTCTTAGAAAACATCAAGCTGGCCCCCATGAAGGTCAAGAACGTGAGTGATGCCGACGCGACGAAGCGCGCCCACGAACTCCTCCAACAAGTCAACTTGGATGACCATGCCGACGCCTTCCCTTCCAGCCTATCCGGTGGTCAGGCACAACGGGTTGCGATTGCTCGGGCCCTCGCCATGGATCCCAAGGTCATGTTGTTCGATGAACCAACGTCTGCTTTGGACCCTGAAATGGTCGGTGAAGTTCTGAACGTTATGCAAGACCTGGCCCAACAAGGGATGACGATGGTCGTGGTTACCCACGAAATGGGATTTGCCAAGTCCGTGGCCGACCGCGTCTGGTTCATGGCCGATGGCTACATTCAGGAAAACAACACACCAGAAGAATTCTTCAGCAACCCACAGACTGAACGGGCGCAAGACTTCCTCTCCAAGATCCTGATGTAATCCAGTTACTTTAAAACTCAAAATGCTTAGGCGTCGCGGGAGGTCAGCTCATCAGTGAGCTGACCTCCTTTTTAGTCCCCTACTCTTTACTAATGTAATTCTGGAGGATTTTGTCGCATGATTCGGGCAATTTTAATAAAGGCTTTAGACAAAATCGTGATAACTTTCTTTAGCATGAGAGAAACCTTATAACCTTAAAAAAGCCAGACCGTAAAGAAACCTCAACCGTAAATATACCGGCTGAGGTTTCTTCTCATTGCGTTTAATTGTGACGCTTCTTGCGATACCCGAACAGGCTTAAACCACCCACCAGGAGGCCCAGAGCGGACCACCATGGTGTCGTCGCTTCATTAGTCTGTGGCAACGTCGTTTGAGCTGTATCTGTCTGGTTGTCATCGCCCTTGGCCTGCAGGTTCACCTGCGTAGACTTGATTGGCGTAACCTGGTTCATGCCTAACTGTGATCCCTTGATGTGAGCCCCGGCACCACTCGTCACATACTTACCCGGAGCTGTCGTTGGATTCTTGAGGCTGATATCGATGCCCGGTTTGACCGTCGCCCCCGTACCACCATCACTGATGACTTCGTGGTCAGGCTCATCGGGATCAGTCGGCTTGCTTGGGTCGGTCGGATCAGTTGGATCGGTGGGGTCCACTGGGTCCGTCGGGTCAACGGGACCCGTACCGCCGCCAGTATTTCCACCATCACCATCTCCGCCACCCGTCGTCTTTGCCACAACCGTCAGTAGAACCGTAGCCGTTGCATCATCACCATAGCGTAAGGTAACCTGATAGGTCCCAGGCGTGGTCAAATCGGCCATCCCCAAATCCAAAGTAATCGCACTACTGTCAACCGCCTGGCCATTGGTATCCGTGGCCGCCGCCTTGAAATCACCAACCGTCGGCGCTGCATCCCCCACGGTCATGGTATAGTTACTCCCAGTCACGGTAGCTGGAACTGCCGTAATCGTCAGTGACCCAACCGTTGCACTGGCCACTTGATAGTTGGCGTTGAGCGCATCCGTATTCAAGAGATAAGCATAAATGCCAGCAGTCGTCCCGGCAGTCCGTGTCACCGTGATACCAGAATCTGTGACTGGATTGCCTTTACTATCAACGATAGTGACGTTAGCAGCAGGTTCCTGCGTCCCCGCAGCCATAGTTTGGTCGGCCACAGTAACCGTCAGCGGCGCCTTCTCAATCGTTAATGCACCTAGCTCTGGACTGCCGGCAATCGTGTAATTTTCACTCATTTTCGACGTATCCAGCTTGTAGCTGTAAATTCCAGCATTAGTGCCAGCATCCCGTGTCACCGTGATACCAGAATCACTGATATCATTGCCGGCAGCATCCTTAATGGTCACTTTAGCCTGGGGTTCATCATCGCCATAAACCATCGACTGATTAGCCACACTGATAGTCAATTCGGCTGGTGCAATCGTCAGTGTCGCAATTGACTTGGACCCGGTCCAATCATAGTTGGAAACGGCCGGCGTTTCTGCAACCAACCGATCCCAGGCGGCTGGATTAACCACCACATCGTAGGTACCGGCGTTGACAAAGTCCGCGGCGTTGTCGTCGGTCAAAAGGACCTGCTTGCCATTAGCGTCTGTATAAGCGAGCGTGAGGTCACCATCCTTAAGCGTGTACGGTAGATCATTACTCAGTTCGGCGTTGAAGTTAGCCATATCCAGCGTTGGCACTTCCCCATTATAGGTTGTCGTCTGATTCCCGCTAACCGTGTAAGTCGCAGTCCGCTTTTCTACGGTCACCAGTGCCACGGCCGAACTACTCCCATAGCTATACGTGACTTGGTAAGTTCCAGGTTTATTCGTCACATCACCAGCCGCAACGACTACCGGATTGCCATCGGCATCGACAACAACCTTGCCGTTTGCATCTAACTCATTGATCTTAACGGTCAAATCATCAATAGTAAGTTCGTCATTGCCCGGTGTAATGGCACTCACCAGATTGTCTCCTGGTGTCCAATTATCCCCGTAAAAGACGGTGGAGTTATGCACTTTAATGTCTGGATTATCCATCACAACTTGATACTGCCCGGTGTAGGTGGTGCCGTTATCGCTCACGGACCAGTTAAACGTAAACTGATCGACGCCGGCCGGCACATCGAACGTCCCATCACTGTTGAGGGTGACGCCCGCCGTCAGATTACTAATATTAGCACTCGTAATGGCCTTGTCACCGAGTGCTACGGTGAAGAGGTCAGACAGCGAAACAGTCGGTTGCTTACCAACAAAGTAATAAGCATTCTGATTCAATGCCAGACTAGAAGTCCCAGCGCCAGCACTCAAACTGGTGATTTGATTGTAACTAAAGGCGTTCGCGCCCACTTGACTAACCGTCGTTGGCAAGCTAACCCCCGTCAGCTGATTCCCATAGAAGGCCATCTGACCGATCGACGTCAAAGTTGCTGGGAAGACCACCGATCCCGTCAAATTGTTGTAGATAAAGGCACTGTCGCCAACCGTTTGAAGATTTTCATTCAATGCCACTCCGGTTAAATTGTTAGCAGCAAATGCCAAATTGCCAATCGTCGTCAGGTTTGTTGGTAACGTTAATTCTCCGGTCAAGCCAGCGTATTCGAAGGCCCCGTTGCCAATCGTCGTTAAGCTCGTGGCTCCAGTCATATCAACAGTCTGAAGAGCTTGATCATAGGTGAAGGCATTAGCCCCAATGCTGACCAAGTTAGCTGGCAGGATGATGATAGGCAGACTCGTGTTGGACAAGAAGGCCTGTGCACCAATTGCGGTCAGGTTAGCCGGCAACGTCACACTGGTTAATTTCGTATCATAGATAAAGGCACTGTTACCGATCGTCACGGGTTGCGTCCCATCGGCAAAGGTTACTGAGCTTAAGTTATGAGCCGTACTGAACGCAAAGTCCCCCAGTGTCGTCAGACTAGCTGGTAGTGTTAGGGTCGTTAAGCCATTGTCATTTTCAAACGCGTGGGCCCCGATTGTCGTCAGATTGCCATTCGCCGCAAAATTTAACGACGTCAGTTGCGTGTTGGCTGAGAAAGCGCCATCCTTAATAGTGACCAGACTTTCCGGCAAATCTAAGCTAGTCAAACCGTCATAGGTGAACGCATTCTCACCGATCGTCTGAAGTTGGCTGCCCGCTGCAAAGGTCAAGGTAGCCAGATTGCTATCCTGAATAAAGGCACTGTCCCCGATTGACGTCACACCAGACGGAATCGTAACGCTCGTCAATGCAGCAATGGAGGCAAAGGCCTTTGCGCCAATAGTTTGCAGACTGGTCGGTAGTGAGAGTGACGCGATATGCGTGCCATAGAAGGCGTTGTCTCCAATCGACGTCAATGCAGTACTATTACTCAGGTCAACAGTGGTCAGTGGATCATATTCAAAAGCCTCACTACCGATGGATTGCAGGTTCTTAGAAAAAGTCACGCTAGATAACGGATTGCTTTCAAAGGCCTGATCACCGATTGTCGTCACGCTGTCTGGTAGCACCAACGTAGTTACCCCATCGTCGACGAAGGCCTGTTTCCCAATGGTTTGTAACGTCTGATTTTGGCTCAGATCAATGGTCGTTAAGTTTTTGAGATAGGAGAAGGCGTTATCTGCAATGGACGTGATGCCATTTTCAATAATTAACGTTTTTAAATTATCTGTATTGTGATAAACAGAACTGAATCCCTGTCCAATACCAGTAACATTCAGTACCTTATCGCCAACAACAATAGTTGACGGAATAACTAAAGTGTCCCCAACGTCACTATACGCACCAGTAATGGTAACCGTTCCATCAGCATTGATGATATGCGACAAATTGCTAGGATCTGCGACAGGGGCTGCCGTTGCACTTAACCCTCGAATTAAACTGTTAGCTTCCCCGGGCATGTCGAGACTGAACGCTTCGGCACTGAGTAATGCATTGTTGCCAGTAAACTTGGACACATTCAGTGGCAACACCGATTCACCATCCCCAAGTTCATCTACGTTAAGGCTTGTCGTGTTAGGCGTGTCACCTACATTGATGTCTGTCTCGGTATCAGACACGACTGGTGTGCTAGTGACAGCCGGCGTATCACCTGTCACAGAATCATCTGACGTTTTCAAATCCGACGTGTTACCGCTACCATTTTGGCCAACTCCGCCTGAGTTCTGGTTACCAACAGACGTCGTGTCACCACTGGTAGTTTCTCCGCTTCTAGCATCGTCGTTAGAATTAGGAAGCGCCCCAGTATCTTCACTGGTTGCCCCGTCATTGTTTGACGCATCACTATTGGCGATCTCACCAGCATCCTGAGTGCTCGAATTGCCACTAGTTGGTTCATCTGGAGTCACATCTGAGTGACCACTCTCCCCAGAGTTACCACTCTCAGAGCCCTTGACTTCGGTCACATCAGTCGTTGTGTCACCGGAGTCAGTTTTTTCAGCTGACACCGGCGTATCCGAGACCGTCTTCTGCAACGTCGCAGTACTGCTTGGGTCAGCACTATTGCCACTTGCCTGTGCCGTCTCGGCCCCCGTCGTGGTGTTATCCGCATGTGCTAAAGTATCTTGGCCGACTGCCGTCCCCAAACCGATTGCAGCGACTGTGATTGCAGCGAAAACCCAGTGTTTCCCATCCTTGTACATCTTGTAATGTTCTTTTACCGCCATGGTAATTGCTCCTCTCAAAAAGACCAGGCTAGCCAACCCGGCCGTTACCTCGCAACTTCAGGTAACGAACCCTTACTCTCAACTCAACATTTTAATAGCTGATTTAATTTGTGCAACTAATTCTTGTTTGTGCAACCAAGTTAGTCCCTCAACCTTATTAAATAGCCAATTGTCAAATCCAGTCTTTGATTTATAGTTTAAAATAATTTCTCTTATTTTATAACGTTTGGCTGGTTAGGGTCAATCAATTTTCTCAAAAAAAGTTAATTATTTTAACGATATTACCCGCTAATCAAGTCAACAGGGGGTGTTGGATTTTACAAGTTAATAAATCGCGCTAAAAAAGCCCGAGATTATTCATCTCGAGCTTACGTATTAGTTAATATCATAAGTCTTTACGGAACGTTCGATGACCGAGCATAACTAACAAGCCCAAAACAATCTCGGTAATGCCGGCAAAGATAATCACACCGATACCACTTCGACCGACCGTTGTGATCATACTCGTGACGGTTGCGGTTGATGCAGGAATCAGCGTTGGCAATAAGTAATAGCCAACTGCTCCAACGATTCCTGTCAGCACACCCCCCAACGCCAACCCTGGTCCCAGACTAGCCATAACGTGATGTACACTGAAGGCATACATCACGGTGACAATTGCCAGCAACACTGTGGCAATCATTAACCAGAAATCAAGGGTCTTGGCCTTCTGAATCTTAGCTGACGCTTGCGTCATCGCTGGCGTACTGAAGGCCGCCTGCACAACCTTCTTGGCTTCCTTCACCAACGCTGTAGTCATCCCGGCGGTTGCCGTGACCCCCATTGTCTGTGCCTGCGTACTAATGGCCGTTGTCAGTTCCGTATTGTCGATAGTTGTCGTCGACGCTTCTCCATAGAGTTGCGCGACCCCCTGTGCCAAATACGGCTGGGCGATCCCCGACGTGACGGGACTCCCACTGACACCCAGACTTTCCAACTCATTGTTTAGCTGATTAATAACCTTTTGCCCAACATTGGATCTAGAGACCACACCAGCCGTGTAGTTGGCATTAAAGACCGTCACCTTCAGGCCAATTGACAGGGTAAAGAGCATGACTAAGACAGCCACCCACCGTGCCAAAGCAGGTCGGCGTTGGTACGTTTGTTGCGGTTTCTGTGGTTGTTGCTGCGGATCTTCCAGCTCATCTGAATGATAGCGTGCCATCCGGCTATTTTCACTCACCAACCCCACCTCCAATTCGTTCAATCTCGCACAGTAATCAGCCACAGGTTAGTCCGCCTGACGTGTTATCTTGGCAATGACTTTCCCTAAAAGCATACGAACTGACACCGTGCATAGTTGCCTATCATTGTAGCACATCCATATGGGTTAAACGTTAAGCTGGCCTTAATTTTAGGCGAATCCTTCAATTATAGTCTGCCGGTTACATCCCACACCGTTATGCAGGGGACATCTCTCCTCCGTCTCGGTTACCAACGTAGAGACCGTCAACATTGCCTAGAAACTTATTTTCACCATAAACAAAAGGACCCGAAAGTCTCCTTTCGCGCCCTCTGTCGCAATCAACTACTTCGTTGAGCTGCGTTTCATCAAGCCATAAGGTAAGATGACCGTGTTTTCATCAACACTTTCGTTGTTCATTAACTTAGTTAACAACCGCATGGCTACGGCACCAATATCGTAGAGTGGCTGGGTGATAGAACTCATCTTAGGCCGAACCAGTTCCGTCAACTTCGTGTCATTACTGGTAATGACTTCGAATTCACCGGGAACGTCGACACCAGCGTCAGTCAAGCCGTTCATCACACCGGCAGCCAGTTCGTCGTCACCCACAAAGGCAGCGGTAGCACCGGCAGCGCTCAAAGCTGGTTCCAAAGATTGGCCGGCTTTATACGTGTAATCCGTTTCAAAGACTAACTTGTCATCGTAAGCAATGCCAGCGTCTTTCAAGGCTTTCTTGTAACCTTTCAACCGGTAATCATGGTTGATGGCTTGCTTCATGGAACCTGAAACGAAGGCAATCTTTTGGTTACCGTGGTCGATCAGGTTCTTCACAGCTTCCGCAACGGCCGCCACGTAGTCGATGTTAACGCTAGGTTGGGTCTTTTCAGCGTCAACTGAACCGGCTAAGACAACTGGGGCCTTTGAACGCCGGAATTCTTCACGGAGTTCGTCGGTCACTTGGTTCCCCATGAAAATAATCCCATCAACTTGCTTGGCCATCAAAGTGTTCAACACCTGAACTTCTTTGCCGCCGTTTTCATCGGAGTTAGTCAGGATGATATTGTACTTGTACATCATGGCAATGTCATCGATCCCCCGTGCTAATGAAGAGAAGTAGGCGTTGGTCACGTCGGGGATAATCACCCCGATGGTCGTCGTCTTCTTACTTGCTAAGCCTCGCGCAACGGCATTTGGCCGGTAGTCGAGTCGGTCAATAACCTCCAAAACTTTTTTGCGCGTAGCTGGTTTTACATTGGGATTGCCGTTAACAACCCGAGAAACGGTGGCCATTGAAACCGCCGCTTCACGTGCCACATCATAAATCGTAACTGTCTGTTTTTCCATAGCGAGAGCCCTTTCTTTCTTGTTTTGATTTGTTTTCATTCGTTTTCAAGCAACTTGACCAGTATACAGAATTGTTTTCATGGACGCAAGAGTGAAAACGCTTTCACATCAAAGAATACCTTATTTTCACAGAATTTTCAAGGCAGAACGCTTCATATTCTTAAATTAACCCCCTTTTGATGGTATACTAATGACATTAATTGAAGGGGTGATTTCATGACGAAACTCGAACAAATTCAGCAATGGACGGCGGAACACCACGCCAGCATGACCTACTTAAGCAATCCCAAGACCATTCAGTACCTGACTGGCTTTGGCAGCGACCCAATCGAACGGGTCCTGGCTTTAGTAATCTTCCCAGACCAAGACCCATTCATCTTTGCACCGGCCTTGGAAGTCGAAGTTATCAAAGAAACTGGCTGGAAGTTCCCTGTCGTTGGCTACCTGGACCATGAAAACCCATGGGCTATGATTGCCGATCAAGTTAAGCAACGCCACGTGAATCCAGAACACATCGCTTTAGAGAAGGGCCAACTCCAAGTTGCCCGGATGGAAGCCTTAGCTGCGCAATTCACCAGTCCCCGCTTCGACTTAGACATCACAACGTTTATCGAACGTATGCGGTTGATCAAGTCTGAAGAAGAAATCAAAAAATTGGAAATCGCCGGCAAATGGGACGATTTCGCCTTCGAACACGGCTTCGCAGCCGTTAAAGCTGGCAAGACGGAACAATCCGCCGTTGCCGAATTGCAATACGCTTTGATGAAGGAAGGCATTATGGAAATGTCCTTCGGGAGCCTTGTTCAGGCCGGTGCCCACGCCGCTGAACCACATGGTGCCACCAACGACACCAAGTTTGCCAACAACGAACTGGTTCTCTTTGACCTCGGCACGGTCTACGACGGCTACATCTCCGATGCTTCCCGGACGGTGGCTCTAGGCACCCCTACCGCTAAGCAAAAGGAAATCTACGACGTCTGCCTGGAAGCGCAACTGACGGCTCAAGCCGCAGTTAAGCCCGGCCTGACTGCCGCTGAACTCGACAAGATTGCCCGTGATATCATCACTAAGGCTGGCTACGGCGAATACTTCATTCACCGGCTCGGCCATGGTATGGGTATGAGTGACCACGAATTCCCATCCATTATGGAAGGCAACGACCTGGTCTTAGAACCCGGCATGTGCTTCTCCATCGAACCCGGCATCTACATTCCAGGTGTCGCCGGCGTCCGGATCGAAGACTGTGTCCACGTCACGGCTGACGGCAGCCTCCCATTCACCCACACCTCTAAGGAATTAACTTACGTGGGCTAACATCTCTTAAAACGTCTTAAAATAACCCGCGAGTACTTGTCGAAATTGGCAGATGCTTGCGGGTTTTGGTATACATATTTTCTTCTGGATATATTAGCAATATAAAATTCTCTACCTGGACCGTTCATTGCCTTCTCATGAGATCTGCCAACATCATCCGTATATCACGTTTCCAAACCGCTTGGTGTCGGCTCAAGATGCAGTAGTAGCTGGAGGAGGTCAGGGATGGAGCCAGCTGTGACGACGGTGTTAGACCGGGCGTTTTTCCCCCGGCCTTACAGCGTGGGACGCGGTTGAAGATACGTGGGCTTTCGTAGCTTCAACCCGAGCTGGAAGCCCGCACTTTGGCTGAAGGCGTTCCCCACAGCAGGCGGAATCCCTGACAGCCGGAAGCGGCCACTCTTCTCGAAACCCCAGACTAAGTAGGATAGTTGCCAAAGTGATATCACCGTGATATTATTAAGCTATCATCTCGGGGAGGAGCATGAGGAGGCCACATACTATGGCAAAAGAAAAGCAAAAGCGTTTCCTACTTCGCATGGACGAGAGTCTTTTCGAAAAGCTCTCGCAAGCCGCCACTGCTGACGGCCGAAGCATCAACGCCTACATCGTCAATGTCTTATCGAAGACGGCCACACCAGGAAATTGGGAATCTCGGCAATTGGTTGGTCGCACCGTACCAGGTTCTGCTTTGGACGCCAAGACTGGTCTGGTGTTAGTCGCCGGTATTTACTATCGTTACTTGCTGGAGCCACGAGAAGCCTTAGACTTCACCGCGGAGTATACGATTATCGAAAGTAACGGGAACATCTTGACGTTCAAGAAAATTTGAGGAGGAGTCGCCATGTTTGGGATTAGAATTGTGCATCAAAACAACGAGGGGTTAGTTGAAACTTTAGGGAAATACAAGCACAGTGTCGCGCCTGGCATTCATTTCTACTTGCCTGGACTACAAAAAATTCGGACGGTTGAGTTGGCCATGACGCCACTCGCCCTGCCCAACTACTCCGTCATCACCAAGGATAACGCCGACGTTTCCGCCAGCCTGACGCTGAACTACCACGTGACTAACTCCGTGAAATTCCAGTATGAAAACACGGATTCCGTGGAGTCCATGGCCCAACTGGTGCGGGGGCATTTACGGGACATCATTGGTCGCATGGATCTGAACGAAGCGCTGGGGTCCACAGCCAAGATCAACCAGGAGCTGGCCACCGCCATTGGTGACCTGACCGACACCTATGGGATCAACGTCGACCGGACCAACATTGATGAATTGACCCCTTCCGCCGCTATTCAATCCGCCATGGATAAGCAACTGACGGCCGACAGAGAGCGAGTCGCCGCCATCGCCAAGGCCGAGGGGGAAGCCAAGTCCATCGAGCTGACGACGAAGGCCAAGAACGATGCCCTCATGGCAACAGCCACCGCTCAAGCCATGGCGACGAAGACCAGAGCCGATGCTGAAAAGTACCGGATCGATACAGTCAACTCCAGTCTGGAAAATGCCACACCAGAATTCTTCGAAAACCAATCCATTTCGGCTTTCAGCGACCTGGCCAATTCACCAGCCAACGTGGTCGTGGTCCCGACCGACCACATTGCCGACCTGGGACAGATTCCAGCGATTGGGGCTGCCCTGCGGAGTGGTTTGAAGACGCCGGAAGTACCGTTGCCAAAACCTAAAGCTTAGTTTCTTATTTAAAATTTTGGCTTTCAAACTCAAAGAGCTAGACCCTAGTAAATATTGGGTCTAGCTCTTTGAGTTCTATACATAGTTGCGCATGGTAAATAATGTTTTAAGCACCGCGCTCATTAACCCCTACCACGTCCAGTGAGCAAACAACGTGGAAAAACATTAGCGCCTTTTCTCACTAAAAAGCCAAAAATTCTTAACTGTATCAAGTATTTCTTTTGCCTTTTCCAAGTCAATGTCATCTTTATCCAAGTCCGCCTCAAACATATTTCCGTCATCATCATGAGCCATAATTCTTTTGCCAACAACGCCGTCAATGCTTTTGTACGGGATACTGACCGGCTTACCAATAACTTTACGTATAACTAAGCTGTCGTCTAAAAAGACTATACCACTTTTCCCTAGGTGCCCTATTGAAGTATCAATTGCTCCAACAAGTTCATCAGGTGCTCCTTCATATTCCATAATTTTACTAAAAATACCATCAACTTCTTTTTTGCTCAGATATCCTGAATCGGGCTTTTCAGCATTCTTTTTATATAACAAAATCGGTTTACGAGGCTCAGACCTGTTGAAATCCGAGAATGCAACGCTTAAATACTTACGTGTTTTATTTCGAGCATCCTCTTCTAAGTCCCCCATTCGAAAGTCGACTGATGAAAGCTGATCGTACGAAGTCATCAATACACTTACTGCTTTATCAATATCTGATAGAACAAGATAATTGACCTGATCCTTATCCGTCTTAGTGGCTAGCTCTCGTGAGTCATGAAGAACTTTCGCTGCATCCACAGTTTCTGTGTTTAACCGTATTAAATCCTTAATATATGCATCCTGGGACTTTTTGTTTCCTTTCATCGACATTAAAAGTGCTGGACTCAAAATCAAAGGCAATACTGGCAATAAACCAACTGTAAATACAATTTCAGTTTTGCTTTTCTTACCGGATGCAACATTTGCTTCCCTTTTTTCTTTCGAAATTCTTTTTGCCTCTTCAGCATACTGTTCTATTTTGTCACGATAGTTATCTAACGTCTCCGACATGCCCACTTTTGCACAAAAATCACTTACCATTTCAACACTTAAATTTAGCTGATCATACAATAGCTCCCTGCTCTTTTGAACGAATTCTACCCCAGCTCCCACACTTTTAAAAGCTGTTTCAGGTTGTAAATACATACTTAATACTTTTTCAAATGATTGTGTTCTCTCATCATCACTTGTATTTCCAGTATTTTCACTATCATCAGGATGTTCTATTTTTGAACTATTTTCTTGGGTAGTTTTGTTTTCTTCAAAATCCCGATGAATGACGTACTGACGTCCCAAAGAATCATTTCCAAAATGAAGTAAGTCTTCTATATCTTTTTTAATCCGTAATTTATCTTGCTGATTAAGTCTAAATTGATTGCTGTATGACACATAGTCCTCTGAGGTCTCAAATGTCCAGGACTTGTCCTCTAAGTAGTCGAATTCCATCACAACTTTAAAGATACTCTTAGCAACCTCAATATCATCAATTCCACCAACAGCTGCTAAATCAACCTCATACGGATTTTCTACACCTAAGTACCCCTTTAATTGATTAAAGTATTTCTTCTGGGCTGAACTCAACTTAGGACTATCTAACCCGATAGAATAAAGCGTCCCGATTAAATAGGACCTGTCTTGTTCATCCAAATCCAAAAGCTTAACTGAATTGTCAATTCCTAATAATTGCTCCTTATCGGAAACATCCTGCATATCGTAAATATCGTTAAATCCCTGTCTAATCGACTCATTATTTTCCGCTTGCTCTGAGGCTGTCGCGTCAACCGCCCTTTTAACTTCTTCCATTTTTTTGGCATCTATTTCAGAACTATCAGAAATTCCTTTTTTATATGCTTCTGTTTTATTCCCAAGATCAAATAAACCCATCATTGATTCCTTCTTTCCTAAATATTTTTAAGTGAAAATTCATTCCCCATGACTCGATTCTCCCAGTTACTTCGTAAGAACTCCTCTTTTACTTTCGATACAAACTTAATATCTCGAAAAAGATCCACAATGGTAACCATAATGCCTCCGACATCAAGATAATTAACTGCATCCGTTTTAAACTTTGATGCGACCGCCACCGCAATGATGTTACTACTACTTGAAATAAGATTAGCATAGGTTATAATTTTTCTCGTTCTAACCTTATAACCTTCTAGTGATCCATCATTTTCCTCACCTTCAACAAACATCATTCGATGAACTAGACTTATTATCCGATTAATTGCGATAGCCAATACAGCTTGCTTCGTAACAGCTTGGACATTTCCAGTATCTATCTTGTACTCAGAAAACTTGTTTGCCATTTCAGGAGACAACGTCATAAAGGGAAGTGGCAAGCTTCTAACAGACTTCACATCTGACTTCAGATGAATAAGCTCCTTCACCAAAGCGCAGGTAAGTATAGCCATCTTTTTAGGGTCCTTACTCTCGATTGGTTCAAGCAGGCCATATTTCAGAACCTTCATCGTATCAGCCCTCTGGGAAAAATAATCACCAGTTTTCTTGAAGGGTAGCCCATTAGCTTTTAAATTACCTGGCGTTCCGTATCGTATATGGAACGACTGCAAGTTAGAAACAGTTGCGGTCCTCGTGGCGATATTTGCAGTTCCGAAAATAAGGCCTAAAATCGGATCATGTCCCAAAGTCGTATACCGATGGAGGTTTCCACCACCTAATCCGAGTTTATTTCCAACTAGATTCAGGGCAAATTTATCATATCCTGCGTTGATCTGTGTATCAAATGGAACTGGCATAGTCACAATTTCTTCCACTGTGCTTTTATAGTAACCCTTCCCTCTCTCTAGTTCGCTCTCTTTATATGGTTCCTTAAACTTATCGTATATCTGATTCAAGGGACCATTTTCGTTCTTTACACGTTCCGCTTCTTTCTTATCTGTGTCACGGTTAAAAAACTTCCCTTGAGTTATAAAATATTGTCTAACCACCTGTAAAGCAACTGCCACAATTAAAAGCTGAACATCCTTACTCTGAAGTTGCGTTTGTTTCTCAAACTCCGCCTCAATATCGTCAAGAATATTGGAAGCGTCATTTAAAGTTGTTGAAACTCGCGATAATTCTCCCGAAATTTCTATACGCTGCTGATTAATTTTGTCACTTTTATCAAGTGCCTCGCGAATATTTTCTCTATTACGTAACCGTTGTTTCTTACTATTCATAAACAACACCTCTCTGAAGCCTAAAATAGTGTTCCTTTTCTTAAAAAAATCACCACAACCCTCATACGCAATCTATATATTTGTGCCCACAATATTTTCCAACCTTATACATAAAATTATATTCCTGTCATGGCTTTAAAGAAAGCGCTTTCTTTGAATACTTTGCCTAAGTAATGACATCCAAATTTATTCTGAATTACTTGTAAGGATTTAAACCAATCAACATTATTTCAAACCCACCGATGTGTCAGAGCCTCAATATCCCAACTTTCAGTAATTCAGTTATGATTCTCAACCACCTTCCCTAGTTTACAGCAGCACGTAGAAAGAATAAGTCTACGTAAAAAAGCCTGGAACATTACGTCCCAGACTTCTTCATTCACACAATTAAATTGGTTCTAAAATATCTGTTGTTGGTAATCAAACGAATTTGATTACTGGCAACGGATGTTTTTGTATAATCAAAGAATG
>NZ_RHNZ01000022.1 GCF_003946395.1 Levilactobacillus fuyuanensis | reverse complement strand
ACTCAAAAAAATTGCCTAATCTCAATGGATTAGACAACTTTATAAATAGAATTACCAACAACAGTTGACATAGAACCTTATTTTCATAGACCTCCAGTGCACTGCGGCCGTCCTTGGCGTTCAGCACCGTGTACCCCTCGAATTGCAGATCCATACTGACCGATGCCAGTAGCGCCTCATCGTCCTCCACTACTAAAATCATGTCACTCATTGCACGTCCCCCTAGTTTTCGTATCATTACCTTCAGCTTACGCCATTACAATTTATCTGACTACTATACGGATAAATCTTCAGCCTTTCTAAAAAGTCTATGAATTCTTTGATACGGAACGGCGTAGGTTAATGATCAACTCACTGAATTTTGCCTAAAAAGAGAGCTCGGAATTTCTCCCGAGCTCTCTTTGAATTATTATGATTTACTCTGATAGGGATGGTTCTTCATCAATGTTGCATAGTGAGTCAGTTCATCAAACGCCGCCGCCAAGCGCTTAGCGAAGTGATCGCTGTTTGGCGCCGTCTTGACGAGTGTACCGTCAGCTGTAAAGTTAGGTTCGGCATTCCACAGCAGCACTGGGGATGGCAGCACCATCATCTTCAACATCTGCAGAATCTCCACGACGGACGCGGCAGCCAGTGCCCCACCATCGCTATACTTGGAGTAGGTAACGATTTGAACGGGCTTGTGATCGGTCTCGGGACCCACAAAGTCTAAAGCGTTCTTGAGGCTCCCCGTAATGGCGTGATCGTACTCAGGACTGAGAATGACGTAACCATCCTGAGCCTTTAACACATTCAACCACTGTTCCTCGATTGGTGCCAGACCTTGAATAGCCTCGGACAACGGCGTCTCTGCGTGGTCATAAAACGGCAACGGGTAATCTTTCAAATCAATCCACGTAAAGTCAACGTCCGCGGTGGGCATGGTCTGTTGCAGATACTTGAACAACTTTTCACCGAGCGAATTCGTCCGGGTACTACCGAGAATAACACCAATTTTTACTGACATGGGTGGGCCTCCTAATTAGTTAACAACGTGTGTCAGCTTACCATGGGGGTTAACTAAACACAATAAGAATTAGTCAATCATCCGATAACTAAAAGTAAGTAAAATTGTCGCCATTCCCATAGCACCAGACTTATTACCAACTTAATGTAAGTACATACTTTTTCCATATGGCATCTTAATTTCTAAAAAAAGTGACCGGCACATACGCCGATCACTCACAACTAACTTAACCTAATCCAACGGGTGGCAGTCCCAGCGACACAATTGTTAGCAATGACATTGCCAGCCAGGAACACTGCCAGTCGCGCGTGACCTGATAGATACCAGCCACTACCCCGCCAACGACTAAAGCTGACAGATTGTCACTGAGCGACCCCCAAGACACCAGGATATAGGCAATAATCGGCAACAGTACGGCCGCCCATTTTGGAAAATCCGGTAACCGATTGAGTCGTTCCTGTAGGATCCCCTGTAACACCCACACGAACAGCAGCGAGGCCACGAAAACGGCGAAGCCACTCAATACTAGTTCCACGGTCACCCCCGGAATCAACGGAACCGTCAGTGGTGATGGCGTTAGCGTAAAGGCAATGATCGCCAATGCTACACCGCCAACACCAGAAGCCCCCAGCGTCCACCACACGTGGCGTGGTGTGATAATTTGTCGGAGCCACAGACTCGTGTGATACCGATAAAACCACCAGATAGCAAGCGCGCTGATCACCATTAACACCAGCGTCACCAGAATCCGAATTCCCGCGTTGTTGATCATGCCGTGGACCCCGGGCCACCGTACCAATCCCAACACAGGTATACTTGAAATCAGTAGTAGTACATATAAGCTCAAAGCAAAACCGCTCCAAAACCACAGTTGCGGTAAAATCCCTTTGTGCATCCTAAGCTCCCCTTTTCTCCGATCAATATGTATCCCAAGAGTAAGTGCTATGCCATTCAACCCTTGAGCCCCATCATAGCATGATAACTTAAACGTTAGCTTACCCCGGCTAACGCATCGTGGTCACCTAGAGAGGAAGATAAAACAAAAAGCCGCCACCCGGAGGCAGCGACTTCTTTAATTTCGAAGTGTAAGTGATTACTTAAGAGTAACCACACCACCAGCGGCTTCAAGCTTTTCCTTGACGTCGTTAGCTTCGTCTTCTGAAAGGCCTTCCTTGATGACAGATGGTACGTTGTCAACAAGACCCTTAGCGTCCTTCAAACCTAAACCAGTGATTTCACGGACAGCCTTGATAGCCTTAACCTTAGCGTCACCAGATTCAGTTAATTCAACGTCGAATGAATCCTTGGCAGCAGCGTCGCCACCAGCAGCACCGGCTGCAGCAACTGGTGCAGCAGCAGAAACGCCGAATTCGTCTTCGATACCCTTAACTAAGTCGTTAAGGTCAGTAATTGATGCTTCTTTAAGAGAAGCGATGATAGCATCTTTATCAAAAGCCATGTTATTTTCCTCCAATAATTGGGTTTTATATTTTATGTTTCAATTTGAATCAGGGACTTAGGCTGCGTCGCCTTCGTCACCCTTTTCAGCAATAGCCTTAACAGCGTAAGCCACGTTCCGTACTGGTGCTTGTAAGACATTAGCCAGCATAGAAAGAAGGTCTTCACGACTAGGCAAGCTTGCGTAAGTGTTGATTTCGTCAACGGAGACAATCTTGTCTTCGATGAAACCACCCTTGATTTCAAGGTCGTCAACACCATCAGCAAACTTCTTCAAAACCTTAGCTGGAGCAATTGCATCCTCGTCAGAGAAAGCAACGGCAGTAGGGCCAGCAAACAGATCGTTTAAATCTGCATAACCAGCTTTTTCAGCAGCCCGAACCAAGATCTTGTTTTTGATAACGCTCATATGAACGCCTGCTTCACGCAATTGCTTCCGTAATTCAGTTGCTTCTTCAACAGTTAAACCACGGTAGTCAACAACGATAGCACTGACGGCGTTGTTGAATTTCTCAACAACCTCATCAACCTTTTTTGCTTTAACAGCAATAGCTTGTTCACTCAAATTATTTCACCTCCCGGAAAAGTTTGGTGGGATTAAAAAATCCCTATGCCACCAAGACATAAGGAGTCAAAAGTTTAAGTAAACTTCTGCCTCGGCAGGAAATTAAGACCATTAGGCCACCTGAGTCTTAGGTAGGATCTATTAAATACAACTTCAATAGCATACAATACTTCGACATCACTGTCAATGCACTGCAAGGGATTTTTTAATTTACGTTTTAACTTAGGCTAATAAAGAAGCCATGTCAACGTCGACGCTAGGGCCGAACGTTGAAGAAATTGAAACGTGTTGGACGTAAGTCCCACGTACAGCAGCTGGACGAATGCGAGCAATCGTTTCAGCAATGGTCTTCAAGTTGCCGGCAAGCTTGTCAGCATCAAAGGAAACCTTACCAAATGGAACAGCAACGTTACCATCCCGGTCAGTCCGGTAAGTAACTTGTCCGTTCTTAGCATCTGAAACAGCCTTTTCGACGTTCATCGTAACAGTCCCCGTCTTAGGGTTAGGCATTAAGCCCTTAGGTCCTAAGACCCGACCTAAACGACCAACTTGGGCCATCATGTCTGGCGTTGCAATAGCAACGTCAAAGTCCAACCAACCGTCTTGGATGCGTTCTACTAAGTCTTGTTCGCCAACAACGTCAGCACCAGCTGCTTCAGCAGCCTTAGCTTGGTCACCCTTAGCGAATACGATTACCGTGGTTTCCTTACCGGTACCATTTGGTAATACTAATGCGCCACGGAGTTGTTGGTCCGCTTGCTTCGTGTCAACGTTAAGCTTGAAGGCAACTTCAACAGTTGCATCGAACTTAGCGAAATCCATCTTCTTAACTAAATCAACAGCGTCGCCCATGGTGTAGACCTTGTCAGCCTCGACCAATTTAGCAGCGTCTTGATACTTTTTACCTCGTTTGTGAGCCATTTTGTGTTTTCCTCCTTGCAAATGTGGTTGTAACGGATAAACCTCCCACTTGACACATTTCATTTTCGTGAAGTGTCCGACTATCCGAAAACTGAGCTTAACCTTCGACCGTGAAGCCCATGCTCCGGGCAGTACCTTCAATCATGCGCATAGCTGCTTCAACATCAGCTGCGTTTAGATCTTGCATTTTAGTTTCAGCGATTTGCTTAACTTGATCCTTGGTTACAGTTGCAACCTTTTTCGTGTTAGGTTCGCCGGAACCACTTTCAACACCAGCAGCCTTCTTCAACAGTACAGCTGCTGGAGGGGTCTTGGTGATGAAATCAAAGGAACGATCTTCATAGACACTGATCACAACAGGAATGATCATACCAGCTTGGTCAGCGGTACGAGCGTTGAATTCCTTAGTGAAGCCCATGATATTGATACCTGCTTGACCTAAAGCTGGTCCAACTGGGGGAGCTGGGGTTGCTTTACCCGCAGGAATTTGTAATTTAACGACATTAGCTACTTTTTTAGCCACGAGACAATACCTCCTTGAGTCCGTGTGTGGTAAGTGGGGCTGTTAGTTTGCCCCTCCCACTTTGAAAAATATGCATCACGCATACCTGAGAATCATACCACACTTTACTAACTGCAACAAGTTCTTTTCTGAAAAAGCCAGATTAACCCAGGATAGGATCGACTTGATCGAAGTTGAGTTCCGTACTGGTTTCCCGGCCGAACATGTCGATGTTGACCTTCAACTTCATCTTTTCGTTGTCGACTTCCGTGATCTTACCAACTAAGCCACTGAAGGCCCCATCCACGATGGTTACGGAGTCGCCAGGAGCAACGTCCAATTCAGCGTGACGTGCGGAGATCCCGACACGGCGTAAGATGCGTTCAACTTCGTCAGGCAACAGTGGCGTTGGCTTACTACCTTGACCATGGGAACCCAAGAACCCAGTAACCCCAGGCGTGTTCCGGACAATGTACCAAGCTTGGTCACTCATGACCATTTCGACTAAGACGTAGCCAGGGAAGGTCTTTTCCATAGTAACCTTGTCCTTACCATTCTTAACTTCGTGTTCTTCTTCTTCAGGAACAACGACACGGAAAATGTTGTCCTGCATCCCCATTGATTCGGCACGGGATTCCAAGTTTGCCATAACTTTGTTTTCGTATCCGGCGTACGTGTGTAGCACGTACCATTGCTTTTCAGCTGACTCAACCATGTGTGGTGCACTCCTTTAATAATTGACTTTTTCGTCCAAAATAAAAAAACTCCGCAATACACGAAGTTCCTGTTGCTACCTAATATACCATATCTGGCCATATTTGGCCACTGACAATTCACCTAAGCGATGAACTTTAAGCCGTACTGAACAATCCAGTCAACGACCGCGAAGAAAATCGCGAAGAGCACGGAAATGCCAATAACGGTACCAGTATCGTGCCGCGTTTGCTTAGGACCAGGCCAAGAAACTTGCTTCATTTCCTGTCCGACCGCTTTAAAGAAACGGAATAAACGCATGGTGTTGCCTCCTAATAAATTGTAGTGTGTTTGTCGTTACGATCAGTCACATTAACGGGTTTCGCGGTGTAACGTGTGCTTCCCACAAACCTTACAGAACTTTTTAACCTCTAGACGCTTAGTGCGGGTCGCACTCGCTGTGATGGTGTAATTTCGCGACCCACATACTGAACAGGCCAGAGCAATTTTCCTTTGAGCCATCTTGCCACCACCTTTAAGTAAATCATGTTCAACTCATACTGGAGTAGTTTACCATTGTCTCCTCCACCCGTCAATCATTCGGCAAGGACTTCCCGGAGCTTTATCTGACTTCTGTGGGCCGCACTGGTGACCTGGGCCAACGACAAGGCGCGGGTCTGACTGATGTCTTGTAGCGACTGCCCCTGCAAGAGATCGTTGAAGACCCCCTGCTCAATGCCTGACAAGCGCTCCCCAACCTGGCGAATGGCATCCTTCACTTCTAGCGCTTCCCGTAGCACCCACCGAGCATCCCTGACTGTTTCACAGATAAACACCCGATTTGCATCCAAGGAAACCGCTAAACGATCTTCCATGCGCTTCTGAGTCTGGCTCTGACGAATCAGGTCGTATACGCGAAATAGGAGTGCCCGGCGGTAGAAAGCGCCAAAGCTCTTCATTCGCTCGATTTCGTAGCGCTGGACGACCCGACAGAACACCAATAAGGCTTCCTGATCCCAGTCATCAGGATCATGGTCGGGAATGAAATACTTGCTCTGAATCTTAAACAGCACCGGCCGATACCTTTCAAATAGGACCAGCAATGCGGGCGAATCCAGCGATTCACGGATGAGAAAGAGAAGCTGCGTATCACTTAAGTCGATCAATGGGAAAGCCTCCTTATTGGGTCTATTTCTAGTCTAAAGGAGGCCCCTGCCATTGCCGAGCGAACGGACGTTTAAATAAAATTTATCTTTTTATAATTGCATCTGTCTACCAGCAATCTCTGATTGGCGTGCACTCGTCCTTAATTGTCGATAGCTATCACCACTCAAACTGTTAGTTAGCACAATTCACTATCCAAACGCCGTCTACCATTTCTATAAGACGCAAAAAGCCACTCGACCATCCTTTTGAGGGTTAGTCGAAGCGGCTCATTGTCACATGACCGAATACAAAATAATTTATATTCGAAAAATGTGCGACTACTTTTAGATTTTTCACATTAGTATTCTATAGACGGACTGTCTCCGTCCACACTAACTTATGACAGCTAGTGCTTAGGCCGGTGATCACGGTCAGGGCGCGCCATCATTTGGTCCCGTAACTTTTCCAGCTTGTACAACTGCTGGTCGTTCCACGGCGACTTACGTACTAACCCTTTATCGGCAAACTCACGGGCAGTCTGTTTGACTTCGTTCTGGGCCCGTTCGATATCGCGCAACAGTTCCCCGGCAGGAATCCGCAAGGCCCCTTCTGAAAAGATGGTCCACTGTTCCGCCTGGTCACTGGTGGCAACCGTCACCTGGGTGAACCGGGTCTGACGTTCCTTAGCGATTTTTTCAATATAGCTATCGGCCGTCTCATCACGATTCGTCCAGACGACTTCCAGGTCGAACTGCTTATAGCTCTTGGAAATGCCTGGCACGTACATCGCATCGAAAACCACGGTGATTGAGGCGTCCCGTAGCTTCTTATAATTTGCCAACATGGACAGGAGCAGATCTCTGGCCTCCGGTAACCGATCACTGAGCTTGAGCCGGTTGAGCTTGGGCCAGTTGCCGATCATGTTATAGGCGTCGACAATAAGAATATCTTCTTTCATTTTCCCACGCTCATCCCTTCGTTCAGTGTTGGACTGGGTGCCGTGAACTGAAGCCTTGATACATCAGCAGGCCGGCAGCCACACTGGCGTTCAGGCTCTGTACGGAACCAACCATTGGAATTGTTAGCATCTCGTCAACGGTCTCCTTAAGCAAGCGAGAAATCCCCTTACCCTCGTTACCGATAATCAAGCCGACGGCGCCCTTGGCGTTCCAGTCGCGATAGTCAGAGCCTTCCATGTCGGTTCCAAAGATCCACATGCCACGTTCCTTCAAGTCGTGAACCGTGTTGACCAGATTGGTGACTCGGGCAACCGGCACCGTTTCAATCGCACCAGTCGAGGTCTTGGCAACAGTCGAAGTCAAGCCAACGGCCCGGCGCTTCGGGATAATTACCCCGTGGACGCCACTGGCATCGGCTGTTCGCAAGATGGACCCCAAGTTGTGGGGGTCTTCAACACCATCCAAAATCAGAAAGAATGGTGCTTCACCAGCTGCTTCAGCCTTGGCAAAGAGATCATCGATGCTAGCATATTCAAACGCTGCGACACCGAGAACGACCCCTTGGTGATTCTGATGATCCGTCAGCTGGTCCAGCTTTTGCTTAGGCACTTCTGAAATCACCAAGTGACGCTTCTTGGCCAATTGGCGAATTTCATCGATAGCTTCGGCCTTCAGACCACTCTGCAAAAAGACCTTGTTGATAGTCTGTTGACTACGTAATGCGGCAACGGCTGGGTGCCGGCCGATCACAAAGTCGTTGGATACGTCGTTCGTTTCGTTTTCTGGATTCATTATTCAGTCCGCCCCGCTTCTACTTGTTCAATGCACCATTTACCCAACTCATTGACCCGATCCTGCTGTCCACTGAGGGCTAAGTAGCCCATTAAGGCTTCAAACCCGGTGGAAATCCGGTAGGTCACGACGTCCGTGTTCTTGGCGTGCGTGTAGCTTTTGGCATTACGCCCGCGCTTAAACATCGTCCATTCGTCATCGCTTAAAATGCCGTCCTTTTCCATCAGGTCGATCAGTGCGGCCTGGGCCTTCGCTGAGACGTAGTGGGTCGCCTTCTTCTGCAGATGGTTGGGCTTAGCCAAGCCCTCCGCAATCAGATGCTGACGAATAATTACTTCATAGGCGGAATCGCCCATGTAGGCCAGTGCGACCCCGTTTAATTGTCGAAAATCGACTTGTTCTGTTTGTTCAGTCATTAATTTCCCTTTCTCCAACGCGTCCCTTGGGGCGTGTCTTCCAAGATAATCCCTTGGCTCTTCAGTTGTTCACGAATTTCATCACTGCGTTCAAAATTCCGGTTCTTCCGGGCAGCCAACCGTTCATCGATCAGTGTCTGAATCCCATCATCATCCAGTGAGTCGGCTTCCGCCAGTTCAACACCGAACACGCTCAGCAGGTCGGCTAAGGTCTGACGAATAAACGTCAGCGTCCCGCTAAAGACCACTGGCCGTTCAGCATACACGTTTCCTAAGCGAGCTAAGTCATGAACCTCGGCGACCCCATTTTGCACGTTGAAGTCATCGTCCATGGCATCGTTGTAGTCGGCGATGATCTGTCGAATTTCCTGTTCGACCTTTGGATCATTGCCCTCTTCCGCGTCCTTCAAACGATACCCCATGTTATTGTACGAAGTTTGCAGCCGTTCCAGGTTCCGCGCCGCCGTGTCCAAATTCCGTTGGTTATATTGAATTGGCCGCCGGTACTGGGTCGTGGCCATGAAGAAACGTAACGTCTGTGGGTCGATGGTCTTCAAGATATCGTGAACCGTCACAAAGTTGCCTAGTGACTTACTCATCTTCTCATTTTCATCGCCAACCGTCACGAAGCCATTGTGTAACCAGTAGTGGACAAATGTCTTGCCCGTCTTAGCTTCACTCTGCGCAATTTCATTTTCATGATGGGGGAAGGTTAAGTCCTCGCCACCACCGTGGATGTCAAAGGTGTCACCAAGGTAGTGCGTCGACATGACGGAACACTCGATGTGCCAACCAGGTCGGCCCGCACCCCAAGGAGATGGCCAGGAGATTTCACCCGGCTTAGCACCCTTCCAGAGGGCAAAGTCAACGGGATCTTCCTTGCGAGCCGTCTCTTCATCGTTGGTGTGCTGGGAAGCTCCTTCCTCGAGTTCGTCCAAATTCTGATGGGACAGTTCACCGTAATGAGCAAACTTGTGTGCCCGGTAATAAACATCCCCATCAACTGGATAAGCGTAGCCCTTGTCGATCAGGTCCTGCACAAACTCAATGATTTCGGAAATGTGTTCCGTGGCCCGTGGATTAGCGGTTGCCGGTTCAATGTTTAGAGCCGCCGTGTCTTCCTTGAAGGCCTTGATGAACCGATCACCCAATTCGGGAACGGTAATGTTTAATTTTTTCGCTTGATTGATCATTTTATCGTCGACATCAGTAAAGTTAGAAATGTACTTCACCTGATAGCCGCGGTATTCGAAGTAACGCCGAATCGTGTCAAAGGCAATGGCACTCCGCGCGTTCCCAATATGAATATAGTTATAGACGGTCGGACCACACACATACATGTTAACCACTCCGGGAGTGATGGGTTCGAAGGTCTCTTTCTGGCGGGTCATGGTATTAAATACTTTGAGCATCGCGAGGCTCCTTTCGCGTAACCTTTATATATTGCTTCGTTTCGACATCGCTGAGTGGGCAATTGATTTCGCCTCCCGGTTGGTTCTGGAGATACTGGAACGGGTGGGCGCAACTTGAAGCCTCGCCAAAAAACACGAGTCTTCAAGCTTGGCCTTTTCCTAGACCGAGTAAATCACTCAGCCAAGGAAAACGACACACCTGAGCATCTCCAGAACCAACCTCCGGCTTACACTGACCTATCCCCCTACGCAATTGTCACTCATATAATGATATGAACTGACGCACACATTGGTATCCAATCAGCATCTTCAAAACCACCCGGGAGGCGACATAACCGCCAACCCAAGGATGTCGAATGAGTTAGCTCCATTGTAGCATACCAGAGCGGTTAGCAAAAAGCCGAATGGACGGCCAATGGCCCCTCATTCGGCTTCTTTACCAAAACGTTAGCCTTCTAGTTGGGCCAAAGTTTGGTGAATGTGTTGTAATGCGGTCTTGCGGCCGACTAATTCGATTGATTCAGGTAATTCTGGACCGTGCATTTCGTGGGTAACGGCAATCCGGATTGGCATCCATAATTGACGACCCTTGATACCGGTCTTGGCTTGGACCCGCTTGATCACGTGGAAGATTTCTACGGAGTCAAACAAATCGAGCTTTTCGATTTCTTCAGCGAATGCCTTTAAGACAACGGGGGCCGTGTCATTACTGATTTCTTCCAGAGCGTCGCCAGAAACTTGTTCTGGTTCTTGGAAGAAGACGGAAGCCATATCATTGATCTGTGCCATGTAGCTCATTTGTTGCTTGTACAGGTTGATCAACTGACGCGACCATTCGATGGTGTTCGTGTCTGGGTTGGCAGGAATGTTACCCGCCTTGATCAATTGCTTCATGGCCAAGTCGACGATAGTGCTTTGATCAGCATCCTTCACGTAACGGTTATTCAACCAGTCCAGCTTGTCGCTATCAAAGGTTGCGGGTGATGAACTCAGACGCGTTTCATCGTACATCTTGATGAATTGCTTCCGGTTAAAGATTTCATCTTCCCCAACTGGAGACCAGCCCAACAACAGAATGAAGTTGAACATGGCTTCTGGCAGGTAACCGAGGTCACGATATTGTTCGATGAATTGGAGAACAGATTCGTCACGCTTGGACAACTTCTTACCCGTGTCCTTGCTGATGATCAGGCTCATGTGGCCGAACTTAGGTGCATCCCAACCAAAGGCTTGGTAGATCATCAATTGCTTAGGCGTGTTGGCAACGTGGTCGTCCCCACGGAAAACGTGGCTAATGGCCATCTTGTGGTCGTCAACAACAACAGCGAAGTTGTAAGTTGGCATCCCATCGCGCTTAGCAATGACGAAGTCCCCACCAATGGTGTCAGAGTTAAAGGAAACGTTCCCCTTAACCATGTCGTCCCAAGCAAAGATTTCATCCTTAGGCACGCGGAAACGAATAACTGGCTTCAAGCCTTTAGCTTTAGCAGCATCGATAGCAGCTTGCTTTTCAGCTTCATCCATACCAGCATATTCGTATTCGTAATGTGGCATTTCTTTGCGGGCCTTTTGAGCTTCACGGTCGGCTTGTAATTCATCTTCCGTCCGGTAAGATTCGTAAGCTTTGCCTTCATCGATCAGTTGTTGGATCAGTGGCGTGTAAATGTCGCGCCGTTCTGATTGCCGGTAGGGACCGTAGTCGCCACCAACATCGGGACCTTCATCCCAGTCCAAGCCTAACCACTTCAGGTTTTCCAGTTGGCTTCTTTCACCATCCGCGATGTTCCGCTTAGTATCGGTATCTTCGATTCTGATGATGAACTTACCCTTGTTGTGCCGGGCAAATAAGTAATTAAAGATCGCTGTCCGGGCATTACCAATGTGCAAATGACCGGTAGGACTCGGTGCGTACCGAACCCGAATTGAATTTTTCGCCAAAACGTTTGCGCCTCTTTCTCCATTATTTACGTAATTTAGGTGTTAACTGTCATCTGCGTGATGACACATTGTTCTTAGTGTACAATGACCAACCGGAAAAATAAAGGTGTGACCCTTAATCTCTCCCAGAAATCTCAAGTAAGCGGTTATTTACCGTGACCGTTTCTGCTTCTTCGACTGATCCTTGCCCCCGGCATCCTCTTCGATGTTTCTGCTAGAATGCACGGGCTTGGCAAAGATCATCCGCCCAGCATCGGTCTGGATGGCACTTGTCACCACCACATCCAACTGTTTGTTGATGAAGTACTTCCCATCTTCGACGACGACCATCGTGCCATCATCGAGATAAGCGACCCCCTGTTGCCGTTCGGTCCCGTTCTTAACCACCATGACGTGGAGGTTCTCACCCGGAATTACCCGTGGTTTCAAGGCGTTAGCTAAGGAGTTGATGTTGAGGACTTGAACATTTTGGAACTGAATAACCTTGTTCAAGTTGTAATCGTTGGTGACGATCACCCCACCATTTTCCTTGGCCAGTCGAATCAACTTGCTGTCGACTTCGGGAATATCCTCGAAGTCACCTTCGTACATTTCAATCGGCATAATATTTTCGTTCTGCAGCTTGTTTAAGATATCCAAGCCCCGGCGGCCACGAACCCGCTTGATGGAGTCGCTGGAGTCCGCGATGTACTGCAATTCATACAACACGAAATTGGGAACCAACAGCGTCCCTTCCAGGAACCCCGTCTTAGCCAGGTCATAAATCCGGCCGTCAATTAAAATATTGGTATCCAAGATCTTATAGTGATGGAAGTTGGGCTCCGTTTGTTTATCGATGACCTTCTTAGACTCTTCTTCGCTGGCTTTCTTGCTCCGTGACTGGAACAACTTGCGCCATTCTTCGGCTCGCACCTTACTCAACCGCGTCCCGATTCGGAAGCCAAGATACCCAAACAATAGCATCAAAATCCATGGAATGAAGGTACTGATGAAGAACGATGGCACTCGGAAAAGAAACGATGAAATCAGTAGGGCCAGCGCCAAACTAATGATTGCACCCAAACTACCGAAGAGAATCGTCATTGGATTCTGCTTGTTGAGATAGGCCTCAAGCTTGTTGACCACCCGCATGATCAGTCCGGCAAACAACAACCCCAGAATGAGGAAAATAATTGCACCAACTAAAATGTTAACTAAGATGTTGTTGACAAGCGGACTGGTCATGCCGATGACGTGCCAGAAGCGGGAAAGATACGCGACCCCCATGACACCACCTAGGATGGCGAAGATCACGAGAATAACTGTTTTCTTACGCATACGTTCACCTCCTTTCAAATTGATTTCTTTGTAATACTGATTAAGCTAAAACTGAGATTGACAGCGCCTCCGAGCCGGTGAAAATGAACCGTGACGCTGAGGGCGGACGCCTAAAGCCATAGAACGGCCTTTAGGCTTGTGTCCAAGCCGCTGTAAAACGCGTCTTAGCCACACCACTTCTCTAACCGGCACAGTCCGCCGCTAAGAGAAGTCCCACAGCTGGGTTCATTTTCACCGACTCTACGGCTTCAATAGTGCTTTGCAGGAACACAACCATGACTGTCGAAATCATGTGAAACGCGTCAGCTCGTCACGCGCCCACTACCTAAAACGTTCACAGATCAAATATCCAGCGCCAGTTTCAAAGCCTGCCGCAGGGTTGAGACCCCGACGACCTTGATGCCGGTCGGTGGATTCCAGCCTTGCATATTGTTCTTAGGGACGAAAATTCGCTTGAACCCGAGCTTCTTGGCTTCCGCTACTCGAGACTCAATACGGCTGACTCGGCGAATTTCACCGGTCAACCCCACCTCACCCACGAAACAATCGCTGGGCTCCGTTGCAGTGTCGCGATAACTGGAAGCGATACTCATGGCAATCGCCAAGTCAATCGCTGGTTCATCCAGCTTCACGCCACCAGCGGCCTTCAGGAAAGCATCCTGGTTCTGAAGCATCAGGTTAGCCCGTTTCTCCAGCACAGCCATCAACAAGGCCACTCGATTACGGTCCAGCCCACTCGACGTACGTTGGGCGTTACCGAAGACGGATGGTGAAATCAGTGCTTGCACTTCAACCAAAATGGGCCGAGTCCCCTCCATCGAGACCACGATGGCCGAGCCGGTCGCATCCTCGAGGCGTTCCTCCAAGAATATTTCCGAGGGGTTGGCTACCTCATACAGACCACCCTCACGCATTTCAAAGATCCCTAGTTCATTAGTCGAGCCAAAACGGTTCTTGACCGCCCGCAGAATCCGGTAAGTGTGATGCAGGTCCCCTTCGAAGTACAACACAGTATCCACCATGTGTTCCAGAATCTTAGGACCAGCAATCGCGCCACCCTTGGTCACGTGACCCACGACAAAGATCGTAATGCCGTTGGTCTTGGCAATCTGCATCAGTTCACCGGTGACCGCCCGAATCTGGGAAACAGACCCGATCGCCGATTCAATTCCGGGCGCCTGCATCGTTTGGACGGAGTCAATGACCACGTAATCCGGCTGCATCTCCTCGATGTTAGCCCGGATGCTGGCCATGTCCGTTTCCGGATAGAGGTAAAGATTGTCGCTGTTGACGACCAATCGGTCAGCGCGCATCTTGATCTGTGAGGCACTTTCTTCCCCAGAGACGTAGAGCACCTTACCCCCGGTCGCACTTAACTGGCCGGATACCTGGAGTAGCAGAGTTGATTTCCCAATACCAGGATCTCCACCGATCAGGATCAGTGAACCCGGCACGATACCACCACCCAACACACGATTGAGTTCGTTCATTTGGGTCTTGACCCGCATTTCCGTCGTGTGCTTGATATCATTCATCAGTTGCGGCTTAGAATGCTCGCCAGTCACCGTCGTTCGCGTTGACTGAGGCTTGGCTGCAGCCGGTGTGATGACCTCTTCGACCATGGTGTTCCACTCCCCACAATTCGGGCAGCGTCCCAGATACCGGGGGGAGCTATAATCACAGTTCTGACAGACAAATTTTGTTTTCGTTTTAGCCACGTTCATCCCCCTTATCCGTTTACTTTCAGCACTTTCATTTTAGCATATCTCGGGGGTGTTTCCCCACTAGTCTATCAGCTTCAAATGTAAAGATTTAGTTGCGATCAGAGGACCCAAAACCACCAATGCGTTGCTGGCTTGGAATCTGTTCCCCATCGGCCAGTAAAAATGGCATAAAAATCCCCTGGGCAATGCGTTGTCCCTTCTTAATAACTTGATCTTTCAGCCCAACATTGACCAATTGAACAAAGATCTCGCCCTCGTTCTTTTCATTATTATAATAATCCGCGTCGATCACCCCAACCCCATTGGGCAGAATCAAGTTGTGCTTCAGGGGATTGCTCGACCGGTTCGCCAGTAAAAGAACCTCACCAGGTTCCATGTAGGCCTTGACTCCCGTAGGCACCAACCACGGTTTCAAGTTATGTTGCCCAGCGACCAATTCTTCAGTCGTCAGCGGATCACGGTGCCAAAGCCGCTTGAAGGCGTGGAGTAGGTCGTGCCGCCAAATAGAGGGCAACGTAAAGTCCTCAGCACACTCAAAATCATATCCCGCGGCCTGTTGTGTTGTGCGGTAAGGAACCTTGATATCTTGTGCTTCATATTTACTGACAATTTCAAATCCTCGATGCATTGTGACACTCCTTTTATTTCTATAATTAGTTCTAAATTAATAGTCATTATTTTTTATAATTGATCATGGTTCATATTGACGCCATGACTGTTCATTCTAACACCCTGTAATCAAAATACAAATTAGGTCAGATTTCGACTAACCTCTTACTAGAGTACCTACCTTTCCATGAGAATGCCAGCAAAATTATCCGCCAGCGAAAATTAGTTGACAAGGCCACGTGGATAGACCAGAATTAGGAGTGAATCTGGTCACGAAAGGAGCAAGTAACCATGACGATTACGGAACATCCAGGTGAGCTGGCAATCGTTGACGATAGCCGGCTATTGGCAAGTCTCCACTACCTTTGTTTAGACGAATCCACGTGGGTTCTCGAACAAATCTTTGTGCGCCCTGCCCAGCCCGCTACCACGTTAGCTGAGCAACTGATAAAACGTTTTACCCAACTGGCAACGACCGCCCAAGTCAGCGTGAAATTACTGGACCCGTACGCCAAACGTTACTTTGCGGCCCACCCCGCCGACTTCCTAGCGGCACATCAATTGCCCGTTAGCGGTGCGGATGCCGTGCGACCAGTTGCCTTACACCCAGAACACATAGAAGAGGAGTAGTTAAGATGGATCAAAACGCATTAAAAGCCCTCGTTGGCCAAGAAGCCGTCAAGTACGTAAAGGATGGCATGATTTTAGGAATCGGGACCGGCTCGACCGTTCGCTACATGATCGATGCTTTAGGTAAGCGCGTCAAAGAGGAAGGCTTGAGCATCGTGGGGGTCGCTACGTCAGACCGTTCCGCTAAGCAAGCCGAATCTCTTGGTATTACGATCAAGCAATTGGACGAAGTTGATCACCTCGACTTAACCATCGACGGCGCCGACGAAATCGACGACAACTTCCAAGGGATCAAGGGTGGCGGTGCCGCTCACCTTTGGGAAAAGATCGTTGCTATCAACTCCACAAAGAACATGTGGATCGTCGACGAAAGCAAGATGGTTCACCACTTGGGCAAGTTCCCATTGCCATTGGAAGTTATTCCATTCGGTTCCAGCCACGTTCTGGAAAAGTTAGACAAGATGGACTTACACCCTAGCTTCCGGATGAACGAAGACGGTAGCCATGTCTTGACTGATTCCAAGAACTATATCATCGACTTACACTTGGGTCGCATCGACCATCCCCACGAATTAGCCAACACCTTAAATGGCATCGTGGGTGTTGTTGAACACGGTCTGTTCTTGGACACGGTTAACACGGTTATCGTTGGTCGTCAAGACGGTCCAGAAGTCTTGAACGCGCGCGACTAATCTTTGCTAAATTAACGTATTAAAAGTCACCCAGCCAATGCTAATGATGGAATCGGCTGGGTGACTTTTCTAATCCCGCTTATTTCACCCCCTATCGCACACAACAAGGGTTAATCCATGAAACTATTGGCACAGTAGTGTATCATGAATGTATGTGTTTATATGCTTTAAAATATTTGTAGAGCGAGGTAATTACATGGAAACGACACAATTAAGCAACGGCGTTACCATCCCAATGTTAGGATTCGGAACTTACTTAATTGACAGCAAGGACGTCCCCGCAGCCATCAAGACGGCCTTAGACGCTGGCTATCGGCATCTCGACTGTGCACACATTTACGGCAATGAACCAGCCGTGGGCGCAGCTATCAAGGCCTCCGGCATCGACCGGTCCGACCTATTCATCACGTCTAAGGTTTGGAACGCTGATCAAGGTTACGACAAGACCTTGGCTGCTTTTGACAAGACGTTAGCCGACTTACAGTTGGACTACTTGGACTTATACCTGATTCACTGGCCTAACGAAGAAAACTTCGATCTGACCTTGGATACTTGGCGGGCCCTAGAAACCCTCTACCAACAAAAAAAGGTTCGAGCTATCGGTGTCTCAAACTTCTCCGAAAACCAACTCGAACAAGTCTTCGCCATGGCTAAGGTTAAGCCAATGGTCAACCAAATCGAACGCCACCCTTACAAGGTACAAGCCGAGTTAGGCAAGTTCGACACGGACAACGGTCTGATCAACGAAGGGTACTCCCCAATTGGTCACGGTCACTTGATTCTCGAAGACCCCGTGATTACCAAGTTAGCTGAAAAATACGGCAAGTCACCCGCTCAGATTGTTTTACGGTGGCAAGTCGACACGGGCTTCGTGGTCTTCCCTAAGTCCTCAAAACCAGCACGGGTCAAGGAAAACTTTGAAATTTCCGGCTTTAACTTAACTGCCGCTGAAATCGCTGAAATCAACGCCCTCGATCAGGACAAGCACCTTAACTACGATTAAACTGGGCTAGTTATTCAAGTAACCTTAAAGTTAACGCGTTTTCTAATAAGGACTTCTCGATACCCGTCGTATTGAGAGGCCCTTTTAATTTGCGATAGAACTAACGCTGCTTTCACTGAAATCTCTTCATTCAGTTTGCACCTAGATTTTGCCTACTCGTCTCACCTATTTTTAAACAACTTTTGGGTATCTATACAAAAAATGAGAATATTGGAGTACAATGAGAGAAATAAGTTAGGAGAGTGACGTCATTGAGTAAAGAAATCACGGCGGACCAAACCGCCCGTTATCAACAAGCTTTAGCTGCCGACCCCACCGCAAAGGTTTTAGAACGCGCCGTCAGCCATCAGGGAATCTTAGCAACCTCTGCCGATTATGCTTCTGAAACCGACATGACTCCCGTCTTCTCCATTGATTTGGACACTGGGAAAGTTGCTAACCAAAAGCAAAGTGGCCGTTGCTGGATGTTTGCCGCATTGAACACCATGCGTCATCATTTAGCCGACCTCTTCAATTTGAGTGACTTCGAATTATCTCAGAACTACACCAACTTCTGGGACAAATTTGAAAAAGCCAACTACTTCTACGAAAACGTCTTGGCTACTGCCGACCAACCAACGTCTAGCCGTAAGGTCGCCTTCTTAATGGCTACCCCACAACAAGATGGTGGTCAATGGGACATGCTGTGTGCCATCATTGAAAAATACGGGATCGTGCCTAAGTCCGTTATGCCTGAAACTTACAACAGTTCCAAGTCAAGCGAACTCAACAGCACGTTGAACTTAAAGCTACGGAAAGACGCCGTAACTTTACGTAAATTAGTTGCCGACAAGACCAGCGATGCTGACATTGCCGCTGCTAAAGACAAGATGCTTGGTGAAGTTTACCGCTTACTGAGCTTCTCACTCGGCGAACCCGTTAGCGAATTCGATTTCGAATACCGCGATGACGATAAGAACTACCACATCGACAAGGGCTTAACCCCTAAGTCCTTCTTTGACAAGTACGTCAACTGGGACCTGAGCGATTACGTTTCCATCATCAACGCCCCTACTGACGACAAGCCTTACAACCATACCTACACAGTTGAAATGCTGGGTAACGTGGTCAACGGCCGTCAAGTAAAGCATTTAAACGTCACGATGAAGGACTTCAAGGCTTTGGCCATCAAGCAATTGCAAGCTGGCCAATCCGTATGGTTCGGTTGTGATGTTGGTCAATCCTCAGAACGTCAAAAGGGGATCATGGACACCAAGTTCTACGACAAGGATGCCCTCTTCAACATTGACTTCTCCACGACCAAGGCAGAACGCCTGGACTACGGGGAAAGCATGATGACCCACGCTATGGTCTTGACTGGTGTCGACTTAGTCGATGGCCAACCAACCAAGTGGAAGGTTGAAAACTCTTGGGGTGAAAAGGTCGGCACGAAGGGTTACTTCGTGATGAGCGACGCTTGGATGGATGAATACTGCTACCAAGTTGTTGTGAACAAGCAATTCCTGCCTGACGACTTAAAGAAGACTCAAGAAACTGAAGAACCAACGGTCTTGGCACCATGGGATCCAATGGGTGCTTTAGCTTAATCATTTTAAAAACTGCCGCCTGCAGCTGCCAGAGATTCCACCTGCTGTGGGGACCACCTGCAGCCCAAGAACGGGCTTCCGGCTCGGTTGGAAACCTCGCAAAGTTCATGCGAGTTTCCCAACACGTCCCACGCTGTACGATTGGAAGAAACAAATGCCCAATCTAACACCGTCGTCACAGCTGGTTCCATCTCTGGCCTCTTCCGGCTAAGTTAGCTTTTAAAATGAAATGTTGTCTTTCTTAAACGGAGGGACATTCTTACTCTGATTAAAGTAACTACAAAGAATTCCGGGACACTTGTCTCGGAATTTTTTTGTTGCTATCTAAAGGTTAACCGCATTAATTCCGGTCCGCGATTCAAGAGCACATACGCTTGGCCACCGCCGGAAAATGACAGGCCTTCGAACTCACGACTGCTGGCAAAGACCGTGGCTTTCACATTTTTAGGCTTGACCTTACTGCGGTTCAACTTCGCCAACGGCACGGAAGAAATCGCATCGTCGCTGACAAAGTAGAGCCGATCATTCTTGGCATTGTAGGCAATCGACTGATGTGTCTGTCCAGGCCGGTATTTTAGCCCCTGCATGACCAGGTTGAAGTGGACACCCTTCTTAGACATGGTTCCCCGATAAACGCGCAGGGATCGCTTACCACTGTAACTGCTGAAGTAAGCGTACCCGCGTTTATCAAACGTCAGAGTACTATTGACGGCCAACTTGGCACCGGTCTTATTGACCAACCGATAGTCCACCGTCCGGACTGGCCGTAAGGTACGGGTCGAGACCTGCACGGCACTGCCATACCGGCCGTCTTCTCCACTTGTCCGACTCAGCCAGAGCTGTTGCGTTCGCGGATTCAATGCCAACGATTGGCCGTGACCTATGTCAAACGTAGACCCAATCTGCATGGCCGCCATCACCGTTTTCTGCTGTGACGCCGACTTTCCTTTAGAATAGGCATTGGTAGCTTGCCGGATGAGAGCCATGTGCCCCGAACTTGCGCCAAATTTCTGCCGCAACTTGGCCAGATCATACTTCACGATCCACCCCGTACTCGTGGTCCCCGTTGCCAAGTAACCCACGTAAGCCGTTCGACCATTCTTGGTCAGGACGACACTCTGGGGATTACCCCAATCGCCAGAACTCTGGACGGTAACCGGCAGATAGAGGTCAGTCGTCAGAGTAGCCGGCGCATTCCCCCGGCGGGTCGTGTAGGTCATTGGTTGTGTTTGAAACGTCCCCTGCTTTTGGTAGGTCATTGACCAGGCATAAGCCTTGGGGTGTGGGACATATTCATTTTTGTTCTGAACCCACTTGAACTTTTTGGCTTGATAATTACCAAGCGCATACCTGGTTTTAACTGTGCTGGCCGCTTGTGCTGTCTGAGCAGGACCAAGCTCGCTAGCCATGACACCCCCAAAGACCATGAGGCTCCCCGCCATGACCCATTTGATTCCCTTAACCATCTAAACTCCCCCTCAATTGCTATGTAACCAATTAACACGTGGTATAAATCGTCAATCGGTCTCTCCAGTTCTAATGGTACCACTCCCAGGTAAGCCGTGATTACCGGAATGGCTAGAACTGGATAATTTGATGGTTTACTTAAAAATGGATACAACTCACTGGGGTGACAAAAGGGACTGCAACTACCGCCACAGTCCCTCTGTTTAAATTCTATTTAATAACCCGGGCAATATTCTCCGCCGTCCGTGCCAGGTTTTCCTGACCGGTGGCAATTGCCGTTGGCAGATCTACGATACCTGGCAGGATGCCGAAGATAGCATCGATACCAAGATCGTAGAGCTGATCAATACCTGCACCCACATTACCGGCAACTCCAATCACCTTGACATGAGGGCTAGCAGCCTTGACCGCCTGTGCCGTGCCCATTGGGGTCTTACCGTACTGCGTTTGAAAGTCGATGGCACCCTCACCAGTGAAAGCATAGTCGGCATTGGCTGCCCGTTCTTTGAGATGGGTTTCACGAACCACAATCTCCACGCCCTTTTCCATATTGGAATCGGTAAATGCTAGTAACCCGGCACCCAGACCACCAGCGGCACCAGCACCAGGAAAGTCGGCTAAGTCCTTACCCAGCGTGGTCTTGATCACCGCGGCGTAATGGGCCAGATTGCCATCCAACACCTTGACCATCTCTGGCGTAGCCCCCTTTTGCGGGCCAAATACCGCGGCAGAACCAGTTGACCCCACCAGTGGATTGGTCACATCCGAGGCGATACGAACCTTGGTCTGCGCAACCAGTGGATCCACACCGCTCACGTCAATCGTCGCGAGGTCGGCCAAGCCGCCCCCACCACGAGAAATGGGATTGCCAGTGGCATCGAGAAACTTGACGCCCAGCGCTTCAGCCATCCCCTGACCCCCATCGGTTGTGGCACTCCCGCCAATACCGATGATAATCTCACGGGCACCGTGGTGCATCGCGTCCAGCATGAGTTGGCCCGTCCCGTACGTCGTCGTTACCAGTGGATTTTTCGTTTCATCATTCACAAATTGAATGCCGCTCGCCGCCGCCATTTCAATAACCGCGGTCTGCTGATCACCCAACAAGCCGTATTCGGCTGAGACGGTCTCGCCCAGAGGGTTCAAGACCGACGCCTGGCGGAAACTTCCCTGCGTGGCGTCGACTAAGGACTGAACCGTTCCTTCACCACCATCCGCCATTGGCACAATTTCATAATCGGCATCGGGGAAGACCCGTTTCAGCCCAGTATGAATGGCGTCAGCGGCTTGTTTGGCCGTCAAACTTCCCTTAAAAGAATCGGGAGCAATCACAATTTTCATAATTTTGTCATCCTTTCCGTCACGCTAGAACAGCGTAAACATCACGACCCCGACGATAGTCATGGTTAACCCCACGGCCGTTTCATAAGGAACTGACTGCATCCGTTCCTTCAACGTCATGTTCATAGCGTTGGCGGTCACGTGGAAGTAGTTCCCCTGTGGCAAGTGGTCGATGACCGTGGCCCCAGTGTGAACCATCACAGCGGCTGCCAGTGGCGCCGTTCCGAAAGCCAAGATGGCCTTGCCAAATGATCCGGTCGCCAAAATAACCCCGGTCGAGGTGGAAGCCGTTGCGGCCGCCATCAGGATCCCGGCAATTGGTGCCAAGAACGTCCCGGAAATCCCGGAGACCTTGATCAGGTGAACGATGGCGGCTGGTAGCGTCGAGGTGGTGATCAGCCCACCAATAGCGCCGGCACCAATCAGAATCAAGACGACATCGGTCATACGGGCCATTCCCGCCTTAGTATAGGCCAGGACCTGCTTGCCTTGATGCATGGCGAGCATCCCAATCAGCCCAGCCAGTGGCAGAATATACATGGCATCCACATTGAACTTCTCAAGAAAGCCAATGTGTAAGACGTTCCCCACCGGATTCATGAGTAGTAGAATCACGGCTAAGAGGGGCGCAACAATCGCCGTTCCTAGAGAGGGCAAGGCCGCCGTCTCCTGTTGGTCACCCTGTTCCTGATTGGCTTCGACGTCAGCCATCGTCGCAATCGTGCCGTGATGCCGTAAAAGAGTGGCAATCAGCACCGTAGCCACTAAGCCAAAGACCGCCGGAATAAAATCGGCGACCATCAGTTGACTGAGCTCCAGGTGGAATCCATGGGCTGCGGCAATCGTGTTCGGATTTGGCGAGATGATGTTCCCGGCCTTACCCCCACCTGACAAGGCAACTAGCAGGGCCAGCTTGGAAATCTTCATCCGACTCCCCACTTCGAGGGCAATCGGCGCCACAATCAGGACGGCAACAGGGATGAAGACCCCCACGGCCGTAATGATCATCGTGGCTAAGGCCAACGACAGAATGGCGAGGCTCTCACCGAATTTATCGACGATACCTCGCGCAATGGCATTTGCCGCGCCAGATTCCATCATGACCCCGGCGAAAACACCGGCAGCCAAGACTCGGACGACGGTTCCCATGACACTTTGTGAACCTGTCACAACGATGTTGACGGTTTGTGTTAAATTGGCACCACCAATCAGTGCACCCACAATCGTTCCCAACAATAGAGAGTAGACGGGGTTTACCTTCCGTAAAATCAAAATAATAGCAAGAGCTAACCCAATAAGGGCCCCAATCCAGCTAACTGAAACAGTCATTCTCTTCACGCTCCTTATGCCAATAAGTGAATTGCGTAACTAACTTTTTGAACCTGTAGAATTATACAACAACCCATTTCACAATGAAAGCGTTAATTATCCTTCAGTTGGTTAATTATATAGGAAGAGTTACTAAACTTAACAACCACTGGTTACTTATCTGAGAGCGCTATCTTGTTGGTATATCACCATTTATCGGCTAACGGATTGGAACATCCCTAATAACCGATTATCTTAATGAAATCGTTTTCTGATTTGCTCATTTATTAACGATGATTTCCACTTTTCTCATAATTAATCAAAAAAGCCGGCACTTACGCCGACTTTTTAAATTCTAATAGAGTTTGCTTGCTGCGTTAATATTTCGGAACGTATTGAGGGCTAGGTCTTCCGTCGACCACGTTGGATACATGCCACCCTTGTAGTAGTTGTTCGACAACAGAACGACTCCGGTCTTCCCGTTGCGGCTCAGTGCGTACGTGCCTTCATAATCATCGCCGACACCGTGACCATAGTAACCGATGCGGTCGAGATGATACATCCCCCCGGCATAGTGAGCCGTGGTCGACTTGCTTTGATGCAGAACGTTGGCGCCGGAGTGCTTCTTGAGGAGTGTGCCCTGGATCAATGCCCGTTCCGTTCTAAAGACATCACCAGCGGACATTGTGGCGTTCCCCGTCGCAATCTGCACGGCCATATCTTTGGCAGATGGCACATGAGGCTGCGAATAGTTACCAGGAACCGTTCCACTATAACCGATGGTCGTTCCCGGATGCTTGAGCTGCGCAAAGCTAGAATGGTTCAGATTCAATGGCGTCACCACATGCTCGTAGTACAACCCGTAATAGGATTCATGCGTCACCTTCCGCAGGATTCCAGCTAACAGGGTATAACAGATAGGTTGGTAATTAAACTGATTAATTTTCGTTCGGTTGATACGCGCTTGTTGTGCGGCATATTTGTAAACGGCGGGCTCCGTCAGTGTCGTCCCTGGATTCAGGTCACCACTGATCCCGGCTTCCATATTCAGCATCTGCCGAATCGTCACCCGATTACTCCCCTTGATTTGTGGGTAGTACTTGCTTAGCTTATCCGTCAAATGCAGCTGACCCGACTGCGCCGCTCGCATAATCAGCATGCCCGTGATTGACTTCTGAATAGAATTGATCAGAAACTGTGATGTCGGTTGATTAGCTTGCTGTTTTTTCGCGTTGGCCTTACCAAAGGAGCGTTGATAGATCACCTTGTTGTTTTTGACTACCAGGGCCGTTCCCACAAACTTCTTGGCCTTTAAGCTCTTGGTGAAGCGGGCCGCAAATTGGGGATGCTTCTGTCCCTTATTCTGTTTATCCAACGCCGTTTTCTTCTTTTGCCGCAGTTGATTGCTACGCAACGCATCGTATGCAATCTCTTGCCGCGTCTGTTTTGCGTGTAGCTTACTCGTTGTGCGAACTGCCTGCTGGTCCTTAGTATCGATCTCATGCATGCCCATGACCAGACCGGTAATGCCCACAATCACTGTTGCCAAAATGGCCCAGTGCCCCAAATTACGCTTGTTCACAATCCTCAATCCCCCTAGAAATTAGACCCTACTCAATTTTGTAATTGCCCTGCCACACGCGTCACTCACCAAGCTCCCCATGATGTGCTCGCAACACAACCCGACAACGTGGCTCGGCAATTACCTACAGAAAAGTCCCTGCCTCTGATTATACGAAAAGGCTGGCTAAACACAATCTTTTCTGCTGATTGTGTCCGCCAACCTAATTATCTTAGTATTTCGTTAACTAATTATTAAAGAATTAATTTTTCGAGTACATTCAGGTGTTCATCAAACGTGTACTGAATGGGTTCACCATTGGCAACTTCAACCTTGCTAATATCCGCATCCGCCACACCATCAAGGTACTTGATCAAGGCTCGCAACGTACTCCCATGAGCAACGATCAACTGATTCTGACCGTCCAACAACCGGGGGGCTACCTGGTCTACCCAATACGGCATCAGCCGGTGATAGGCCATCTCAAGGCTCTCACCCAGCGGTTCAATGTTGGGACCGAACCGGTCGTACCGCGCATCCTGAACGATGTGGTCTAACTGTGGTGGAATCGTCTCAAAGCTTCGCCGCCAAATCTTGATCTGCTTGTCGCCGACCTCCTCACGAACACGATCCTTATTCTTTCCACGAAGCGCGCCATAGTGGCGTTCGTTAAGCCGCCAAGACTTATACTCCGGAATGTAGAGTTGATCAATGGCTTCCAAGACAATGTTTGAGGTGACAATAGCGCGTTGTAACATGGACGTGTGGAGCGCGCCAAAACGAAGTCCCGTCTGTGCCACCAACTGTCCAGCGGCCTGTGCCTGTTGCCGCCCCTTCGCAGTCAGCGGGACGTCATTCCACCCCGTAAAAATGTTATCTCGGTTGGCAACACTCTCACCGTGCCGTAAAATAACCAGCTTTGCCATTCGTCACGCTCCCTTTCTCTCTATAATGACCACGACAATCATAACATAGCCGCGGCCGGGTTTCGTTTAATTTGTGCGAAAAATCACGGACAGTACCCGTTGACTCCTAATCTTATTTCAACTGTGTCCATGGATGACCTATCACTAACCTTGGCAAGTCGAAAATGCTGGCCCACAACTGCCCAAAAACAGTTCCGACAACCTTCACGCGATTGCTGGAACTGTTTTTTTGATAATGTTACCCTGACAACCTTACACTTACTGCCGAATCTCAACTTGTAGAAAAGTTATTTTATTATTCTGATTAAATTCATAACTATCAAAACCACGGAGGGCAAACAACTTACCATTTTGCTTACGTCCTGCGACTGCCCACTCAGCTTGATAGGCACCATTGGTAATGACAACCCGACAAAGATGTCGTAGTGACTGATTATCCTGGAAAAAGTTCTCAAAAAATGTCGTAATTTCAGCGGGGGTAGCAGCAATCATCCCGTTGGATCCCTTAACAACCGCATTGTCGGCGAAAAGTTTGATAATCTCCCGACAAGCTTGATCGTCACGAGAAGCCAAGTCCGATAGCCTAAAATAACGCTTAATCACTTCTACTTTTAAGTCCATGTAAGTCCCTCCTTCAATCAGAGCTCTAGTGTAGGCTGAAACTGCGAAATGTAAAGCCAGCTAACCGGATTGCGAGCTATTCCTTCATCAGACTTACCTATTCAGGCACAAGACATTACCGCCAGTTACTCACCGTCAATACACCCTATTTCAGGTAATCGACCCAACACACGACAAAAAAATAGTAGAAACAACTGTTGGCCAGTCATTCCTACTATCCGTTCCTAAGCGTTACATTTGCGCTTAAGGACGCGTTTTATTTTAAGTTAATCCGTTGATTCTGTCGAAGAGGACTTCACGTGAGCTTGCGCCCGCGCACGGAGCTTGGCAGCTGCCGTCTGTGTCTCTTCTTGGAATTCGCTAGCTGGTACGGTAGCCTCTTGATCCGCCAATTGAGATTCCCGAGACTTGACCCGGTTCCCCATAAAGGTGACCACCGACCCCAACAAAATGATGACAATCCCAATAACGGTATTGGTCAAGATCTGTTCGTGAATCAGTAAGGCAGCTAAGATTGGTGCCAGCCCCGGCTTGATGAAGAAGACCAAGGAAGCGGTGGAAACGTCGGAACGTTCCATGGCTAAGAAGTAAAAGGCAAACCCACCACCGGTCACACAGACCCCGATGAAGAACAGTAACCAGAAATATTGCAAGCTAACGTTTTTCAGAATCGGCATTGCGGCGAACTGGCTGAGCCAAGATACCTGACGCATCCCACCGGCAACAGCAGGCACGTGACTCAACAGCATCAACAGTAACAGTTCAAATGATCCGGCAAAGAAAGTGAAGCAGGTCATGATAATCCCATTAAAGTGATGCCGCACGGAACCCCACCGCGAAACGATACTGTAGAGCCCGAAGGTCAGGGCAGAACCGATGGCTAAGCTCAAACCAATAGGATTGGTCAAATGGGCGGGGTTAACAATGACGATTAAGCCAATGATTGAGATAACCACCGCAATCAAGTTAGCTCGCCCGAGCCGTTCATGTAAGATCAGGTAGGAGAAGATCAGGGCGAAGACGGGGTTGCAACTGAATAAAACGGCAACCGTTGAAGCTTCGTCGACTGAAATAGCTAACTGATAAAGCGTCATGGAGACAATGACACAGACGAATCCGGTCAGGAAGAACAGGCCCCAATCGGAACGCGTCAAGTGATGTTGCTGCTTGTTCAATGCCCGTAAGGCGATTGGCAACAGGATGACTCCCCCAATGAAGAATCGAATCAGGTTGAGTTGGATGGGGTTGAATGCCCCGCCGGCAGCCTTCAAGGCGATTTCCATTGAACTAAACATTAAAGTTGAAAATGCGACGTACAACAATGTTCTTCTCAAAACGAACCTAGTTCCTCCCTATGTAAAACCTATCAACTAATGAATTTGCTGGACGATTACCATCAAAATCGGAATCACCACTAAACTTAGGAGGGTCGTTTCGGTTACCATGATGGCCGCGTAATCCGTATCCGCGTGGTAGAGCTTGGCTACTACCGGCGCGTTCGTCATAACGGGCATCGCCGCTTGTAAGATAAAGACTTGCTTCATTAACACTGGCATCGGCGTTGGAATGACCAAACAGGCCATCAACGTCGGTGCGACTAAGAATCTGCCAAATAAAATGCCTAAACTATCCCGGTTCAACCGAATATTCTGCACACCGGCACCGGCGATCGCCGTCCCGATAAAGATCATCGACAACGGCACCGTGAGGCCACCAACATAGCTGAAGTCCTTCATAATCCATGACGGTAATTGAATATCGAGTAGGACCAGCGCAACCCCCAGCATAAAGCCTAACAGAGGCGGCGAAAAGATTTTCTTCAGTGTGTTTACTAGATTGAATTTTGCGGTACCCTGTCCGTCTCGTTGAATCAAGTAAGCCCCTAACGTCCAGAAGAACGTGGTGTTGGCCATGTAATAGACTAACACGAACGGCATACTCTTAGGTCCAAACAAGGCTTCGTTAACGGGCAAGCCAACGAACACAGTGTTGGAATTAGCAAACATGGCTTCAAACAATCCCCGTCGTTGTGGATGAACCTTGAATCCATGAAAGGCAATCACTGATAAACCAAACATGATTAACATGGAAACCACGGGAAACCGCAGATCCGGCAACGTTGATTTCAACGTCTGCGCTGAAAACTGGGTCGTAATCGTACTGATCATGTAAGCTGGCAACGCAATCTGCGTGACCAACCGGGCGATCAACCGCCGAGATTGTTCGTCAAACCAACCGCGGCGAGAAAGAATATAACCTAAACCAATCATCACTAGGATAATTAAAACACCCGAGATGCTTCGAACAAAGACGGCCATCAGTCACCCTCCTCGCCGCTCGTGATAAAATATTAACGATTCTTAACTAACTTGGCTCATTATAGCACGGGTCTGAAAATGGCCGAATTCGTAACCGGTTACAAACGCCCATGTGCCATGCTTTAGTGAGCCTTGACAAGCTTTTGAAAATTACATTTACCTTCCATATTGACTGGTTATTTCCACCTTTTTAGCCCAACCAAGCGTTTACGAATGGCCTTTTTTGTGGTCTAATAAATTAATTGAGTCCGCAAACCAGATTTCCAGGGGAACTTTTAAAATTTGGTTGCGCTGGCCGACTCCGTCAACATTTCGTGAGCGCCAGCAGCGCGTATACAAAGATTTTAATGAGGATGAGGAAATAACTATGCCAAACGATAATGAAAGTAGACGTCACCGATCACCAGAGGACTTCGAACAAGTCTATGACCGGCGTGCTGACCGTAACTCACACTTCAAAGTGCCGCAAGTTCACCCCCATCGTCCCGTGATGTGGACGATTGTCATCGTCCTATTGGTGATGTTGACCGGTGGCCTAGCTTATGGCTATCAAGCTTGGAATTCTGCCAAGAAGACCTTTAGTCAAACCTACGAGTCTTCCAAGGCCGCCAAGAGTCGTAACGTTTCTGCCGTTCTGAAAAAGAATCAGCCTTTCTCTATCCTGTTAATGGGAACCGATACGGGGGCGTTAGGTCGTTCTGATGTGGGTCGGACTGATACGTTGATGGTTGCCACAATCAATCCGAAGACCGAAACCGCCTATCTAACCAGTATTCCACGGGATACCCGCGTGACGGTTGGTTCTGGGGTCAATGCCTCCGTTCAGAAGATCAACGCCGCTTACACGATTGGTGGCCCAAAGACGGCCGTTAAAACCGTTGAAAACTTGTTGGACATTCCCATCGACTTCTATGCTATCGTCAACATGGGTGGCTTGGAGAAGATGGTCGATGCCGTTAACGGCGTCGATGTGACACCACCGCTGACCTTCCAGTACGGGGCAGCCAATGTCACCAAGGGCAAGAAGATCCATTTGAATGGGAAGCAAGCTCTGGCTTACTCCCGGATGCGACACGAAGATCCGTTAGGTGACTACGGTCGGCAAAAGCGGCAACGACAGGTCTTACAGAAGTTAGTCGTTAAGGCGGCTGGGTTAACCTCCCTCACGCGTTATCAACAAATCCTAACTTCTCTGAAGGGAAACTTGAAGACCGACCTGACCTTTGATGATCTGATGCAAATCCGCGCTAAATACGGTGACGCCTCTCACCATATCAAGTCAGAAACATTGCAAGGTCAAGATGCTATGATTGATGGCTTGTCTTACCAGGTCCCAACCAACGATGAACTGAAGAAGGTCTCGAACCATATTCGCAAGACGTTGGGCTTGTCTAATACTAAGAATTTCACAACGGATGCCGATACCTCGGCTTATGGCACGGATACCAGCTACGGCTCAACCACGACCAACTCCGGTTACGGGTCGTCGACTGGCTCTACGGATAATGGCAACTACGGTTACTAATCTTTTTAAATTTAGATCGAATAAATGACATCGCCTTCAGGGGCGGTGCCGTTTTTATGTAGGCACAGTATACTGAAGTTAAGCAATCACTGCTAAATCATTGGAATTAGAAGGTGTTCCCCATTGACAGTCACCGTTTTTTCCTGGATCACAGCTGAGCGTCCTGCTCTAAAATACCATCTACCGAGAGGCACAACCTTACTTTCAGCAGATTGAAGGTCGTGACCCATTAGCACTACCGGAGAATACGCCAACTAAGGCCATTGAATTGGAACTCAAAATGGACCTCACTATTCATGACAGATAGGACGGTCTAGTTAATGAACGGTCTTACGAAGCAATTGACTACGGAAATGCCAAGGTATAAGGGGCAATTTCCCTCAAGAACACGACGTAACTTACACCACTTCGGCGACAAATTAAGACACTTAAGTAAAATAGCCACAAATTGATAGAATACTATTAGCAAGTCCGTCAGCGATTGTGCTTTAACTGTGTTGGCCTATCGGCACAATAATGCTCACTTTGTACTAGTCGTCGAGAACGTCTCTTCTTCGAAAGCTGTTTAATTAATACAACGGGGCAGTAACATGCAAGGCCACATTTTTCGTAAATAATCGGTAACTGGCAAAGATTCAGCAAGTACAGTAACTCATCAAGGGAGTCGCTAGTATACATCTGGGCTTAATCGAAACGTGAATCAATGGCAACATTAAATGATATATGGCGTTGTTCTTTTATAGAAATGCGCTAAAATAAAGTTAATTCATTAAATTGAAAAATTTAAAGGAGTCGACCCAAATGTATCGTTTTTTTGTGCAACCACAAATTAATCAAGATGATCATAAAGTATTTGGCTATGAGGTCCTCCTGCGTAAGCAGCAAAATGAAACGTGGGTGCTCCCCCAACATTTCACCGATATCTCAGTGGGAGAACAAGCCAGACTTTTAGAAGAAACAGCTAATGCCTTAAATACAGCAATTAATCAGCAGGTACTGGCCTTTAACCTCAACAACCAACAACTACGTGATCCCCTCACCCTGGGGACCATTATTGCGCTTAAGAAGCGATTGAACCCAGCTGCCTTAACGATTGAACTTACTGAAGCCCCTACCTTACCGGAAATTCAGCTCTTTAGTACAGCTATTCATCAGTATGGCATCGCTCTGGTCTTAGACGACGTCGGTACTGGATCAAATACTTACGATAATATTCAGCATCTTCTCCCCTTCGTCGACCAGATTAAATTTGCTATGCAAAATCTGCGGATGGACGGTCGGGCCAAGGAAATTCCTGACGCCCTGGCCTTTTGGTCTAAAGTTGCAAAATATTACCGTCTGCAATTGATTCTTGAAGGTGTTGAAGATGCCAAAGACCAAGCCCTGGCTAAAAAATTTGGCATTTCGCTACATCAAGGTTACCTTTATGGCAAACCTAGTCTGGTCTAAACAGGGAGTCGCCCGAATCATATATTCAGGCTGACTCCTTATTTCTTACGAAATTTCGCACAATGGGGTAGTCCAATTAAGTTTTGCGCGTTAATATATAAGTAGTGAATACTTTTTTAAGCAGTCAATTATAGAATGGATGACAACTCATGACCTGGTCCAAATGGTTTGTGGAGCCCGCCTTTACCAGTATCTTTTTTCTGCTGGGCGTCCTGACCCTCTACTGGTTCTTGACCAGTAAACTAATTAAATACATGGAGAATCGCGGTCAACATCCTAACGCTAACCACGTCCGCACAATTGTCGGACTCATTTACATGGTCATTCTTTTGATTACAACGCAAGCCTCGGTCAGCGGAACCGATCACAGCTGGGTCTTTACTAATTTCCAGATATTTGCGGTCGTCTTCGTGAGCTACTTCTTAATGTTGGAGATTCGGGTCTGGCAATTTGCCTTGGCCACCCTCCTCTTTATGTTGATTGATGGCACCCTCACAATTGGGCTCTCGTGGGCGTACGCTGTCGTTTACATTGGCTTCTACTTGACCATGAAGAATATTAAGCACCATTTACACAGTCCTTGGCGTAATTACATGGACTTTGCCAGCACTGCCCTTCTCTTTTCTGCAATTTTATGGTGGCTGATGCGGTTACGGTTCCATTTATCCTGGAGCGTTATCTCCTGGGAAATATTATTCAGTTTTGTTCTGCTGACGATTATGTATATTTACGTTGATTCCTTGTTGGCTGGCGCGGACACATTAGCGCAACTCACTTACACGACGAACTATGATGAATTGACTCGAGTCCACAACTTTTATTCCTTTAAAAGGGCCTTTGGTCATCAATTCAAAGATGCACAAACGGAGAAACATCCCCTAACATTAATGTTGTTCGATATTGATCACTTCAAGCACGTGAATGACACTTATGGACATCTGACCGGCGACTATGTATTGACTCACGTTGCTGGGCTGATTACGCAACAACTAAAAGCAATTGATCCCTCACTCATCCTTTATCGAACAGGTGGCGAAGAGTTTACCATTATTTTTGACAACTACACAGTTAGTCAAGCTCGTGAACACGTCGATGCGATTGCCCAAAGTGTCCGTGAGGCCGAATTTCAGCACGCTGGTAAGACTATCGATATTAGTATCTCGGTTGGTATTACACAACTTAAAATCGACGATGGTAGCCAGGTTGACCTCTATCGTCGCGCTGATGAAAGCCTCTATTACTCTAAACGTCATGGACGAGATCAAGTCACAATCGGTTAAAGAAACAGCGACAATTAGGACCCGGAACAATAGTTCTGAGTCCTTTTATTACCAACCACAAAAGTTGTGGCGTTAAACCGCTGCCTGTGGTACGATACAAGACGCATTTCAAAAAAATTATAGAATGGATGACTTAACATGACTTGGGCCCAGTGGTTCGTGACGCCCGCCTTCACCAGTGTATTCTTCCTGTTAGGCGTGCTGACCCTTTATTGGTTTATAACCGATCATTTAACCAAACATCTGCAAAAGCGACATCCGAATATTGATGTCAACAGGGTGCGAACCATCATTGGTTTGTTGTACATGGCCATCTTGATTGTTGGCGCCCAACTCTCCGTTGACGGAACTCAAAACGGTTGGGTCTTCGTTAATTTTCAAATATTTGCCGTTGTATTCATCGCCTATTTTTTACAATTAGAAATCAAATTCTGGCAGATGGCCATCGTCATCGTGGCTTTTATGGGCATTAACGGAACATTGACCATCCCCCTGTCTTGGCTATTTGCAGCGATCTACGTTGGTCTGTACTTCGCTATGAAGGTGATTAAGCAGCATCGCCATCATGCCTGGCAAGACTTTGTTGACTATAGCTTAGTCAACCTTGCCTTCTCAACAGCGATGTGGATGGTCATGAAATTTCGATTTGACTTACATCCCGTGACAATTGGCTGGGAAATCTTGTTTAGCTTTTTCTTCATGACTATTATGTTTGTCTACATCGATGCCGTTCTTGCCGGTGCCAATACACTTGCACAATTGACTTACACGACTAATTTTGACGAACTGACCCACGCACATAACTTCTATGCATATAAAAATAACTTTGGTCAGGCCTTTGACCATGCTCAGAACCGTGAAGAACCACTGACACTCATGCTCTTTGATATTGACCGATTCAAGCACGTCAACGACACCTATGGCCACTTAGCTGGTGATTATGTGTTAACGACCGTCTCTCGTCTAATTATGCAGGAACTCAGGGCAAGCGACCCAACACTTCAACTCTACCGAACTGGTGGCGAAGAATTTACTATCATCTTTGCTGGTTACACGTCAGAACGCGCACGCACGATTGTGGACGAGATCGCCAATCGAGTTAAAGCAACAGCCTTTAAGCATTCTGGACAGCCCATTGACATCACAATTTCAGCCGGACTTACACAGCTAAAATCTGGTGATGAGAATCAAGTCGACGTCTATCGTCGGGCTGACGAATAACTCTACTACTCCAAACGTCATGGCCGCGATCAAGTAACCGTAGGCTAATATCAGTGATTTACAGACTACTGCCAGCTTGGCAGTAGTTTTTTTGAACCAAGTATCTCGTTTAGCAGTGTTATACGTTGCGACACGTACTCAATTCGTCATTACCTGGTCTATGCCAAAATCATAACACATTATAGAATCATGATGTGTAAATTGTTTGTAAAGGTTTTGTGGCTATTGCTTATCATATCCATAGTTTCCACCACATCAGCTCATAAATTTATTTATAAGGTTAATAGTGTGTATTACATTGGAATCTATGCTAAGATTAACTTACAAAAAATGAATGGCGGGTGATTTCGAATGGTCTTTCGCTGGCAAGTGCAACCCCTTTTTGGCAATCAGATTCACAAGTCCCCTTTCATCTGCAAGTCTGCATCTCAGCATTGGGATAATTCTGGTGCCGTCAATACTTCAACCATTCACGCCCCATCCAAGTCCCCTAAATTTCGTTGTCAGCCCATTAAGCATCCCCCTACGGTCAATTGCCCATCTATCATACAAATACCGTCTATCGTCCCCTCTGCGTCTTAAACTAAAAAATCGCTAAAAAAAGTCTCGCCAATTCGGCAAGACTCTTCTACGGTATTTATCGCCACAATCACTTAATCTTCTTCATCTGACTGATTAGTGGTATCAAGCTGACGAATTCCACCCTGTGCTGCACGTACTAGGTGTGGCAGAACCACTTCAAGCGGCTGTTTTTGGATTGCCAACGCCTCAATCAACATCGGTAAATTCAATCCCGCAATCAACCCGTACTTGTCTGGCGTCTGTGCAACGACCTGTCGTGCAGCGTTAAAGGGCGCCCCACCCCATAGATCGACTAAAAACAGTAATTCTGAAACTGGCTGCATACTCTGAATAGCTGCACGATAATGATTGACCAAATCTTCCACACTCTCGTTATCAGCTAACGTAACAGCCATAACTTTCTGCGCTTTACCGAAGATCATCTCGGCACTTTGTAAGATGCCACGGGCAAATTCACCGTGACCTGTGACGATTATGGCAAGCATCCTGCCACCCCTTTGTTGGCACCGCAATTGCGGCTTTCTGAAAAACTACTTGGCTCAAATATAGCACAAAACTGTCAGGACAACCACTTTACAGCAATTTCAACATATCTTCAGGCCGCGCAAATGTCACATCTGGTGTAAAGCCGTTTGGTCGCTTACCATTCCAACCAGCAAAGCCAAAGGTCACATGCGCTGCCTGCGATGCCCGAACATCATAGTCCGTGTCGCCAACATAAATAGTTGTTGCGGGATCTGCATGTAGTCGTGCCATTGCCAATAAAATGCCATCTGGATCTGGCTTACCGTGTGCAACGTCTTCAGCAATTACGTGTTGCGTAAAGTAATCCGCCAAGCCTTCTCCGACCACATCTCGTTCATACTCGAACTTTTGCTTTGACGTCATTACGGCTAAATGGGCGCCGGCATCCTTTAATTGTTGCAAGGCCGCCTTTACGCCTGGATAGACTGCAACTGTCTCCCGATAGTCTTGTGTACGAGGGCCCCACAATGCCAAAACTTTCTCAACTTCCGGAACCTTCAACCGAATCAATGCGTCACGACTTGGAATGCCAAAGGTCGTTGCCAACTCAGCATATGGGCGATCCATTCCCCGCTCATACAGAATGGCCTGGAGGGACTTAATGTACATTGCTTCCGTGTCCAACAAGGTTCCATCAATATCAAAAATAAAACTCTTCATCTCGTTAAGCACTCCTTGATTAGCGGGCAGCCGATTCACTAAATAGACTTAACCGTCAAAATCAGTTAGTCAGCTACTGCCGCCTATTTTTTCGTCAAAAAAAGGCAGCCGTTAAAAAACGACCACCTCTAGTGTATCACGCTTAATGCTAAGACTCTAATTTAGGCTGTGCACCAGCCAAACGCGGCTGGTTCGTCGTAGTTTGCGACGCAGTGTCCACTTGGTCTGCATCCGTTTTACCTTCAACAATATCAACAGAACGTTGCAGGTTCCGCAGTTGCTTAACAGCTCGAATCCAAGATGGCACCAGAATGGCGCAAGAACCCAACCAGGCCAGTGGTTCTGCTGAAACGGCCCCGGCATAGCCAAAGGCCCCAACCATGAATACGGCAGCAAAGACCCGCATCGTCAATTCACCAACACCAGCCAGCGTTGGTAATACCCGACGCCCAAGGCCTTGGAGAGTATTCCGAATGATAAAGAGGACGCTCAATAACAGGTAGCTACTCCCAATAATGTTGAAGTAGGTCTGCGATAACCGAATGACGTTTTCATCAGCAGTTCCAATAATCAATGTCACAATCGGCTTGCCGAAGAAGATAACCAGACCACCGGCAAAGACGGCAAAGCTTCCGGACAACCAGAGCGTCTTCTTGACCCCTTCCATGATCCGGCCGTACTTCGATGCCCCAAAGTTCTGAGCGGCAAATGTCGCCATGGTTACACCAAAGGATGACATTGGCAGCGAGCACAATTGATCCACCTTGGAAGCAGCGGTCGAAGCGGCAACAGAATCTGTCCCTAATGAGTTCAGGGCAGCCTGCATCACCATTGTGCCAATCGCAATGATCGACAACTGGAAGCCCATGGGCATCCCCGTAGAGAAGTGGTCCCACAGTTCATGGAAGTCAATCTTAAAGTCGTCCTTGGAGATATGCAGCAAGGGAATAGACCGAACGATGTAAACCACGCAAAGCAGAGAAGCAATGACTTGTGAGATGACCGTTGCCCAGCCGGCCCCGGCAACCCCCATGTGAAAGACTAAGATAAACAGCAATTCCAATAAAACGTTGATAACCGTCCCGATCATTAAGAAGATCAGTGGTGTCCGCGAATCTCCGAGCGCCCGGATAATATTTGAGAGTAAGTTGAAGGCCATTGATGCGAAGATCCCTGCAAAAATGGTTCTGATAAAGATTCGAGAATTTTCAAAGATAGAAGCTGGTGTTTGCATCAAGTGCAGGATTGGGTCAACGAACGTTAACGACAATACCGTCAACACAACCGTCATCAAAATTGAAATGACAATGCTCGCAGCGAATGACTTCCGTACGCCTTTGTAATCACGCGCACCATAACGTGTAGCCGTAATAATAGCTAAACCAGCAGTTAAGCCTTGTGCGAAACCAATAATCAAAAAGTTGATAGAGCCTGTTGCTCCCACCGCAGCCAGCGCTTTGACCCCTAAGGTTTGCCCCACAACCACAGTATCAGAAACGTTATATAATTGCTGAAATAAGTTACCAATTAAAAGTGGAATCGTAAAGAAGAAAATGAGTTTGAGGGAGTTACCCTTAGTTAAGTCGTTCATGCGCCGACCTCCTTTTAGAATTTTGCCAACCCTTGGCACAGGATTACTACTATAACGCCTGCCAGCAAGTTTGTCAGCCTTTTTGCTCGAAAACTATGAAAATTTGGGAGTGTCAAATTTTTTGTGTAAATGGAAGTCCTCTCCCATTAGCTAGCTTCTAATACATGGATTCTAACGTATCT